>DAOUEM010000654.1:0-9109 GCA_034430555.1 Anaerolineae bacterium | reverse complement strand
GCGGCAGCACTTCCCAACGCGGACCGGTCGTGGGATTTTCCAACCACAGCCCCCAGGTATCAAAAGGATCGGCGGTTTCCAGCCGAGATGCCGCCAGGCTAATCGTCACCGGCGGTTGCAGGGCTGGCAGGGTGATTTCGGTGAGGCCCAGACAGCCGGAGTCCAGCGTCTCCTGCCGCCAGCGCACCGGACCGGCGGTCGGTGGGTCAGCCACGCCAGCAGCTAGAAGCAGCGCCGTGATGGCGCCGCCGATCACGACACTCACCAGCGCGGCCAGCACTAGCCGCCACAACCAAATCGGGACCACGTCCGGTGACTCAGGGCCGCGCACCAACCCGAACCTCCCTGACCTCGGTGGGATCATGCAGGCGCAGAATCTGCCACAACGATACCGCCATCAGCAGCAGCGCCAGCAGGAACAGCCCCGGATATCCGATCAGCGCGACGACCGCACCCTGCCCCGCGCTGGCATAAAACGCCAGTCCGGCAATGGCCGCACCCAGCCCTACGTATAACGGGCGTTCCTCCGGCGGTGCCAGGTTGATGTTCAGCGCGCCCAGGCTCACGTTGGTCGAACCGTTATAAGCGGCGAACAGCACAAATACCACCAGGAAATACGGCATGGCCGTCTGCTCGGCCAGTCCCAAGGGCCCGGCCAACGCTATCATCAGGAACACAGCCACGCCCAGGACGGACGACAAAACGGCCAACCAGCGATTACCCATCCGCACGCTGAGCCAGCCGCTGGCCGTCACCACGACCAGGTTGGTGATCGTATCGGCGGCCAGGAAAATGGCAGCCGCGCCCAGCGGTACGTGAAAACGCGCCCCGGCGTATACGATGATCAGCGGGGCCGTGCCCGCCGCCAACAGCCGCGCTGCTCGTGCCACGATAAACCGGCGGTACAACGCATCGCTGCGCCAGATCCGCCGAATATCGGACCACTGCCCACGCAAGCCGGCGGATTCCGTCTGGCGAGGCTCCTCTTCCGGCTCCCGCACGCTGTGGAAGGGCAGCACGCCGATGATGGTGACGATGGCCGTTGCCGCGAAGATCAGCAGAAAATTGTGGGGAAAACCGAATACAAAACCGTCGTCCAGGACGCGATTCACGAACCAGCTCGCCCCCAGCGCCAGCACCCCGCCCAGCGACATGCGCCAGCTCAATACCGGCCCGCGCGCCCGCGGCGGGATCAGCTTGCCGAGCAGGTCAAAAAACACCAGCGCGGCGGCCCCCCACACCAGCGGATAAACCAGCAGAAACAGCAGAAACACGGTAATCAGCACGTCGGGGTTGTCGACAAACGCCACCGCGACGAGCACCACCAGCCACATTACCGCCCGCAGCAGGCTGGTCGCCCGGTAGACGGGTAAGGAGGTCCGCAAACGCTGCACGCGGCCGCTGGCCCAGAGCTGCGTGAACGACAGTCCGCCCATCCACAGCGCCGCCGGCAGCCCCAGGATAAACGGATTATCCGTCAGGTAAGCCAGGAAAACGACCACCACCAGGTTGGGATTAAACAGCGTGCCAACCACCCTGAACGCCGCCCCGTTGAGTACAAACATGCGGACGTTCCAGCGCAAATCTGGGTAGTATTCGGCCTGCGTATCGCCCTGCATGGTCAACTCCGTCCCCGCTGCCGGCGTGATTTTGGCGAAACCCGGCTCCCTGGGCTACAATCGACGCGATAGGTCAAAATACTATACTTGCGTCAGGCAGGAGGCGCTATGTCGTCGCTAAATATCCGGCGGGCCATCGTATGGGTCCTCTCTATCATCATCGGGTTGCTCGGCACAGGGGGCATTTTGTTGGTTCTCGGCACCACCCCGGAGGAATTCGGGATAGAGGCGATTGTCGTGGTCATCGCCCTTGCCATCGCTGTGATGATATGGCTGGACAAGTTCCTGAGCGCCGAGATACTGCCCGATTAACCCCACGCAGTCCCCGGCATAACTGCCGCATCAGCAAAAACACCCCTCCACCGGTCGATTACCTGGTGAGGGGTGTTATGCTGCATGCCAGGCCTGCTGATCAGGTCGTGTAGTGAATACCCCAGGCCGCCTCTCGTATCACCCGGATGAGTTCTTCCGTGCCAATATCTTTGAGCAGGTATTGTTCTATTCCAAGGTGTACCAGGCTCAGCCGCTCGTCTTCATTGGCGAAGCTGGTCAAAATCACGATTTTGGGGGCCGTGGACTTTGAAAGCACATGCTGACAGAATTTCAGGGCAGCCCCATCGCGCCGCTTGCTCTCCAGGACGACAACGTCCGGCTGCTGCTCCGCGATGATAGTCATGGCGGTATCCAGGTTGCCGGTATCACCGATGATCCGAAGATCACGGGTCCGCGTCAGCCGTAATACCAGAGCGCGCCGTACCGCCGCGTTCTCGTCCACCACCACCAGGCGGACAGGTTGGTTAGCCATGCGCCCTCCCTTGCCAGACATACCAAACACAACATTCCTGCGGATTGCAATCATGTTGTGTTCACTATAGCAGGCGTCTTAGGAATAGGGGGAGTGACGTTCTTCCCCGCCTACGCGGACGGGCATCATCCGCTTGGCTCAGGGCCCTAAATAACCCTTGGTGAAGGGAAAAGTAGCCTTGACCGTCGTGCCAACGACCGGGGCCGTCTCGATTTCTAACAATCCACCTACCGCCTGTGCCCGCAAAGTCATGTTGGAGAGGCCGTGACCCAGCAGTTGGTCAACGTGGCCCGGCTCAAAGCCGACGCCGTTATCACGTACCCGCAGGCAGATGTGATGGTCCAGGCGCTCGACGATCACCTGCAATTCGGTCGCGGCGGCATGTTTGGCGGCGTTGGCCAGGGCCTCCTGGGCAATATGGAACAGGGCGGTACTGGTGCCTTCGTCGAGCACGGTCTCGATATCATCGTCCATATTCAGCTTGACATCGACCAGGGTATTGGCGCGGAACTCGCGGACCAGCTGGCGCAGGCTTTCCCCCAGGTCGTGGGCCTGCATCCGCTGCGGGCGCAGGTCCATGATGTAGTTGCGAATATCGCGGATGGTCTGGTTGAGCGCGTCGATGGCATAGCGCATCCGGCTGGCAGCGGCGTCCGGTTCGTCATCCAGCAGCAGCATACTGTGCTCCAGGGTCAGCCCCACGGCGTAAATCGACTGGATGATACCGTCGTGCAGGTCCATGCCGATGCGCTCGCGCTCCTCCAGCACGGCCAACCGCCGCACCTGCTGGTAGAGACGGGCATTTTCGATGGCAACCGCCGCGTAAGCCGCCAGCGTCTCCAGGATGGACAGGTCCGCGTCGGTAAACGAACTACCGTCTTCCTTGTCGCAAAGGTACAGGCGTCCCAACACCTCGCCCCGCGTGGCAATGGGCACCCCCAGTAAACTGGTCATGGGAGGATGGTTGGGCGGGAAGCCCCCCGAATGCGGCGAGGTGCGCATATCATCCAGCATAATCGTCTGGCCCGACTCATGGATGTAGCCCAGCAGCCCCTTGCCAACCGGCAGGTGCGGCATCCTGCTGATTTCCTCTTCGGTCATGCCGGCGGAGATAAACTGCTCTAGCCCGCCGCGAGGACCGGGCACGCCCAGCGCCGCGTATTTGACGCCGATCAGGGCTTTGGCCGTGTGCACGATTGTGTCTAGCGCCCGTGCGAGCGACAACTCCGACGTGATGGTCAGGGCTGCTTCGTGAATAGCGCTCAAGGCTACACTGGATAACTTAATATCGGGTTCGTTGGTAAACATCACGCGCAATTACCTCCAACGTTCAATGAACGTTACGATACGGGGCGATCCCATTCCCACCGCAGCAGCACCCCGAAGGTCGCCAGGTCGGTGTCGCCGCTGATCCGCACCCGGGGCAACAGCAGATTTTCGTCGGTGGTATGGTCCACGCCGCCCTCGGTGGTTACAGCCGCCCATAGGCCGGAGGCACGCACCACGTCGAGCACGCCTTCATCCCAATGGCCGGCCGGGAAACAAAAAAATTGGGGGCGGCGCCCGGTATGAGCCTCGATGCTCTCGATGCTGCCCAGCACCTGGTAAGCCAGAAAAGACTGATCGCGGCTTCGCAGATCGACATGATCCTTGGTGTGGCTCTCGATGCTCATGCCGGCCCTGATCATCTCCTGCGCCTGCGACCAGGAAAGATATGCCGGGTGGCCTTCATCCAGGCGCGTGGTGATCACAAAAAAGGTCGCCGTATAACCAAATTCCTGCAAAATCGGAAAGGCTTCGGTATAAGCATCACGATAACCGTCATCGAACGTCAGGATGACCGGGTTGGGCGGCAAAGGCGCTCCCCAACGCAGGGCCAAGTTCAGGTCGTACAGGCTGATCACGTGATACCCGTGCGCGGCCAGATAAGCCATCTGCGCGTGGAAGCGCGTCGGCGTGACCGATAGGTCCTGCCGGTAGATGTCGGCATCGGCTGGCGGCGTGCTGATGTAGTGGTACATCAGAATCGGAACGGCCACACGACGTAAAGTGCCATCACCGCCCGAGCCGTCCGCCACGTTGGCGTAACCGACGAATGCCTCAAACGGGCTGCTGCCGGCGACCAGCCGCTCACCCGGCGTCTCCGCAGTGACCCCGCCGTTATCCTGGGCCTCCGCCGATGGCACCACCACCGGACCGCGCCAGGTGGCCGTCGGCGCGACGGTAACAGCCGGCGAAGGCAGCAGCCCCTGTCCTTCCAACGGGCCGGTCCAGGCCTGGCGCTGCTGGGCACGCCCGCCCAGCCAGAGAATGGCTGCACACGCCAGGATCACCAATCCACCGGCCCAGGCTGGTATTAGATGGCGGCGATGCGGGTGTCGGGCCATAGGATCGATCAGACCTGCGTATTATCCGTCGAAAAAACCGGCTAAGCCTGTAATAAACCAGACCTTTACGACAAAAGTCACAACTGTTCTCTATAATTATACACAGCCGCGCCAAAAATCCGAACCTCCGATTCAGCACCTTTCACCCAGCAGCCACTTCTGCTGTCGTCCATCATGCGTTATCATACACCCTGAAACGCCCGAACCGATCCAGGTGAACGATGCTGCCCGAAAATGATACCTCGCTCCGACCCGACCAACCCGTCCGCGAACCCGCCCAGGACATCGCCGGAGGGCCTGACATCCCCGATCAACCGCAGCGCCCGCTCGTGCACCCGGATATCCTGGTGCGCCTGGGAAGCTGGCTGGGCCTGGTCATGATCGGTGCGGCGGTGCTGTGGGTGAATGTGCTTCGCCGCGACGACATCTGGCAAACCCTTGAACCCTCTGCCGCCTGGCTGGTGTTGCCAGGGCTGGTGATCGGCGCCATCTTCGCCTGGCTGATCTGGACCGTCGGCAGCAATCTGTCCGCGACCCGCCAGATCGTGGCACTGCTGGAACAAACCATCGACCTCAACGCCATCAAGTTTCGTCACGTCCTCCTGTTCAGTTTGCTGGCGGCTTTCCCGGAGGAGTTGTTGTTCCGTGGGGCATTACAGCCGGAGGTGGGCCTTATCGTCGCGTCGGTCATCTTTGGCGCCTTACACGGGCTGACGTGGATGTATTTCGCTTATGCAACGACGGCCGGTCTGCTGCTGGGTTTACTGTTCCAGGTGAGCGGGACCCTCTGGCTGTCGATTGGCCTGCACTTCGCCGTGGACATGGTCATGTTTATTCTGCTGCGGCAACGAGACAATCACCTCATCGACTGAACGCGGCTTGCCGGTCATCGGCGATGACATCAAAAGCCAGGTGGGGGCGATCATCGTCCACCGCGTGCTGACCAACCTGTTTAACGACCGGGGCATCAAGCTCGTCCGCACCAGCCAGCTCAATGTTGGCGGCAACCGGCAGCAACAAGGACGCTCCGCGGAGCGCCCTTTGTCTTGTGAACCATGACCTCTGGCCGGGTTAACCTTCGTAAACCCCGTCCCAGTTATCGAGCGTGTTCTCCTCGGGGATGAGGTCCAGACGGTGGCCGACCACCTCAAACGCTTGAAGTGCACGGTCGAGATGCTCCTGGCGGTGCGTGGCCATGTAGCTGGTCCGCAGCAGGCTCCTGTTCGGCGGCACGCCGGGTGGAATGACCGGGTTCGTGTACACCCCTTCCTCCACCAGGGCCATCCAGGCCAGGCCGGTGCGGTACATCTCGCCGATGATGATCGGAATCACGGGCGTGTTGCTGGTGCCGGTGTCATAGCCCAGGTGCTTGAAGCCGGACAGCATATAGTGGGCATTGGCCCACAAGCGCTTGACGTGCTGCGGCTCCGTCTCGATGACCTCGATCGCAGCCATCACCGTCGCCAGCAGAGAAGCCGGCAGCGCCGCGCTGAAGATCAAGGCACGAGCGTGGTGCTGGATGTAATGCACGATCTCCGCGCTCCCGGCGATAAAGCCGCCGATAGCCGCGAAGCTCTTGCTGAAGGTCCCCATGATCAGGTCGACCTGGTCTGTCAGGCCGAAGTGGGCCGCCGTGCCGCGCCCATTACCAAGCACGCCAATGCTATGGGCGTCATCGACCATGATCCGCGCGCCGTACCGTTTGCTAATCTCGACGATCTCCGGCAGGGGCGCGATGTCGCCGGCCATGCTGTACACGCCGTCCACGATGACCAGCTTGCCGGCGCCCCTGGGCAGCTTTTGGAGGACGGTCTCCAGGCTGGAAAGATCATTGTGGTTAAAGCGCCGGATCTCACCACGCGACATGAGACTGCCATCGACGATACTGGCGTGATCTTCTTTGTCGAGAATCACGTATTCGCCCTTGCCAACGAGGGCCGAGATGGTACCGACATTGGTCTGGTAGCCGGTGGGGAAAACCAGGGCAGCTTCCATGCCCACAAAGTCCGCCAGCCGACGATCCAGGTCCAGGTGGAGTTGCAGCGTACCGTTCAGAAAACGCGACCCGGTGACGCTGGTCCCGTAGCGGTCGATGGCATCCTTGGCGGCCTGGCGCAGTTTGGGGTGTGTCGTCAGCCCCAGGTAATTGTTGGAGCCAATCATCACTACTTCTTTGCCTTCGAAGATCGCAATGTTGCCTTCAGTGTCGCTAAATGGCCGGAAGAAGGGATAGATGCCCATCTCCATGGCTTCTTTAGCCGCGGTAAATTCCCTGGCTTTGTCAAAGATATCGGCCATTTCTTCGACCAGGGTGACATCGGCGATATCGCCGGCGCTGGCAATGTTTTCTAGCGTGTCGGTCATTAGGGAAAGCTCCTGTATCCTCAGGTATGCAGGGTTTATGACAGGCTTGGCCCGCTGCTCGCTGTCCAAAGCCAGCCGAATGGTTAATGAATTTGCGTTCGATTTTAACAGCCCGTACTCATATCAGCGAATCTTCATCGACCGCTCGCCGGCGGCCTCGCGAGGCAGGCCCCGGTTTATTCGGGTCCCAACCACCCCTCAGGCCGCGGCCAGACGTAGGTCCAGACCGAGCCAATCACCCCATAACCCAGGCTCTCGTAGAGATAACGGGCCGGGTTGCCCTCGGTCACGCCGAGCATGGTTTCGGAAAGTCCGCTCGCGGCCAAGACGGCGTGCATGCGCCGCATGAGCGCCCGACCCAGGCCGCGCCCTTGATGCCCCGGCAGCACACATATCTCTGCTGTAAATCCCTGGCGACTCGCCCGGCGAGTGACCAGAGCAACGCCGACCACCGTGGCATCTGCCGCCAGGGCCAGACCGCTGGCCTCGCGATCGAAGCGGCCATAGCGGCCGTCCAGCGTCTGCCAGACGATCCGCCGGGTGGTGGTCAGTGAGCGGAGTTCGGGGATGATCTGGGCGTCAAGCGTACCGACATTGGCCTGGTAGATCACTGCGGCGGCATCTTCCAGGCACTCCTGCTGCCAGGCAGTCAACCTGTAGCCGGGCGGCACGACCAGCGGCGGCGTATCGACCGTCCTGGCGCGCATGATGTCCCGCCGGGCCGCGACGAAGCCGTAGCCTTTCAGCAAGGCCACCACCGGCGGCGGCAGGGCTGGCAGTTCGGCATAGATCTCAGGCGATTCGTCTGCGCCGCGCAGTTCGTCCATCGCCTGCGACAACAGGGCACGAGTCACGTCAGGGGATTCGCCGGTGAGCGTGTGCAGCAGCGCAATATGACCGGCGTAACTGTCACTGTACCAGGCCGCCACACCGATCGCCTGTTCATCCCGCACAGCCAGCACAGCCCTGGTGCGCCCGTGCCGCACCGCCGCGGCGATGTAATCCAGGAAACATTCATCCTCCGGCAGCGGCATACCACTATTGCGCATATGAGCCACCAACTCGGTGGACAACGCCGTAACCGACATAGATGCTTCTAGCAGCGGAATGATCGTAACCATGGTCCTCCAACCGAAGTGGCCACCGGGGCAGCGACCTCAGTCGCGGCGCAGCGAATCCAGGGCACTCCCCAGGCCGAATCCTGCCAGGGCCGCCCCACCCCACCATCGACGCCGCAGCAGCATCCCACTGGCCAGCAAGGCCAATACGCGCGATACACCCAGGCCCATCCTGCGATCTCCCGAATGTCGATTGGGAGTGTGCGAGGAAAGCCTATCTGACGCCTGTCTTCATGACCCAGCGACCAGGGGTTTCATTCCCCCCGTTCTGGCGGCGCAAATTTGATTCTGCAACCGATGCTACCGTTCATGATAGCACATAAACAGATAAGCCCCACCCGTCGACGGGTGAGGCTCGTTTCAGTCAGAGAGGCGCATCGCAACTCTAGAACCAGTAACCCTCCAACCAATCCATGAACCGGGTCAGCACATTGGGCGTCATGCGGATGGCGGCTTCGTAACCGGTGGGTGAAAAGGCATAGGCCCGGATGTTGTACTTGCGCACCACAAAGATCATATAGTCGCGTTCCCACCGGGCGCGGCTCCACAGGAAGGCGATACCCTGGTCGCGGCGCATCAGGTCTAACCAGCGGCGGCGGTCCACTTCCGCCAGGTTACTTAACTCAAACCGCAGCGACAGCATCGCGCCCAGCGTAAAACTCAGCTCCATTACGCCGTTGATCCGGTTGACATCGACGGTGACCACCGCCCCATCATCCTGGGAGACCAGGCGAGCCGTGCCACGCGGCGAATCAGCCGGTTGTTCCGGGCGAAGCCGGACCTCAGATAGCAGCGGCGCGCCGTTGAATCGTTTGC
>DAOUEM010000653.1:0-2779 GCA_034430555.1 Anaerolineae bacterium | reverse complement strand
GTGGGCGGCGTGGCGTTATGGCTCATTAAGGATATCATCCTGCTGTCATTCGCTTCCGTGATCCTGACTATTCTCGTCGGCACGCCGATTCGTTTTTTCGTCCGGCGTGGCATGAGCCGGGGGCTGGCGGTGCTGATATCACTGGCCCTGATCACGGCGCTGATCGTGGCGGCCTTTATCCTGGTCGTGCCCGGGTTGGTGGAGCAGTTCGCCGCCTTAGCCCGGTTGATCCCCCAGGCTATCGAACAGATTCAGCAGCAGATAGAAAGCGGCGAGTTGTACGCCCAGCTTCCCTGGCTGGAACCGGTCCTGCAGGAATTGAACATAGACGTGACGACCCTGGGTCCGGTGTTGGAGCAGTTGTTCGGGGCGCTGCAGCAGATTCCGACGGTAGTGTTCCCCTTTGTAGGCGGGGTTGCCAGCACGCTGTTGAGCCTGTTGGTGGTGGTCTTCATGACCGGTTACTTCCTGGCGACGCCCGACCTGTACCTGCAGGGGCTGATCACGATGGTGCCCATTCGGTTCCGCCCCCGCGCCCAGGAGATTGTGGATAAGATCAACCTCACGATGCGCGGTTTTTTGCAGGCCAAGATAATCTCGATGTTCCTGGTCGGGATAGGAGCGTTCATTGGCCTGAGTCTGCTGGGGATTCCACTGGCCCCGGCCCTGGGCACGCTGACCGGAGTGTTCTCGTTTGTGCCGAACTTTGGCCCGCTGGTGGCCTTGATTCCTACGCTGGCGGTGACCATCGTCAACGCGCCGGAGATGTGGCTGTGGGTGATCGTCGTGATTTACGGCCTGGTGTTCCTGGAGAGCCAGTTGGTTGGCCCCTGGCTGATGTCCGAGCAGATCGACCTGCCGCCGGTGCTGGTGCTGGTCGGGCAGATTATCGCGGGCATCTTTTTCGGCTTCCTGGGCCTGCTACTGTCGGTGCCGCTGACGGCGATGGTCATGGTGCTGGTGCGGGAAGTTTACGTCAAGGATATCCTGGGCGACCGGAAGGGCGAGCCATTACCACCGGGGGACGATGATTTGCTGCCGGATGGCGTCTGATGGCCGGCGTGGCTGGCCGGATTGAGGTTACGGTGGGCGCTCCTGGTGGGGCGCTCCTTTCGTGTATCGCTGGTTTGCCCCGTGCAGCAATTGCAGCGATCGATTATCATTGGCGCTGCTGATTTCGACAATCATTGTGGCCTTGCACCTGGCGGCGAGGTTCTTTACGTGTGTTGGATTAAGGTTCATGATTTTAAGGAGAAGCTGCGTTGAAAACTGAAGGCCTGTTACGCAGGCAGACCACACGGCTAACAATCGTCCTGCTGATTCTAATGCTGAGTCTGTTACTGCTGCCGGTCAGGGCTGTACAGGGGCAGGAAGGTGGTAACCTGCTGCTGAACCCCGGCTTTGAGGGCGCCTACCAATCCTACAGCAGCCCGACCGGGGAGTTTGTCTCTGAATTTCGTATCGCCTGGGGCTGGCACCCCTGGTACCGACCTCGTTTCGAGGGTGAGCCGCTCCGTCATTACCGCCGACCGGAGTATCGGCCTGGCAGTTATTCTTATAACGGCACGATGTCGCAGCAGTTTTTTACCTCTTTTGGCACGCACCAGGCTGGCCTGGTCCAGCGCGTTGAAACGGCGACGCCGGGTGAGATGTACCGGTTTGGGGTGGCCGTTTATATTTGGTCGAGCCAGCATGGCAACTTTTTGCAGAGCGTTGATCCGGGCGGCGTGCACGTGCGCGTGGGCATTGACCCTTCCGGAGGGACCAATCCCTGGGCGGCGGAGGTGGTCTGGTCCCCCTTTGCCACGTTTTACGACGAATGGCGCGTGCTCACCGTCGATGCCGAGGCGTTGTCCAATGCCCTGACCGTGTTCATCTGGAGTCAGGTGGATAACCCGGTCGAGCACAATGACGTGGCGGTTGACGAGTCGTATCTCGGGCTGGCGGAAACCGCGCCGGTAGTGGCCGATGAAGGTATCTGGGATGCCGGTGTCGGGGTCGACGTGGCCGTCGTCGATGGGCCTGTAGCAGAAGAAACGCCGGCGGTGCAAGAAACACCGTCTGCCAGCCCGACAGGCGCGACCTACACCGGCAACGTCGACCTGCGGCTGCGCGATCGGCCCCGCGGCCAGGTGCTGGACGTGATCCCCGCCGGGACGGCAGTGGCCGTTATCGGGCGCAGCGAGGACCGCAACTGGGCGCAGGTCCATTACAACGGCCAGGACGGCTGGGTCGGTTCGTGGCTGGGGCGATTCTCTATACCCTTTAACGATCTGCCGGTGGTGCCGCTGCCTTGAGACTCAACCGCATCTGATCGAGCGAGGCGCTGGCTTACGGCCCCAACCGGCAGACAGCGCCTGTTTTTGCCCTGAAGTAGGACGGCGCCCTAACAGCGGAACTGCTACAAGAAGGCTGTCTACGCTGACCAACTATTATATAATAGGATTGCGAGGCCCAGCATTTTGGGGGATTGCCGGATGGATTATGCGGAACTACGCGAGCGCATGGTGGCCGTACAACTGAAGAATCGGGACATCACCGATCCGCGGGTATTGGGGGCGATGCGTGTGGTGCCGCGCCACCTGTTTGTGCCGGCCGATTTGCAGCACCTTGCCTATCGCGATGGTCCGCTGCCCATCGGGCGCGAGCAGACGATCTCGCAGCCCTATATCGTCGCCCTGATGAGCCAGTGCCTGATGCTCAGCGGCCATGAGACTGTGCTGGAGATCGGCACTGGCTCCGGCTACCAGACGGCCGTGTTGTGCGAATTGTGCGCCCA
>DAOUEM010000652.1:0-9098 GCA_034430555.1 Anaerolineae bacterium | reverse complement strand
GACGGAGGGCGGCGAGCAGTTCGCGTTTCGCTTGTGGTGTCATTGAGACCTTTCCGCTTTCTGGTTTTTGCCAGTTCGGTTAGATTCTCAATGAGGCAACGTATGTTCGCAAAGTTAGATTTTATGTGAGGCAATTCGGTTGGTTGCCCTTGCTACTTGGTTTCGCTATAATTCGCGCGCCTTGGCAACACTAATGAAGGAACCTATTGTGAAAACCCTGGATTTAACCCTGACTGTCGTTATTCCCTGCTTCAACGAAGTCACGACGCTAGAAGACATCGTAGAGCGCGTGATCGCCGTCGATCTGGCCAACGAAGTCATCATCGTGGACGATGGCTCCACGGACGGCACGCGCGATCTCCTCCCCGGCCTGGCCAATCATCCACCGATCAAGGTAATCTATCACGACCATAACCAGGGCAAAGGCGCGGCGCTACGGACGGGTTTCGCCGCTGCCACCGGGGACGTGATCCTGATCCAGGATGCCGATCTGGAATACGATCCCCGCGATTACCCGGCATTGCTGCGGCCGCTGCAAGAGGGCATCGCCAAGGTCGTCTATGGCTCACGCTTCCGGGGCGGCCCGACCAAAACCATGTTCTTCTGGAACATGATCGCCAATCGCACGCTGACCTTGATCACCAATATCCTCTACAATACCATCCTGACCGACATGGAGACCTGCTACAAGGCTTTCCGACGGGAGGTCGTGCAGGATATCCCGATTCGCGCGCGCGGCTTCGAGTTTGAGCCGGAAATCACCGCCAAAATCCTCAAACGCGGGCACCGCATTTACGAGGTGCCGATCAGCTACAACGGACGCGAATGGGACGAGGGCAAGAAGATCAAGTGGTATGACGCGCCAAAGGCGGCCTGGGCGCTGCTGCGCTACCGGTTCATGGATTAACGGACCATCTCATGCCGGCTGCGCCGTCGACCCGGCCTGACCACCATCAGCGGAAATACGCCTGGATAGCAGTGGCCGTCCTGATACTCGGCGTCTGGCTGCGGGCGCCTCATCTCTGGGCAGAAACATCGCTCGCGGTAGACGAGGCGCTTTTTGCCACCTATGCACGTCAGATCAGCCATGAGCACAACCCGCTGCTGACAGGACTGGCGGTCGACAAGCCCCCGCTGAGTTTTTATGCCAACGCGGCCAGTTTTCTGCTATTCAACGAACCGGCTGCCTGGGCTGCCCGGCTGCCGAACTTCTTCGCCAGCATCATCGGATTGGCGTTGCTGTGGCGGGTAACGACCCGCCTGTACCACCAGCGGTACATCGCCGTGCCGGCGGTATTGTTCCTGGCCCTATCGCCGCTGGATATCGCCTTCGCCGGAAGCATCTTCACCGATCCGATAGCTTCGCTGTGTCTATCAGGGGCGGCGCTGGGCGTCATAGCCGGGCGCTGGGCCTGGGGAGGGGCGCTGCTGGGCCTGGCCTTCGCCACCAAACAATCGTCTTTGCAGTTTGTTCCACTGGTTATGATGCTGGGCCTGATCAACCGTAGATGGAATCCTCGTCGGAGCCTGCTGTCCTTCGGCCTGGCCCTGGGGGTCGTCGGCGCACTGCCCTTCGCCTGGGGAGCGTTACGCGGCCACGCTTCCCCGGATTGGTGGGCGCTGGGTATCGCCAACAACAATCCGGGCCGGCTGATCCGGGCCGATGAAGTTTTACCGCGCCTGACCTCATGGCTGTCTTTTCTCAGTACTGCTGGTGGCGGGCCTGTGCCGCTGATCTTGCTGACCGGCGCCGGAATCCCGCTGCTGCTTGCCAGGGTCCGACGCCACCCACGCCGGCCAGATACCACGGCAGACCTCACGTTAGTGACGTATGCGCTCGGATACGTGCTGGTGTACTGGCTGGGGGCATTTAACACGTACATACGTTATGCCTACGCCCTGCTGCCCATACTTGCGCTGCTGGTCTCAAGGACACTCAGCGATCTGCTGCGCTGGCTGACATCCCCCGCTTTACAAAAGGCCCCACGGTCGATCATCCAGGTTTTGGCGGGATGCATGCTGCTGGTGACCATGTTCCCTGCAGCCATTCAGGCGCGCACAGACACTCCCCTCGATCACTTGAGGGAACCATACAATGACATGGAGCGCTGCGCCGCATACCTGAACGGCCTGTCACCGGGTACAATCGTATACGATCACTGGCTTGGCTGGTCGTTGGGATGGTACACCGGCCAGCAACGGCCGCCGGATATGTGGCTGCGATTAACCTACTATCCAACACCGGAAGCGCTGGCCGCCGACGCAGCCCAACAATCTGATCCTGCGCCGCGTTACTTCGTCACGCCCGATTGGGTATGGACAGGCCCCTGGCTGCGGGCGCTGGATCGGGCCGGATTCAGACCGCAGCCTGCGGCCCGATTGGAGCACTTGACGATCTACAGGATGGATCCGCCGTGAATCTGGATAAGCTGCTGCGTCGATGTGCACCGCTGGTCGTGATAACACTGATCCTGGTGTTTTTTGCCAGGCTGACCTTCTCAAACCTGATACAGGGACGCGGCGACGCCTATACCTACTTTTATCCCTACTGGCACACCGCCAGCACCGCCCTCCAACATGGCCGGCTGCCGCTGTGGAACGAACTCCTTTTTATGGGATCGCCGTTGCTGGCCAATAGCCAGGTCGGCCTTTTATATCCGCCCAACTGGCCGGCCTGGCTGCTGGCCCCTGACGCCCCGACTGCCATCAAATGGAGCATCCTGCTGCACCTGGCCTGGGCCGGGATCGGGATGTACCTGCTGCTCAATAGGCCGCTCAAACTGGACACGGTCGCCTCGCTCAGCGGGGCGATCCTGTTCACACTGGGCGGACAACTCACCGCGCATGTCGAGCAAATCAACCAGCTGCAAGGCCTTTCATGGCTGCCCTGGCTCTACTGGCTGCTACTACTCTCGCGGGAGAGACCCCAGCAGTGGGGGCCGCTGCTAGCAGGTGGGTTAGCCTTACAACTACTCTCCGGTCACAGCCAGACGGTCTTCATCGGCGCGGCGGGTATGGGCGTCATGACGCTGTGGTGGGGTTTGCGCGCCCGGCGACCCATCACGATATGGCAGCGCTGGCGGCCGCTGGCCGTGCTGCTGCTGGCAGGGGCCGGCATGATCCTGCTGACCCTGCCGCAGTTATGGCCGACCCTTGAGCTGAGCAGCCTGTCCAACCGATCCGGCGGGCTGCCCTTTAACGAGGTCATCTCATTTTCGCTGCACCCGGCGTTGATCGGGCGGGCGCTGCTGCCCGGCTATGACCTGGCTTTGAACGGTGAATACATCGGCACCCTCGGCATTGCCGGGCTGGCGCTGGCAGTGTTTGGCACATGGACGGCTCGCCAGGACCGCGACTGGCAGGCCTGGATCATCGTGGCGGCACTGGGGCTGCTGCTCGCACCGGGCGGGTGGAACCCGGTCTACTGGCTGCTGGGACGGCTACCGGGGTTCAGCCTGTTCCGGGTGCCGGCGCGATGGCTGGTGCTGTGGGGCCTGGGAGCCAGCATCCTGGCAGCCTATGCCGTCCAGCATTTGAGCCATCGGCTGGACCGGTCCAATCGCTGGCTCGTGGCGATGATCGGCGGCGGCCTGCTGGCGCTGGTCGCTTCGACCTTCATTGCACCGCAGGTGGCCGGTCGATCCGCACCCGGCCTGGCAGGCCCGACAAACGAAACGTGGCTGGCCTGGGTGGGCACGACCGGCATGGTGGTGATTATCTTGTGGCTGTGGCGCGGCAGACGCACCGGAATCATATTGGCCGGGCTGGCCGTCATTGAGTTGTTCGGGGCAGCGCAGCAAATGCCCTACAACCGCCTGACCGCGCCGGACGCCTTTACCACCGATCGCCCGTCCATTGGCGTGCTGACCAGCAGGGAAAACGACAGCCCCCTGCCCGGCCGTTATTTAAGCATGTCCCCGATCACCTATGGACCGATCGACCAGCCGGTGATCATCACCAACTTCGCCCACCAGATCACGGGCGAAGCGATCGACGAACTCCAGACGGCGGCCAAACTGAAGGACATCATCGCGCCGAACCTGGGCATGGTCTGGAACCTGGCAAGCGCGGACGGCTTCGACGGGGGAGTTCTGCCGCTGCGCACCTACACGGACTTCACTCGCCTGATACTGGAAAGCGAAGAACCGCCGCCGGACGGACGCCTGCGCGAAAACCTGACGGCCATCCCGGCGCAGTGCTGGCTGGACCTGATGGGCGTGCGTTACCTGCTGACCGATCGCAGCGCCGACCGCTGGCTTGCCGACATGTACTTCGACCTTAGCTGGCACACCCCCCTCGCCAGAGGGGAAAGCCTGACGCTGGACAATCTGCTGCCCTTCGAAGCGACGGCCCTGGCCATCGTCACCGACATGAGGGCTGCCCCTCCCGGCCAGCTCACGATCGAATCGACTGCTGCCACGATCAACACCGTGTTTGGCGGCCCACCACAACGGGTCGAGATGCCTTATGCGCTGTCGCTGGTGCCAGTGAATCCACCTCAGGTGGTCGAATCCATCACGATCACCGCCGTACAGGATGATATGGTCCTGCGAGGGGCGGCGCTGCTGGACGAGCGGACGGGCGCATTCCAGGCGCTGACGGTAACCCCCAATGATACCTGGCTGCTGATCTACGCCGGGGATGTGAAGGTTTACGAAAACACCGGCAGCCCGCTGCGGGCTTTCCTGGTGCCGCAGGCCAGCGTTATTCCTGACAGTACGGCGCTGGTCCGCATGGCAGCGGCCGATTTCGACCCCAGACAGTCCGTGCTGCTGGCCGACGGCGAACCGCTCAACGGCAGCGCCCCGACCGGCGAAGCGACCATCACGCACTATACGCCGGAACAGGTGACAATCGAGACCGACAGCCCATCAGACGCCTACCTGGTGCTGACCGACGCCTTCTACCCCGGCTGGTCGGCCACCGTCGACGGCACTCCAGCCACCGTGCAACGGGGGGACCTGGTTTTCCGGGCGGTCTTCGTACCGGCGGGGGCGCACACCGTTCAGATGACTTACACGCCCACCAGTTGGCCGGGAGCAATCCTGGCAGGCGCGTTAGCCTGGGCCAGCCTGCTGGTCATAACCCTCGCGGCCTGGCGGCGGTCGCCTGCTAGACGGATACCTTCTGCAAAAAGCTGATCGCCGTGGCGATACCGCGCCAGAAACATTCCAGGGTGAACTTTTCATTGGGAGCGTGCAGGGCATCGTCCGGCAGGCCAAATCCCATTAAGATCACGGGCGCCTGCAAGACCTTCTGGAATACAGCCACCACCGGGATCGAACCGCCCTCCCGGGCAAAGACAGGCCGGGCGCCCCACCCCTCTTCGTAGGCGGCCATAGCGGTGGCCATGGCGGGCGTATCCCGTTCGGTGATAGCGGCGCTGCCGGTATGCAGCAGGCGTACTTCACTGGTGACGGTCGGCGGCGTGATCTGGGCGACATAGTCCCGCACCCGGGCAAATATCTCGTGCGGGTCCTGGTCGGCGACCAGCCGGCAGCTGATCTTGGCCAATGCCCGGGCCGGGAGCACGGTCTTGGCGCCTTCACCGGTCCAACCGCTGACCAGACCGTTGACCTCCAGGGTGGGACGCGCGCCGGTGCGCTCGTGCAGCCGGTATTCGGCCTCGCCCCAGGCGGCGGGCACCCCGGTTACCCGCTTCAAGTCATCTTCCGTATAGGGTGACCGGGCCAACTCGGCACGTTCTTGGTCGTCGATGGCGCGGACCTCGTCGTAGAAGCCGGGCACCGTGATCGTACCATTGTCATCATGAAGCTGGGCGATGATCTCGCACAGGGCCTGCGCCGGGTTGTGAACCATCCCACCATAGGAACCGGAATGCAAGTCATGCGCCGGGCCGGATACCTCCAACTCCATGTAAGACATGCCGCGCAGCGCATACACGATCGTCGGCTGATCGATGGACTTGCCGTGCGAATCGGATATCACCACCACGTCTGCCGCCAGCAGGTCCGCCTGAGTCTGGATAAACGGTCCCAGATGGCCGGACCCGCTTTCCTCCTCACCTTCGATGATAAACTTAACATTGACGGGCAGCGCACCGTGCGTTGCCAGGATGGACTCGACGGCTTTGAGATGGGCGAAGACCTGCCCTTTGTCGTCGGATGCGCCGCGGCAATAGAGGTGACCGTCGATCTCCGTCGGCTCGAAGGGCGGTGTGCGCCACTCCGCAAGCGGCTCGACCGGCTGCACATCATAGTGGCCATAGACCAGCACGGTCATCACGTCGGGATCGGCGGCCAGCCATTCACCGTAGACAATCGGATGGCCGTCCGTTTCGTAAAGACGGGCCTGCCCGCCTGACGCCCGCATCTGGTTGACCAACCACTCCGCCGCCTGCCGGATATCATCTTGGTGGTCGGTCAGCGTGCTGATGCTGGGTATCTTCAGCAGTTCGATTAACTCAGTTAAGAACTGCTGCCGGTGCTCGGCAGCATAATCGTGCGGATTCATCATGTGCTCCTTCATGGGGGCCGGCACGACCCTGCAGGAATCAACTAACCGGCGAACGTGTCCAGGGCATTGCGCCACACCTCTTCTCGCTCGCCGGGGACAAACGGGTAATAATACCCTACCCGGTCCAGCAACCCATCATACCGCGCCTGGACTCGCGCACCCAATTGATCAACCGGCGCGACCACGGCAAAGGCTTCGAGCATCTCATCTGAAACCAACTCCGGCATCTCGAACCAGCGCCCCTGGCGCGCCAGTACGCCTAACTCATCCCCTACCTGCCCCCAGCCATGGAGATCAAGCACCGCCCGGTAGCTGTAGGTGCTGGCGTAAAAGGCGATCTGGGTTTTGACTTCCACCGCGGACTGCTGCATCTGCGCCTGGTCGGCCCCGGTGACCACAAAGATCGCACAGTTCAGGGTCACGTCGGCCCGAGTGCGTCCGCCCCGGGAAGCGCCAAGTTCGATGTTGGGGATGATCTGCTGGCGCAAATAGTCTACGGTGTGAAAGGGGTGCACGTGAAAGCCATCGCAGACCTCACCGGCCACCTGGCACAGGCGCGCATTGACGCCGGCGATATAAACGGGAATATCCGGAAATGCTATGCGGCCCGGCGCAAAAAAGGGAGTCATCAAGGTGTGCTGGTAAAACTCACCGCGAAAGTCAAGCGGCTCGTTATGCTGCCAGGCCTGCCAGATGGCACGCATGGCCAGGATGTACTCGCGCAGACGGGGCGCGGGACGCCCCCACTCCGTGCTGAAGCGGCGCTTGATGTGCGCTTTTACCTGGGTCCCCAACCCCAAAATGAACCGTCCCCCGGACTGCGCAGCCAGGTCCCAGGCAGTATAAGCAGTGACCATCGGACTGCGGGGAAAAGCCACCACAATGGCCGTGCCGAGGGAAACACGCTCCGTGCTGGTGGCCGCCAAGGAGAGCGGCAAAAACGGATTGTGGGCGGTTTCCGGCGTCCAGATGCCGTCAAAGCCCATGGCCTCGATGGTACGGGCCAGTTCAGGCACAACATTCAGGTCATCCGGCATGATGGTCACATCAAATTTCATGGGCAGCACTCCCGCCAGGGTCCCCGGTAAGGTAGCCCGATTATAACACCGGCCCAGGCTGGGGATAGACGACGGGGAAAAAACACTTGCCAGGGGCCACGTATGGCTCAATAATGAGAATAGCAACCTGAACCCCAGCAAATATTGAAAGGAACGGGGACTTATGATGAAAAACTTGCTGGTGAAAGACTGGATGAGCAAGAACGTCATCACAGCTAGCCCGGATACGACACTACCTGAAGCAGCGGCTCTCATGCGCGAAAACAAAATCCGACGTCTACCGGTCGTAAGAGAAAGTAAACTGGTCGGGATTGTCTCCAATACCGACGTCATTGAGGCCAGGCCATCCGATGCCACAACACTCGACATCTGGGAGTTAAATTACCTGCTTTCCCGGTTGAGAGTGGAAAAAATCATGAGCGCCGATCCCTATACCGTACAGAGTGATGATTCGATCCGGGATGCCGCCCAGCTCATGTACGAACACAAAGTCGGTGGTATCCCGGTGGTGGACGAAAGCAACAATGTGGTCGGTATTATCACCGAAAGCGACATCTTCCGGATTATCATCGAATGGCTAAACGGCGAAAAAACCGAATAACCCCGCCCCTCTCACAAGCCGGGGATACAGCGCTCTCCGGCATAATCTGCCCCCGACCCTTCTCGCTCAATCCCACAAACCACCAAAACTGTGACATTTGTCACTTATTCGGTTCACTCTATTGCAATTGAGAACTGCTCTCAATACAATACGGGCACTCAGCCTGGGTCCCACAGGCTCCACAACGAGGCTTACCGGTCACATATAGACGCGCCAGGATGGCTGCGGATCGCGCTATCCGCGTTATCATGGGCCTTGATCCTGAAACACGATTGAACCGCCAGTAACAAAGGACAGTCCAATGAGCACACCGCACACCCTTATCTCCAACCTGGCAACCGTGGATGACATCCCGGAAGCCGGCATCCTCAGCCGCACGCTGCATCAAGATGACCAGATCAAGGTCGTATTTTTCGGTTTCGCTACCGGTGAAGAACTCAGCGAACACACGGCATCGATGCCGGTTGTGCTACAAATTATCACCGGCCAGGCACGGCTGACGTTAGGCGAAGAAACAGTCGAAGCAGGACCGGGGGCATGGGTTCATATGACGGCTCACCTGCCGCACAGCGTGATGGCAGAAAAACCAACGATCATGCTGCTGACTCTGCTCAAGCAGGGTCAGTCATGACCGGCTCGTCTCCTGCCCGCCCGGCCAGCCGGGTCCGGCTGCGACCGATTGCGCTCCCTGCCGAACATGGCGGCTGGGGTTTTTTACTGGAACCACTGCTGCTGGGCCTGCTCCTGGCGCCCACCACTGCCGGTCTGCTGCTGGCCCTGGCAACGGTAGGCGCTTTTCTCCTGCGCCACCCCTTCAAGATGGCGATGGCCGACCGGCGGCGCGGGCGGCGTTATGCCCGCACGATTATTGCCGAAAGGTTTGTCCTGCTTTATGGCGCTTTGATGGCGAGCGGTCTCGCCCTGGCAGTCGTAGCGAGTGGCACCCCGATCCTGATGCCGCT
>DAOUEM010000651.1:0-4316 GCA_034430555.1 Anaerolineae bacterium | reverse complement strand
AGTGGATAACCAGGATGCAAATCCACCCCGCGTTGATTCAGCCGTTCGTCAAGGTCGTGCAGCTTCCGGGAGCGGCGCCTGGTATCGTCGGTGTAAACGGCCAGTACGGCCTTATAGGCCTCGTGCCAGGCCCGGAAGGTTCCTGCATACTCGCGGTTCAGGAACAACTCGGTTTCATCAACCAGCCGGCGGTGCCATTCCTCCAATCGTGGCTCGGGGTCTTCCTGGGGCGAGGCGACAGCTTCGTTCAAGCGCTGCAAAGTGACGCTTAACTCAGCCGCGACATTGTACCGCCGTTCCAGCCACTCGCGGAATTTCGGCAGTTCGATGTGGCCCAGCCGCTCGCCTTCATTCAGACCGGCGGTAGCCGCTTCCAGCATCTGGCCCACGGCACGAAATTCGCCCCGCTCCCATTGTGGGAGGGCAGACTCAACGGTGCGCAGCATCTCGACCAGGGGCCGAAGCACCAGCCGCAGCGGTGAGGCTTCGACCTTACGGCGCACCTGTCCCAGGTCGCCAATCGACTGGATGGACTCGATCTGGTCGGCAATGGCCGTAATAGCGATCCGGTCACGAATGACATTCGACAGCGCCATAAAAGCAATGTGGCGTTCGGCATCCGGCAAAGACTGGGCCGCTGCCGCCCGCCAGAAGTCGGCATCTTCCGGGCGCTGCTCGTACATCTCGATCACGCCGCGCAGCACATAGTGAAAGAACAAGATACGCTGGGCTGCCGTACTCGTTTCTGCAAAGTACTGAACCAGGCCGGAGGCCATGGCCTTCAGATAGGCTGCTGCGGAGGGCATCTGGTCGGTAAACGTCTGCCAGTAGCGATCCTCCTCGGGGGTGAGATAGGTGAGCAGCTCGGCATCCAGCCGCGCCGTCAGCTCCGGATCACCCTCACCATGGCTTTCCTTCCAGGATCGCAGCAGTTTCCCCAGGCGAATCAACCGGTCGGCGGCCACCTGCTCGGCGTCACTGCGGACTTCCTCAAGCGCCTGTTTACCCAGACGCTCCGCTTCGATGCCGCTGCCGCGATCCCAGGCCGTCCAGCCATCAGCCATTGCCTGGCCAAAAGCAGCATTCAGGGCATAACGCTGGACATAGCGCCCCTTCTCTACAACGCCGCGCACGTTGGTCAGCCAGGCCCCTAACTCAGGATTGAGCCAGCGCACCGCATCGGCCGCTTCCTGGAGGCCGTCCAGTGCGCCCTGACGACTTCCGGCAATGGCCGAGTGGCGGAAGGCTTCCCAGGCCACACGCCCCTGCTGCAGGCGGCTAATCACCATCGGCAGGCGGGGGTCGGGCACCAGGTCCGCATAGGGACGCACATCGGCCAGCGCATTATCAAACCATTCCGCCAGGTCAACACCATCTGCCTGTGGACGATAAGACGCCAGTTGCTCAACGATGCCATGCAACCCGCTCAACGTTTGCTCGATGCCGGCAAAAGCTGGATTGACCGGATCGAGGGAAGCGGCTTCGAGCAATGCTCCCAGGGAAGCCTCCGGCTGAGCAGTCGCCTGTTCCGCGACAGTGGTTAACTGCGCCACAACAGCCGCCGCGGTTTGACAGGCCCGACGCGCCGAGGCCGCGGCCGAGGTCACGGCAGCTTCCAGGTGATTGGTGCCCTGTGCGGTGTCAAGCTCCCGCAATCCTTCAGACAGTTCGCGCATCCGGTCGGCAACCTGCTGGTAAGTGCCCTTCAGGGATGCCAGGGGAATCGCCGGCGTGAAGTCCAGCGCTGCCAGCGCCCAATTAACAGAAGCCTGGGCCTCATACACGTCAAATTTGCCGGCCAGATCATCCAGGTCAACCGACAGGCGATACAAATGCGGCCTGAGGACAACCACGTCGGGATTGAGCACCTGGATGCGTTCCGCCAGCAGCCACTGCAGCAGCCGACCCTCATCACGTTTTTCGGCGGTCACCATCAGGACCTGAGCCGCGCGCGCCGGTTCGCCGGCTGCCAGCGCTTCCACCGCCGGCATCATACCGGCCGGGGGCGGGCGCAGGCCGCTTTCCTCGACAAGACGGGATGCCTCCAGGAGAAGCACCGCACGGGCGCGCTCTTCACCCGACGCCCGGCCAACAACGTCCTCCAGGAGGGTGATCGCGCGCGGCCAATTGGCGCTCTCCAGGTAGATGTATGCTGCTTCCAGGTCGGCCAGGATGGCCAGTCGATGAAGCTCCGCTTCTATCTCACTGCGCAGGGCGCGGGTTGGCGGGTAACCGGGATCCTGCTGTTGTACGGCCAAAACATCCTTGAGCAACCGCTCCAACTCGCTTTGGCTGCGCCCGGTCTGCAGGCGGCGCTGTATCCGGTCGAGGACGTTGGCGCGGTCACGTTCTATGGGGCGGCGATACTCGGCGAGATCGCTGCGCAAATCTTCGACAGCCTGGTACCGCTGTTCGAGGGCCGGGTGGACGGCCCGCTGAATGATCGCCTTCAGCCGGGTAGCGATACGGCCATCGTTCTGGCCAAAGTCTACGTTCTCACTATTGTGCGACAGGCGCTGCCCGCCGGTCAGGATGAAGTACAACAACTCGCCAACCTGGAAAACGTCGCTCTGGCGGCTGATGCCCTGGGGCGTGATCGGGTCCCCTTCCAGGAAAACGGCATTGCCCCAATCGATAAGTTTTAACTGGTACGAGGCCCGATCCCAGAAAAGATGCTTGGCATCAACATCGTTGTAGACGATGTCCTGTTTATGGGCTGCTGCCAGCAGGTCAATGAGATTGTCCACAATAACCAGCATTTCAAGTTCAGGCATATACTCATCCTGCTGAGCCAGCTCAAGGACCATCTCCTCAACGATCTGACCGGCAGCATGCTCCAATACGATAAACAGGTGCGGCTGCCCACCCACGCGGAAAGTGCCTTCGTCGAGCAGTTCCGTCAGTACCGGGTGCCCGGCCAACTGCAACAAGGCGCGGCGTTCGGTACGGATGTTCGCTTCCTGCCCGGCGCGGATCGGGGGTGCGTCTTGCGGCGCCGGCCGCTTAATCACGACCTGGCGATCCCCCTGCTGGGTATCATAGGCGCGCAGCGCTTCACCACTGCGTCCGCGTGGGTAGATGAAATCATATCGATAGCGACTGTCAAAAAGACTTTCGCGAGACATACGGTGCCATCTCCTGAGCCGCCTTCTATTGTACGCGGGGCGTAGAGCGCGTCAACAAGACGGTGAAGAAATCTCCACATTGATGCATCCAGGCTGGTCAGTGACCGGCGGGAACGACTTCGCACAGTTGGGCGTCCGGTAGTTCTTGCTCGATACGGCGCACACGCGGATTGACAAATCCCAGGAGTGACACCGTCATTTTAACGAGTCCCATCAATACAAATAGCAATCCCACGCCACGCCCGAAACCAATGCCCAACACCGGCCCCAGGCTGCCAGCCAGCGTACCTCCTTCGACCAGCAACGGCCCAAATACCTTATCCGCCAGTGGGCCGGCTAAAAGAAACGCTAGCGGCGTGGTCGAGCGCGCTATCATCTGGCGCATGGCAAATACCCGTCCTTGCATTTCTGCGGGCACCTTGTGCTGCCATATCGTCTGGTTGGAACCATTGATGATGGCGATGGTAAAATGCGCGCCAAACACACCAAGCGCCGCCAGCAGCACCGACGGACGAAATCCGATCAAGATGAAACACAACCCGCTCACCAGCTCGAAGCCGAGAATCCCGTAAATACGCTTGCGGGGGCCACCCCAGGCGCTCATGATCACGCTGCCCGTCAACATACCCAGGCCGGCCACCGATATGATCGCGCCCAAAACATCGGGGGCGGCGAACCCGCGCAGCATCGGCACAATCAACGCGCCGACCATACCCCATAGGAAATTGACCACAGCAAAAAACAGCAGAAGCTCCATCAAGCCCGGATGGCTTCGTAGATAACGCCAACCTTGCCATACCTCCTGCCAGACGGACTTGATTTCCGCCGTTTCTGTTGTGACCGTAGCTGGCGGCAGGGGAAAACGGACAAGCAGCAACGTACTCACTGCAAGCAGGAATGTGGTAAAGTCGACGACGATCACCCCATACACGCCAATCACCGTCATCAGGAACCCGGCAAGGGTAGGCGCCAGGATTTCCGAAACCGCCTGGCCGAATTGAACCAGACCGTTGGCCCTACCCAACTGATCGCGTGGCACCAGCATTGTCGTGGCGGCGGAATAAGCCGGCCATTGAAATACGCCAAATGCGGCGCTGATCACCGTAGCCAGGTAGATGTGCCAGAGTTCAAGCTGCCCGGCCATCATCAACAGCGCAATCGCCAGTGTGCTCAATCCAGCGCCTGTATCAC
>DAOUEM010000650.1:0-4325 GCA_034430555.1 Anaerolineae bacterium | reverse complement strand
GGGCGATACCCTTCATTTTGACAGGCTCGGCGCTCCCGCTGGTTGACCGGATGACAAACGGGGGGTTGTGGCCGGCACTGGAACTAAAGAGCGTGCCATCGATGGGATTCAGAATGCCGTACCACGCTGTGACAAACAGGTCGGAGTGGGTGTCTTCGCGCAGCAGTTTGTTGACGCGGAGCAGGGTCTCGGCGGGATTGTCGCGGTTGCGGGCGACCGCGCGCAGCAGCGTACGGCTCAGCGCCATGTATAACGCCGAGGGCACGCCTTTATCTGCCACGTCGGCGACCACCAGCCCCCACGCGCCATCGGGCAGCGCCAGGAAATCGTAAAAATCGCCGCCCACCATGCGCGCTGCGCGGTAATAGGCCGCCACGTCCCAGCCGGGAATGGACGGCGCGCTGTCCGGTAAAAAGCTGGTCTGGATTTCCTGGGCGACTTCCAGCTCGCGCTCTAGGCGCTGCTGTTCCGAGGCCGCCTCTTGCAGGCGATTGGTCTCGATGGCCAGCCCGGTTTGAGAGGCGATGCCGGTAAGGATATTCATCCGGCGCTGGTCGATGGCCGGGCTGTCCGGCTGGTGGTCGACCAGCATCAGTCCAACCGGCTTCCCGCTGGCGGTCAAGGGCAGTCCCAACAACTGCGGCGTCTGGAAGAGACGGATGAATTCTGCCGGGAGGTCGTACGCGGTGTTGTCGCCGCCGGCGACCGGGGTGGTCGCTGCGCTCAGGGCTGCCAGGTAAGGATGTTGGTCGATAGGCATGTGCAGCAGGGCAAAAGCGCGTTCGGCATCCGGGATAAGACCGTAGGCCACCGCGCCAAAGTAACAGGTATTCTCCGCATCCCAGCGTAAGACACCGCAGCGCCTCACTCCGGCTAGCAGCGGCGTCAGCCGGACGACCGTCTCTAGCGTCGAGATCAGCTCGACCTGGGCGTTGACGGCTTGCGCGACCTGGAGTAGGGCGGTGGTGACCCAGGCCTCCTCTTGCTGGGCGGCGTAAAGCTGCGTGCTTTCGATCGCCAGGGCTGCCTGGTTGGCAATGCCGCCCACCATCTCGATCTTTCTCGGGCTGAGTATCTCGTCCTGGTCCTGCTGGCCGATCAGCAGTGCGCCCACGATCTCGCCCTTGGCAAACAGGGGCAGCATGACGCCCTGGCCCAACTGCAGGTTCAGGGCCTTCACCTCGGGAAGCTGCACCGTCTCCTCGTCCAGGTGGACCGGCAATCCGCTGGTGATCAGCTCGGCCAGCGGCGGCCATTCCCGGGGTGTGATGGTCAGGTCTATCAGCCGTTGGGCGATTGCCTGCTCCATGCCCTCGATTTCCACCACACGGTAGCCGTCATCCTCAGCCAGCAGCACGCAGCACCATTGCACGCCCACCAGCAGCGGTGTGATGCGGGCCACCGTCTGGAGCACCTCGTCCAGGTTGGTGGCGCGACCGGTGGCCTCCGCCACCTGCAAGAGCGCGGTCGAAACCCAGGCTTCCTCGCGCTGGGCCATGTAAAGCTGGGCGTTGGCAATGGCCATTGCCGACTGCGTGGCGAAGGCATTGATGATCTCCAGGTCGTCCGGGGAAAAATGGCCGGTCCGGTGGTCGATGGCCAGGTAGCCCATCGGTTCCTCGCCGAGCGTCAGCGGTACCACGATGTGTTCATGGAGATGGGTCTCTTCGCCACCTACCGAGCCGTCAAGAATGGCGGTGAGTATTGCCTGGAGGTCTGCCTCAGGTGGAATCAGGCTGCCCACCGGCACTTCGCCGGAGATGTCGCCGCGCAGGGCGCTGATCTGGTAGGTATCGGTTTCTTCGTCGTAGAGCACGATCATGGCGGCATTGACCTTGATCACGCGCTCCAGCCCTTGCAGGATGCCGTCCAGCACGTTGTCGACTTCCAGGCTGGCCCCCAGCACGGTGCTCACCTCGCGCAGCGACTCGGCCAGGATGCGGCGTCGTTTTTCGCGGGCGTAGAGGGTCGCGTTCCGCAGGGCAATGGCTATGGTGTCGCTCAGGGCTTCTGCCAGCGCCGCGTCCTCGGGAGAAAAAGCATCCGGCTTCAGGCTCTGGATGTCGAGCACGCCCATCGTCTGGCGGCCCATGCGGATCGGGATGACCATCTCCGATCGGCTGTCCTCCACGCCAGGGCCGGGCACGTAGCCGGGATGGTTGAGCACGTCGCCGGTCATGATCGGCCGTCCGGTGCGGACGGCTTCCGCGATTAAGCAGGGCGCGTCCAGGTCGTAGGAAAGATGTTCGATGGACCACAGGCCGCTGTGCACGCCGCTGCCTGCCCGGAAGACGATCCGGCCGTTTTCCTGCAGGAAAATGTGAGTGCGGTCATAACCAAAGTAGTCCGTCACCAGGTCGATGACCTCGTCCAGCAGGTCGTCGATATTCAGGATGGAGACGACGGCCCGGCTGGCTTCGGTGAGCGCGTTCAGCCGCTCACGCTGGCGGCGCTCGGCAGCGTAGGAATCAGCCTCCTGGATGGCCAGCGCAATCTGGCTTGCCAGCGTCTCCAGGACGGTCACATCCTCATGTGAGATCGCGCCGGCGGTATCGCTGTGCACGTCCAGAACGCCGACCACTTTCCGCTCGAGGGCCAGCGGCACGCACACTTCGGCCCGCGTGTCGTCGAGTACGATGTCGTCTAGGTAACGGGCATCTTTGAGGATATCGGGTACCACCACTTGCTGTGCACGTTCCGCCGACCATCCGACCAGGCCCTCCCCCCAGGTAATGGTCGGGTGTCGCCGGGTGAAGACCGGGTGGCTGCTGGCGACCAGGCGTAGCTGGTCCTGCCGCTCTTCCACGATGAAGATATTGACGGCATAATATCCGAACGTCTGGTGGAGGAGATCGACGATTTGCTGGAAGAGATCGCTCAGCGGCTGGATGGTTGATATCTGGTGGCTGACTTCGCTGACCAGCTGCAGCTGCCGGTTGCGGGCTTGTGTTTGCTCAAATAGCTGAGCGTTGCGCAGTGAGCTGGCGGCCTGGTTGGTCAGCATCATCAGCAGGCGGAGGTCATTGGCGTCGAAGGCGTTGGGGATGTCGCTCTGCACGGCAATCACGCCGATAGCCTCTCCGCCGGCCACCAGCGGTGCAAAAAGCGCGGAACGGGCCGGCTGCTGCGCCTGGTAGCTGGGCTTGGCCGGTAACTGCTCCCATTCTTCTTGGTAATCCTTGACCAGCAGCCCTTCGCCGGTGCGCCTGATCCAGCCGATCAGGCCCTCGCTGGCGCCGCGGAAAAACCGCTGGCTGGGGAGCCGCTCGCCGTTCCGCAGCCAGATCATAATGACATAGTCAAGGCCATCAAATAACCCTAACTGGAAGTTGGCGGTATCGATGATCTGGCTGGTTTGCTGATATACCACCTCGCACAGCGCATCGAGCTGGAGCTGGGCAGCCAGAATCGCCTGCCCGATCCCGGCGATTTTGTCTAACTGAGCGACATTACGCCGCAGCGGGGCAATGACTCGGTTTTGCCTGATGACCCAGGCCGACAGTACCGCCACGCCGGCCAGGCACAACGCGATTACGAGGGGTTCCAAGTCTACCACTGTCCCCTAAAACCAAGCAGGGCGGCACAGAACCCCCCTGTTTTGTCCGTACATTCCTGACCAGGTGGATCAGGCGGCCTGGCTGCCCAGCTGCCGGCTGGCCTCGTCAACCGTCTCGTAAATGTCAAACACCTGGTCAAAACCGACCGTTTCAAATACTTCGAAGACGTGAGCGCTCAAGTCGGCCAGGACGACGTTGCCATCCTGGCTTTCCCGGGCGCGCCGCCAGGCATTGATCAGGACTTTCAGTCCACTGGTCGAGATGTAGTTGATTCCGCTCATATCGATGACCAGGCGCGTCCGACCGGCATCTAACTGGCTGTCGAGCAAGGCTGCAATGTCCGGTGCGGTGTTTGAATCCATGCGTCCGTAAGGTGAAATCCGCCAGACGCCGTTCTCTGTCGCCGTGATCACCGCTTCCGCATGGGTGCTCCTGCCGGTCTGAACCATGGTTTGCGGCGTTTTCACTTTGACCATGGTCAGCGTATTGCGGTCATTTTCCAGGTTGTAGGCGGCTTCATCCATCATCTTTTTGATGAAGTAGATGCCCCATCCACCAGGTTCGCGTTCCGCCAGTGTGGCGTGTGGATTGGGGCCCTCTCGGCTCAGGGGATTGAATGGTGAACTGCCGTCACGAATAGTAATGGTGTAATTATTGCCGATGTCGCGGCAGATAACTTCGATGTCACCGCTTTCCCCTCGCGCGTGGTACCCGTGCTCAACGATATTGGTACAGGCTTCATCCACGGCTATCTGGCAGTGATAGACG
>DAOUEM010000649.1:0-4928 GCA_034430555.1 Anaerolineae bacterium | reverse complement strand
TGTGGATGCACCTGTGCGGAAACATTAGGGCCATCCTGCCTGACCTGATCGACCTGGGGTTGAATGTACTCAATCCGGTTCAGCCGCAAGCCATGGATGTTCGAGTCCTGGCCAGGGAATTTGGCGGCAAGGTGTGTTTTTGTGGCGGGGTGGATGTCCAGGGGACGCTAATTTACAGCGATCCGGATGGCGTCAAGCGCGAGGTTCACGAGCTGGTGGACCTGTTCGGCAGGTACAATGGGGGGTATATCGGAGCGACCAGCCACACCATCATGCCGGAGACGCCGCTTGATAATGTCATCGCTCTTTTCGAGGTTTTCAGGGAATACCAGCAACCTGTTTCTCATGATGCAGTGTTTTGATCAGCCGTCTTCAATAAAAGGAGATTCCTATGTCTGCTTTGTACAATGGTCCCAGTGTCCTCAGCGTGCGGGAACGCGCTGCCGTTGTGAATGAGATGACGCGGGTGCGCTTTGATACCCTGCTGCCGATGGCCATGCGTGAAACCGATTTTGACATGTGGATCATTATCTGCCACGAAGACAACCATGATCCCGTCTTTAATACCCTGATTCCCTGGCAGTGCTGGGCCCCGATTTTGCAGATAGTGGTTTTTTACGACCCGGGTCCAGAGCAGGACATCGAGCGGCTGAACATTTCGATGACCAATATGATGGGCTTGATGACCAATACCTGGAGCCTGCAGAGCAATGAAGATCAGTGGGCGCGGCTGCGCGAAATCGTGGAAACGCGCAACCCCAGGCGTATTGGCATCGATGAGTCGGACGTCATCTGGGGCGCCGATGGCTTAACCGCTTCCCTCAAAGCCAAATTGATCGACGCATTAGGAACCGAGTTATCATCCCGCCTCGAATCAGCAGAGAAGCTGGCCATCCGCTGGCTTGAAACGCTCATTCCCCAAGAATTGGATCTGTACCAGCAAGCCTGCGCGATCGCCCATCATATTATCAAGACCTGTTTCTCGCGACAGGTTATAACACCCGGCGTGACCACCTGTGAGGATGTGCGGTGGGCTTACTGGCAGATGGCGACTGATCTGGGCCTTCCTGTCTCGTTCTCGCCGTTCTTCGGGATTTACCGAAGCAATGAGAACAAAGCGCGCTGGGGTGAGGATGATGCTGTTATCCGTCCCGGTGACATGCTCCACTGCGATGTGGGCGTGAAGTACCTCCGCCTGCTGACGGATCACCAGGAACTGGCCTATGTCCTGCAACCGGGTGAGACGGATGCGCCGCCAGGGCTGCGTGATGGCATGGCGCAGGCCAATCGCTTGCAAGAGATCTTTACCGATACGTGGCAACTGGGTCTGTCGGGCAATGAGATTCTGGCGAAGGCCCTGGCGCGCGCCCGTGAAACCGGGTTAAACAAACCCAAGATTTACTCGCATTCACTGGGCTATTTGCTGCATGAGCCTGGTCCATTGATGGGGCTTCCCTGGGAGCAGGAACGCTGCCCTGGCCGGGGTGACGTGGTGATGGACTACAATACAGTCTACACCGTTGAACTCAATGTGACTCATTCGGTGCCGGAATGGGGTGGGCAGGATGTCCTGTTTCCGCTCGAACAGGACGCCGCTTTTACCGAACAGGGTGTGATCTTTCTCGACGGGCGCCAGACCACGTTCCATTTGATTTAAGCGGTCTGTGGTAAGGCCAACTAGAATCGCCCGGCGACACCCGACTGACCGGTGCCGTGTCATAAGGAGTGTGAGATCATGAACCACTCTCTAGGAGGGGCCGACCTGGTCGCGGCCTTTGAGCATGTACTGCGCCTGTGCAAAGTACAGACGGGCGAGGCCGTCTTGATCTTCACCGACCCGCGTTTCCCGCATCCCCAGTATCCACCGGCTGCCTTCGCGGCTGCGCGCAGCCTGGGCGCCGACGTATACCTTATGGTGTCGCAAGGTGACCAGCAACTGGATGATCCATTGGTAAGGGCCGCGTGGTGTAACGCAGACATGATCCTGGGGATGAGCATGTTACCGCGCGGCATTGGCTCCTGGATGTACACCGACACACACAACACGGCGCTGGCAGCAGGTGCCAGAGTGTTGATGGTGCAGGAACCTTTTGAGGTCTTGAAGCGCATGATGCCGTCGGAAGAGATCCGACGGCGGGGTCTGGCAGGCGCGCAGCGTCTACAGGAAGCACAGGAAATACACATTGTTTCTGAAGCTGGTTCCGATTACACCCTGCGGAAAGATGGGCGCAAGGGTGCGTTCCAGTGTGGCATTGTGGATGGCCCTGGTAGCTGGGACCATTGGCCGTCCGGCTTGGTGACCTGCGCGCCGTTAGAGGACAGCGCGGAGGGCGTTTATGTGATCGAGCCGGGCGACGTGTTGTTGGGGTTCTGGCGGCACGCCCAGAGCCGCGTGATCCTCATCCTGGAAAAGGGGCGAATTGTGAAGATCGAAGGCGGCCCGGATGCCGCCTTGCTTCAAGCTCATCTGGAGAGAGCCGGCGACGAAGGCGCTTTTCGTTTCTCTCATGCTGGTTGGGGCACTGACCACCGGGCCGATTGGGGACATGTTGGCATGGACTCTGAGTCCTTGTATGGCACCGTCCTGGTCGCAATTGGCCGCAATGTTTTTGATGCACCGGCTGCGCATTGTGGCCTGGGTGGCAGCAATAACTCTGTCGCGCATTTCGACATCTGCTGTCGAAATACAAGCCTTTACCTCGATGGCGAATTAATTATTCAGAATGAGCAGTTCATGCTCGACGCATTGGGTTGAATGACCTGACTTACGCTTGTAGGCTGCTAATGAAGGTGAGGCGCCGAAGCGGCTCACGAATGCATGCATGGTACTGTGCAGACAATTTGTTGATCTAGCCCTTCCCAGTTAAGCAACCCAGCGCCTGGTCAGACACCCTTCCCCCAATGCCAGGGATTAACAGATACAGAACAGAGTCCAAGAGGTTAAGGCAATGACACCATCGGACTGGTGGACGATCGAGCTTGAAGGCAAACCAGACTTTGAAATGGCAATGAAGCGGATTTATGCCTGGTATGACTGTGAAATCATTGATCGCGTGCCGGTACGGTTCCTCTCTAGTGGCTCCTCCGTGGAACAGGTAAATATCGAAGTCCAACGCTCGCACGATGAGCAAAAAAAGCGGTGGTTCGAGTCCGAGCGACTGGTCGACGAATACATCAAAGCTATCGAAGGCAAGGTGTTTTATGGCGAGAACTTCCCGGTGTTCAATCCAAACCTGGGGCCAGATGTCTATGCCGCATTCTATGGGGCAGAACTGACCTTTGGCGAGACAACATCCTGGTCACATCCTGTGGTCCATGATTGGGCCGACATGGAAACGCTTAAGCTGGACATGAACAACGAGTACTTCAAGGGAATCACTGATCAGATGGCCTGTGCCCTGGAGCGCTGCGCGGGCAAGTTCCTGGTAGGCTACACGGATATCCATCCCGGAGAAGATTGTGCCATGGCCTGGCGCGGTCCTGAGCGTTTTTGCATGGACCTGTATGATTATCCTGAGCAGGCCAAACAATTGATCGAGATCGCCTATGCTGATTTTCAACGGATATTCGACCATTTTGATGCCATACTCAAAGCCCACAGGATGCTGTCTGTATGCTGGCTGGGCGTGCCGTCTTTCGGTAAATTGCACGTGCCGAGCTGTGATTTTGCCGCGATGATTTCCACCGCGCACTTCGTCGAGTTTAGCCTGCCGGTATTAAAGCGCGAAGTCAAGCCGATGACCCACAACATCTATCATGTGGACGGGTGGGGTGTTGCCCAGCACATCGATCACATCCTGTCTGTGCCGGAGATAAACGGTATTCAGTGGGTGCAGGAGCTGGGCGTTAATCGCCCGATCATGCAGTGGGTCCCGCTAATCAAGAAGATTCAGGCGGCGGGCAAGGGCGTCATCGTCATGCTGGCAGATCATGAACTTGAGCCGTTCATGCGCGAAGTTAATCCCAGGGGGATTTTCCTGTGGGTCCGCACGGGGGGCGAAGCAGAACAACTGGCGATCATCAAGCGCCTTGAGCGTTGGCACTAAGGGCTGAACTAATGGTTATGGCAACCAATTAATCCAGCCAGAGATGCCGTTTGTGGGCCTTGTGGGCCTTTTGATTTTCGTCTGGCTGCGCTGTCTCACACGCAGCCAGATATCATGACGTGCCGTTAGAGCACTACTCAGCCGATCCGCGCATGTATTTCCCGTTAATCACGAACAGATCATCAACCATCTGCTGAATTTCTGCCAGGGATAATACGGCGGCTGAAAGCGGCGAATTGGCCGCAGCCTGATAAATCAGACGCCGACTGCCCGTAAGGATGCCTTCGACCGCCATGTCCTCGATTTGAGAGTTCAGGCTGGTCAGTGGTACGACCTGTGCCGGCAAAGCGCCTACCACGACGGGCTCCAGGGTTCGACGGGATGCCCACACCGGAACTTCCACACAAGCGCCTTTTGGCAAATTCGAAATCAAGTTGTTGTTCGAAACATTGCCATTGAAGTGAAACGGCGTTCCCCCTTCCATCGCATCCATGATATACGCGGCGTACTCATGCCCACGTTTCAAATCGATCGATTCTTGTTGCAGCCACTCGCTAAAACCGTCCCGCCAGTGATCCTCGTTCTTTCGATATTCTTGCAGAATGTAGGCATGCAAGCCGGGATTCCAGTTGGTCCCATGAGTACAATACTTCTCGATAAGATCTGGACGCTTGCGGAACCACCAGTTGTATTCTGAATTGTGGCCGCTCGATTCAGTCACATAGTAATCCAGGGCCAGATACATTTCGTTGCGAACCTGCTCGGCGTTGTAGATTTCCGCGTCCTCAGTGATTGCCTTGTGAATCAGGGGGTAAGCGTCCTGGCCGTTCCAACGAAAATCGAGATACCAGGCCGTGTGGTTAATTCCGGCACAGGTGTACG
>DAOUEM010000648.1:0-4400 GCA_034430555.1 Anaerolineae bacterium | reverse complement strand
CTTCCGTCGTTCAGGTGGCAAAACCAACCATACCCGCATACGCTGCCCGCTCATTCGGCGCGTACTGCCGCGCGCACCCGTTCGTCGGCCAGGATCGCCGTCATGGTGGGCAGGGAGGGCGCGCCCGGATCGGGGCAGCGTTCCACGAACACGCTGGCGACCATCACTGCCGCCCGCATGGCATAGTCCCAGTCTTCGGGCTGCCGGTCAGGGCCGGGGCGCTGGCTAATGCTGGCGATCAAGGCCGCCGCGAACACGTCGCCCGCCCCGGTGGGATGCCGGAGTTGGGCGATGTCGGGCGCGGTAAAGTCCCGGCGTGAACCCCCGTGATACAGGGTCGCGCCGAGGTAACCGCGCGTGACAACCAGCGTCCTGGCCTGGGCCGCGTAGGCCGCTTCCAGGCTATCGTCATACCCCAGGTCTTCATCGCTGAGCACGGTCATGCAAAGGGGCAGCATCCGCGGGGCCGACCCCCACGGCACCGCCGAAACGCGCCCGGCCTCGTCCCAGGCCCGCATGTAACCCTGCGGCGTGATGACGACCATGGCTTCGGGAAAAGCCTCCGGGGTTAGTGTATCGCCCATCTCGTGCACCAGGGGGCCTAAGTGGACGATCGGCGCGCGCCGCCAGGCGTCCGGCACGTCGTTCAGGTGCAGCACGCGGGCGTGACCCTCGACCACCTGGGTGCGGTGGCCGACAGCATCGTATTCGTTGACGAAGATGGTGGAGCTGTCCGCCGGCAGCAGGCGGTAGCTAATGTCGGCCAACTGGGCCAGGACGGGATCGTCCGGCTGCGCGCTGGTCAGCACGCCGACCCGCAGGCCCATCACCCGGGCGGTGACGGCCGCATAAGACACGGTGCCGCCCAGTACTGGCCCCTGTGGAGTCCTGTCGTGGGCAATATGCCCGATAACGAGGTAGTCTAACTGATCGTCGCTCGGCGTGTTCATCGATCACCGTGGTTTCGGTCGGTGTGCGCCGCCGGTGGTGCGGAGCAGCTGCGGGAGCAAGCGCCGCGGCTGGCAGCCGGGCAGGGGCTATTGTAACACAGGCTCAACCCACCGGGATAAAACGGCTGGCGTCCCAGATTTTGCCTTCCGGCGCTGCCTGGACCTCCGCCGCGCCGTCGCTGACGGTCAGCGTCCAGTCGGTGAAGATGCAGGTCTCGGTATCGGTGTGCGTGTCTGTATTGAGCACAATCAGGTAGGTGTAATCAAACGGCCTGGTGTCGATCGTGCCCCGCTGGCCCAGGTCGAAGATATAGGCCGCGCCGGCAGTTTCATTCACCCCCACGGCCGTCAGGGCCAGGTGGGGCGTATCGATGGCGAAGGTGTACAGGCCGGCATTGGCGACCAGCACGTAGTCGACCGCCATCTCCTGCACCCCGCTGCGGCGCGGTTTGACCGACCCATAACCGGTGACGTGAGCCTCGATATACACCCGTCCCTGGAAGCTGTCCGCCAGCGCGTAGTCCAGCAGCAGGTTGCGGATGGCAAAGCGCTGCAAGACGGTCTGCGGCGTGGTGCCCAGTTCATCCAGCAGGGCGTAGTAGCTGTCCATGCCCTCGTACAGGGCGATCAGGTCCCACAGCCGATGCACGGCCCCCGTGCCAAAATCCTGCGCCAGCGATTCCAGCAGCAGCCACTCGGCGTAGATGCGCGCGTCGTAGGCGGGGTCGTCCGGTGTGCTGCCAATACAAACGTCGGGGTAGGTGTACAGGTCGGGCACGTATACCGTGGCATCCTCCACTTCTGGGAAGGCCTGCGTTTCCATCCAGGTGGCGGTGGCTTCGTAATACCATTCGCCGCCGATGTCGTTGAGATCGTAGCCGAACTGGATGGCGTGGTGAAATTCGTGCGAGGCCGTCGCCAGCATGATGGTCAATACATCCGGGAATCCGTCGTAGTCGTTGTCGAGCACCATGTAGCTGTAGGCGGCCCATTCCTCTGGTAAGTCGGACATCGGGTTGTCGCCCAGCACGCCTTCCGGCATGGCGTACCCCAGGATTCCTTCGCTGGTGATATCCATCAGGTAGAAATCGTAGCGCGTATCACCGCCCTCACCGCAGTCGGTGGGCGGGCTGGGCCACTCCAACTCCAGCACTTCCCGCTTCCAGATGCGGTCCAGCATGTTGGCGGCCTGCCCCACAAACGCTGGCGTCGTGGCGTCAGCCCCCTCCAGCGTGTAATGCAGCACGAAGTAGTCGGTTTCCAGGCGCTGCTCCGGGCCGCTGAGCCGGGGCCGGTCGGCGAGCGCGCTGCAGTCGGTGACCGCCGTCCCGCTGTCCAGCGGGATCGCGCCGTAATACACCGCCAGCTCATGGCCGGTGGGGGTGGCGGTGCCGGAGAGCACGCCCGGCGCATTCAGGCCGACCAGCAGGCGGAAGCTGCCGGATGTCAGTTCACTGTAACGCGTGACGGCCAGGGTGAAGTCCCCGGTGGCGGGAATGGTGTACTGCAAAGCGGCGTCTGTCCCGCCGCCGCTGTCGTCGTCTTCCACGTAGATATCTTCAAAGTCGATGTCGCCCAGCATCAGGTAAGCGTCAAGCGCGCCGTCCAGGGCTGCCATGTGGACGTACAGCGTGCTGCCGGCCGGCAGACCGTAGAGATCGTAAAAGATGAGATCGTTGTTGTCGTCGACGACGCCGGTGATTTCCTGCACCTGCGGCTGGCCGCCCTGCGCCTGGATGCGCCCGGTTAGCGAAGGGGAGAGGACCAGCAGGAGCACAACCAAGCCGACGATGAGTCCATAACGGGAATGGCTACGCATGAGGGAGGGTCCAGTCAATAACGGTAAAACAAAGCTGAGTGACGATACCTGTTCACAGTATACGTTGAGTGGGGCTTTGGCTCAAGGCATGAATCCCGCACGCAACACGCGCCCGGCCAAACCGGATTTCCCCGGCAGCCGCGCGCGTGTTTGATCTTGTGGGCGGGTAACCCCTACTGGTCGTGCACCGGCACGATGGTCACTTTGCGGCTGTCGCCCTCGCCCACGCTTTGCGTGTAAACGTCGGTGCGGTCGCGCAGCGTCAGGTGGATGATGCGGCGCTCGTAGGCGGGCATCGGCTCCAGGGTGACGGTGCGGTTGCGCTGCGTGGCCTGCTTGGCCATGCGCAGGGCCAGGCTGTGCAGGCGTTTTTCGCGGCGGGCCTTGTAGCGCTCCACGTCCACCACGATGTTGGCCCGGCGCTGCAATTCGCGGCTGACGATCAGGCGAGTAATGTATTGCAGCGAGGACAGAGTCTCGCCACGCCGCCCGATCAACATGCCCAGGTCGCGCCCGGTGACCTGCAGCATGAGCGGCCCTTCTTCGTTTTCATCGGCCGCCTCGACGTAATTGGCCTCAACTGTGGCCTCGATCTCCATCTTGACGAGCAGTTCTTGCAGGGTCTCGATGGCGACCTGCGCTTCTTCGTCGTCGGCGGCGGGCGGCGTCAACCTGGGTTCGGGCGCCTGGGAACCATCGTCGTCGTCCTCGATCTCGGCCACGCGGGCGGGCGGCTGGCTGGATTTCTTGGGCCGGCGGGACCGTCTCCGCGGTTTGGGCGGGGACTCTTGGGCCGGGGCCGGCGCTTCGGCTGGCGTGGGCATGGGAGGCGCCAGCAGGGTCAGGCGCACCCTGGCCGGTTTGCCGCCGATCCCAAAGAGCCCCCGGCTGGATTCCTCCAGCACTTCGACGATGACATTCTTGCTATCGACGCCTAACCTGGCGAGGCCGCTTTTGATGGCGCTTTCAACGTCTTGCCCGGTCGCCTCGACGAACCGTGGTTCGTTCATAAGTGCCTCTCACTTAACTTTGCTGGTCTTGGCCTTGGCTTTACCGGTGGTTTGTTTTTTCCCTGCGTCGTCGTCGGCGGCCTTGGCCCTGCCAAACAGATTGCGGAAGTCCGCCCGGCCCATCGCTGAGTACTGCACGATGCCGATCAGGTTGGAGACGACGAAATAAATGGAAAGCCCGGAGGCAAAGGACAACGAGAAGAAGAAAAACATGATCGGCATGATGGTGGTCATGGAGCGGGTCATGGCGGCCGCCTGCCCCCCGTTATCGCCGGTCGATGGCGGCGTGAGCATCCGCTGCTGTACCCAACTGGTGATGAGCACCAGCACCGGCAGTATGTATAACGGGTCCGGCTGCACCAGGTTCAGCCACAGGAACTGGTTGTTGAGCGGGATGAGCTGGTCCAGGCCGGGCAGCATGATGCGCCCCGACAGGTCGATCAACTGCAGCGGGGTCGCGCCCAGCACCTGGATGATCGCCTGGTACAGGCCGATCAGGATGGGGAACTGGATGAGCAGCGGCAGGCACCCGCCCAGCGGGTTGATGCCGTACTCTTTGTACATGTCCATCTGGGCCTGGGAGAGCTTTTCCCGGTCACCTTTGTACTTTTCCTGGATTTT
>DAOUEM010000647.1:0-5439 GCA_034430555.1 Anaerolineae bacterium | reverse complement strand
CCGTTAATCGGCGACCCGAAGACTCCGACCTTAACCACTTCCTCCGGATAACGGATGGCGACGCCCAGCGATACCGTGCCGCCCATCGAGTGGCCCAGCAGCGGCGCCCGCTGGATGCCCAGCCGATCCGTAAACTGGTGCACCAGTTCGACGAAGTTCTCTATCGAGAAGTTCAGGTCTTCTTCGATGGGATTGCTGGCTCCAAAGCCCCAGAAGTCCAGGGAATAGGTCTTAAACTCGCGGCCCAGCACCTCAATGGTATCCCGCCACAACGCCCAGGAACCCAACCACCCGTGCAATAAAAGAACGGGACGCCCCCTGCCGTATGTTTCGTAATGAACAATTCCTTGGTCAGTTACCAACGAAGCCACGGCAGGCCGACCTCCCTGGATTAAGGTGACTGTGAGGTACGCACAAAATCAGGCTGTTCTCCCGGACCCGGCCGCTGCACAATTACCTTATATCGGGTCCGACGAGCGGGGATCGCGTATTATGTCTCCATTTCCTCAAGAATGGAGTACAGCAGCTCCAATAGCACGTTCTTGACGCTTTCTTTGTCGGTGGCGACACAGGGCAACAGCTTGACACCTTCGCTAATGCGCAGGGCAATGCGCAGGTCCGCCGGTGCCCAGGCGTCCGGATGATCCTGCTTATTGGCGGCCACCACGTACGGCGTCGGCGCATAGGCACGGAACGTTTCCAGGATGCTCTTGGCCTCGCGGAAGGTCTCCGGTTTGGCGCTGTCCACCATCACGACGAACCCCAACATACCCTCGGCCAGGATTTCCCACATAAAATCGAAGCGGCGCTGGCCGGGCGTACCGAAGAGGTAGAGCACCAGGTCATCATCCACCGTGATACGGCCAAAGTCCATGGCGACGGTGGTCTGGTCCTTCACCTGCTCCGCCGCAGTGGTGATGTCGCGTTCCGTGGAAACGACCTCAATCTCCGAGATAGAGCGAATAAATTCCGTTTTGCCCGAGCTAAAGGGGCCGGTAATGACCATCTTGACTGTTTGCATAGCTGTCTCGCTTCTTCCAAAGCCGTGCCTGCTGGAATTGCAGACAAACGAGGATGCTAAAGCGTACGGATACGATCAATCAGCTTATTAACGACCGTCTTCTTGATCTGGGGCACTTCCTTACGTTTGCGCCCACCCATAGCCTGACGGGCCTTGTCTTCCATACCCGGCGGCTTGACCAGTTCCACTAACCCGGCCTGCAACAATCCGTAGACGATGCGCCGGATCTCCATATCGCTCATGTTGTTGGCTTTGGCGATCTGGCGAATCGAATTCTTAGGATTGACAAACGAAACCACACGCCACTCTTCAACGCTCAGGTGGATGCCCTTGAACTTATCGCCGGGGTCCTCAGGGAATCTGAGCGCAAAGTCCAGGTTGGGCAGTTCGTCATTAAGCTGTTCCAGCTCGCGCATCCGGCGGCTGCCCTCAATGATCACGTTTTCCAGGTCAATGGGCACTGTTATCCGGTCATCGGAAGGCAGTTGACCATCGGTGAAGGTAAACGGTCCATCCGACCACCCCAACAGATCGTAGACGATGTCCAGCGTATGCTGCTGGACGCTGCCGACGATATCCGTCTGAGTCACGTAATTGGCCTGGATCAACAACAACGCCAGCGCTTTGTCGCTGGTATTGGCAGCGCGCTGACGAATCACCTCGGCCTGGCGGTCGTTCAACTTGCCGGCCTTGTGGAGCACGGACGCCAGATTACCATCCTGGATTCCCATTGCCGCATGGATGAGCTTACCCTCACGGAAGGCGACACTCGCCCGTTCGGCGCCTGGATCAAACTTGGGATCGCCCAGGGCATCTTTCTCCCCGGTCGGCACACCCTCGTAGATCGTCAGAGTCCCGGTTTTGTGCGCCAGGTTGATGAGATTGAGGAGTTGGGTCGTGCTAAAATTCCTGAGATTACCTTTAAGCGCCATCCACAACCTGCTTTGAAGCTCGATCTGACGGATAAAGTTGGATACCTTTATGAGATGCCGCGCATTATACCCCCGTCCCCAAAGCGAGTCAACCGGGGTAGACGCCCGCGCATCCCACCGCAATAGTATCTAGTAAGCATTGTACGTAGATTGAAAGAATTGCGCAATCACAATGTCCGATTTCACCAACGCAACCTCAGCCGCCCGGCCAGCCTACGATAGATTTGATCAAACCGGCGATCACCGCCAGCCACCTGGTTTTGAAGACACGGTCGTGCGCCTGCTGGGTCGATACCTGGCCCCCGGCGGGCGCGTCCTGGATGCCGGTCAGCGGGATCGGCCAGGCCTGGCTGCGGGCATCGGGCCGGCCAGGTGCGATCCTGGGCCTGGTGCGTGTGGTATAATGCCGGCGTTCCACGGCACACGGTTGCCGTCTACCAGCGAGGGCTGTCGCTAGAGGAGCACTAAAGAGCGGTATGAACAACCTGCGTTACGGATTCCTGGCGATTTTCGCCGCCGCCCTATTGATGGTGTCCAGCATCTCCGGTGGGACCACCGCCGGCCAGACCGTTACCACGCCGACGGTTACGCGCCGATTCGGCCCGGTTTTCACGCCCAGCGGCAGCACGACGCCGACGGCACGCGTCACCGCCTCGGTCACGCCCACGCCCTCCCCCACCCCGGAAGACTGGATCGGCCCTCACCGCTACCCGGCAGGCATTAGCCCACTCACCGGCCTGCCCGTCGACGACCCTGACCTGCTGGCTTTCCGACCCATCGCCGCCAAAATCTCCAACGCACCGGCCCTGGTCCGACCCCAGGCCGGCCTCGGCCAGGCGGACGTGGTCTTTGAGCATTACGCCGAGGGCGGCCTGACGCGCTTCACGGCGGTATTTCTGAGCCAGCTGCCGCGCCGGGTCGGCTCAATCCGCAGCGCCCGCCTGATCGACGAAGAAATTCCGGAGATGTTCGAGAGTTACCTGGTCTACGCCGGTTCCAGCGGCGGCGTGCGCGAGCACATCGAGAGCACGGCCTTCGCCGAGCGCGCCTTCTACGGGGTGGAAACCGGCCCGCCCGCCTACTACCGCGATCCGGCCCTGCCCGTGCCGCATAACCTGTTTGCCGATCTCGTGGCCGTGCATGACCTGGCCGCCCAACGGGGCATCAACTCACCCCCCGCGCCGGAATACAGCACGCTGGCCTTTTCCGACGCGTCCCTGACCACGGGCGACCCGGCAGCCGCTGTTAATGTGCGCTACCGGGGCACGGCCGTGCGCTGGGTATATGAGAGCGACAGCGGCCTCTACTGGCGCTGGAGCGACGGCCGCCCGCACTTCGACGCCACGCTCAACCGGCAGGTCTCGGCGGCCAACGTGGTCGTACTGTACGCCAACCACGTGGAAGACGTCACCATCGTGGAAAGCGAATGGCAGGGCCACCAGAGCTTCTCCATTGAAATCCAGTTATGGGGAGTAGGCCCGGCGGTTTTTTTCCGCGACGGCCAGCGTTATGACGGCGGCTGGCAGCGCCTCGACTCGCGGGACATGTTCACGCTGCTGGACGCCGAGGGCGCGATCATGCGGCTCAAGCCGGGCGTCACCTTCTTCCAACTGGTGCCGCTCGACTTCGACTCACTGGCGGTGGAGTAAGCCGCCAGGTTCTTCCGGGACACCCCAAAAATCCGCCTGCCGCCAGCAAGCCGAGCCGATTTGTGCTATACAGAAGCCACGCTGCTCGCCAGGCCGACCTGCTACCAGCATTGCCCACCCGTCACGTAATCGTAGCCTGCGCGTCAAGTTCCGGTGCCAGTCAATGGTCTATCATAGATTGAACGGCGGATCACCCCAGCCCGCGCCAAGTCGGGCTAATAAATCGCGTTTTATGGTATTAATTGAGGAGTGGACCCATGCGTATCAATTCTCGCTCGCTTATCTTGCTGATAACGATCATCGTGATGGCGCTACCGGCGGTTCCCCAGGTCAGCCATGCCCAGGGCGACTGCGGCAGCGCGCCCGCACCTCGCCTGGCCGTCGACGGTTATGGACGCGTGTCTTATACCAGCGGCCTGCCACTCAACGTCCGCGATGCGCCCACCATCGACGGCGCGCGCATCGCCCAGATCGCGGAAGGCATCGGCTTCCTGGTGCTGGAAGGCCCGGTCTGCGCCGATAACATCCACTGGTGGCGCATCCAGGCCGGCCTGACCGTCGGCTGGGCGGCGGAAGGCCTGGACGGGGAGTATTTCGTGGAACCCGTCCTGCCCACGGCCGTACCGACCCCGGCGCAAACGACCCCTGAGCCTGGCCCGGCCTTCAACGATTTCACGCTCAGCCCCATCCAACCAGCCCAGCCCTTCGTCGCCTTTGACTGGGCAGCCCTCGCGGAATCGTATTGGGGAGACGACCTGCCCGATCCGACAGCGATCACCCTGCCGGCAGCCTACAATGGCGATCTGCCGCCCCTGCCTATCGACCTGAGCGAAACCCGCTTTCTAGAAGATGCCGGCCTTAATGACGCCCAGATCGCGCTGCTGGCCCAGAACGGGTTTGTGGTGGTGCCGGGCGGATTCCGCCAATTCCACGAAGCCTACAGCGAAAACGGCTGGGACCCCTACCCGGAGGGCTACGACTTCAGCAATATGCCGGAAAACCCCGACCTGGGTCACGCTTTCTTCGTGACGACCGACTCGATGCTGCACCTCCTGCATTTCATCTTCGATAACCTGCTGGCCGACCTGGAACGCGCCGTATTTTACGAACAGGCATACGATATCGTCACGGCCAGCCTGCAAGCTGCCCACAACCAGGCCGAGCTCCTGGTCGATACGCCGCTGGCCCAACCGGCTTACAACGCCGAGTTGTACCTGGCGGTGGCCCTGGAACTGCTGGAACCCGGCGCTATCGACGGTATCGTCACGGGCACTGTCGCCGCTGAGGCCCGCGCCATCACAGTGCTGGCCGAGGCCGCCGAAGGGCGCATCCCGCTGCCCTTCACCGAAGACTACATTGAAGATTTCAGCCAGTACCGCCCACGCGGCCACTACGACGAGGACGAACTGCTGGAGCGCTACTTCCGCGGCATGATGTGGCTCAGCCGGATCACCTTCCGCGCCAACAGCGAAGCCGAGACACAAACGGCCCTGCTCCTGCTGCACGCGCTGCGCAGTACACCGTGGGTCGCCGCCGGCTGGCAGGACCTGCACGATACACTGTCCTTCCTGATCGGCCCGGTGGACGACCTGGGGCCGCCGGAATACACGGCCCTGGCCGACGAGGTGTTCGGCGCGCTGTCGGTCGAGGCTATCGGCGACGCGGCGCAGCTGGCCGCTTTCCAGGCGGGCGTCGGCGACCTGCCCGGCCCGCGTATCAACGGGTTGATCCTGCCGCCCAGCACCGAAGCCGACGAAATGGCCGACGTCAGCCGCGGGTTCCGCTTCCTGGGGCAGCGCTTCACCTTCGATGCCTACGTCATGCAGCAGTTGATGTA
>DAOUEM010000646.1:0-16364 GCA_034430555.1 Anaerolineae bacterium | reverse complement strand
TGGCGACCGAGCTGGAGAATATGGGCGAGTTTTTGCTGCTCATGGCCAAGGAACGGGCGGAGAAAGAAGGCGTGACGGCCACTACGGTCGTGAAGCGCGGCGATTTCCGCGCGGCGCTGTTGGAAGCCGCCGCCGAAGCCGCCGCGTCCTTGATCGTGTTCGGCAGCCCTGGTGAGGAAAGCAGCATCACCCAGCAGGATTACCTGGAAACCCTGGCCTCGGGCATCACCGAGGAGTCGGGGGTCGAAACGATCATCGTATAATCCGGCGGCAGACCTGGCCGGATTGACCGGTTAAGCGGTTCGTGGTGCCTGGACGGGCGAAGGCGCGCGTCCACACGCGGCCGCTTTTATGTTTCTCTCATCGCAGGCGCGCCATGATGCTGGCCAGGTAGGCGTCCATGCGCTCTCGCATCAGGTCGTCGGTCAGGCCGCGCATCCCAAATTCCACCCACGGGGGGTTGACGTAGGGCGGGCCGGGAAGGAACTCGATCAGCGTGATCAGGTCCCAGAACGGGTGGTAGGTAAAGGAGTCTCCGGCCAGCGTCCGGTAGGCATCCAGGAAACCATCGGCGGCGGCGGTGCCGTACAGGCCTGCCAGGTTGACCCGGCAGTGCCCCAGGTCGATGCCCGGCACGCCCCGGCAGGCGTTGACCCAGTCCACTACCCCGCTGATCTGCCCGTCCTGCCACAGCACGTTGGTGGGATGGTAATCGCGGTGGATGAAACAGGCGCGCGCCGCCGGGCGCGGCCCTTTCAGGATGTCCAGCGCTTCAGCCCACAGGTCCGGGTGGGCGGACCAACCAGGCGGTTGCAGGCGGTTGATGTCGTTGTAGGTGAAATAAGCCCAGGGGAAGGCGTCCGCTTCCAGGGCATGGATGGGGATCAGGGCCTCGGCTAACTGGCCCAGCCAGCGATCACGGTCGTGGGGCAGTAATTCGACTGAGCCATCGAGCCGCGTCATCAGGATGGCCGGCACACCACGGTGCAGCCCGTCTTCGTCATAGGCGATGACTTGCGGGGTGGGGATGGCAGCCTCTGCCGCTTTGTGCAGGCTGGCGACTTCGTGCGCGACCAGGTCCGGCTCCTCCGCCAGCCAGCTCGCTTTGGTGAAACGGCGCAGCACCAGCTTGCGGTCCTGACCAGCCTGGCGGGCGTCGACGGCGTACAGGGTCGACGAGGTGGCTCCGGGCAGTTGCCGGGCCGCCGTGATCGAGGCGCCCGGACCCAGCACCGCCGCGATCCAGGTCAGCGCTTCCGGCGGCAGATCAGCCTTATGCACCTGGCCGGTGGGTATCAGATCAGTTCGGCTCTTCTTCATCCAGCAGGAAGGATTGCCACGGCTCTTCCTCGGAATCCGCGGGATCCGGCGCTTCGGCTGCCGGTGCGCTGTTGTTTTTGAGCGGCACGGTCGTCTCTTCGTCGTCCCGGCCGGACGTGGTCGGCTCATCGGGGCTGGCGTAATCCGGGTCGCCGGCTGAATCCGGCGCGCTGGTTGAGGCCGGCGCGCTGGCGGGGGGTGGGGCCGGTGTTCTGGTGGCCGCCGGGGCCTCGTCCGCGCTGACAAACTCCGCCTCGATGACGTCGCTGCTGCCGCGCGCGCTTTTTTCCGGCGTGGCGCGGGAGGTGCTGTTCACCGTCGAAACGTCGACCGATGAAACATCGGCGAGGGCCGGGGCAGGCGCTGGTTCAGGCGTTTCCGGTTCGACGGCCCCGGTCATGGCGGCCCTGGCCGAATCTGTGAGCGGCACAGTGTCCAGGGAAATGTGTATCGCTGGCGGTCCGGCCAGCCGCAGTCCCATCTGTTTTTCCACCACCTGCTTGAGCACGCGGGTGATTTCTTTCTGCTTTTCTGGCACGACGATGTCCGGCTGGGTGCGGACGTGCAGGGTGATCTGGGCGCCGCCTTTATCCGCCAGGACTTCGGTCTGCACGGCGAGCACGTCCGTTATCTCGTCCACGCGCGCGTTGATCTGCCGCTGCACCGAGTCGATGTTGACCTCAGCCTTGACGCCCCGCGCCCGCACCACCAGTCCCTCCTTGGGCTGGGCGCGCAGCCGCCGGTACAGCCACAATAACAGCAGCGCGTCGATCAGCACGGCCAGCAGGATGCGGACAACCGGCTGTATGGCGTTGACTCGTGTGACCAGGTCGGCCAGGGCTTGGGGCGCGGCCAGCAGCACGGTCATGGCCAGCACCAGCAGGATCGTACCGATCAGGGTAAAGAAGCGGTTCAAGAAGCCCATCAGTTTTCTCCGGTGTAGCGGACGACCACCAGGGTCAGGTCATCAAAGGGCGGGGCTTCGCCGACGAAGGCGTCGACGCTGTCGTTGATGCGGGCCAGGATGGTATCGGCGGAATGACCGGCCTCGGCTTCCCGGCGCATGATGTCGGCCAGCCGGTCCTCGCCGAAGTATTCGCCGTGGATGTTTTCAGCCTCGGTCAGCCCGTCGGTGTAATACACCAGCGTATCGCCCGGCTCCAGGTTGAACTCGTTGGGGACCAGCGGAATGTCATCAAACCAGCCGATGGCCCAGCCGCCCCGGGGCAGCAGTTCGATGTCGCCGGTGTGGTGGTGGAAGAGCATCGGGCGGTTGTGCCCGGCATTGGTGCCGATGGCGTGGCCGCCCAGGTTGAAGATCGTGTAATAGGTGGTGACGAACATCCCGCTTTCGCTGTCTTCCATCAGGATCAGGCGGTTGGCCTGCTGGAGGGTCTCCATTGGCGTGGGCATGGTGAAGGCGTTGCCGCGAATCAGGCTGCGGGCTACCGCCATGAACAGCGCCGCCCCGACGCCTTTGTCGGCCACGTCCGCGATGACCACTCCCAGGCGGTTGTCGTCCAGCACGAACACGTCGAAAAAGTCGCCGCCCACCTCTCGCGCCGAGCGCCAGTGCGCGGCTACCTCGTAGCCGGGCAGCGTCGGCAGCACCTGGGGCAGCATACTGCGCTGGATTTCGTAGGCCATGCTCAGCTCGCGTTCCAGGCGGGCGTTTTCCACGGCGAAACGGTGCAGGCGGGCGTTTTCGATGGCGATGCCAGCGATGGCGGCGAAGGAGTTGAGCAGCGCCAGATCGTTTTGTTTGAAGACCCCCGCCTTCAGGCTGTTGTCGACGTACGCCACCCCGATCAGGCGACCCTTGACGTTGATCGGCACACACAGGATCGAGCGCAGCCCCAGGGCGATGATGCTCTGACCGGCCTTAAAGCGCGAGTCGTGCTCGGCGTTGCTGGTCAACAGCGCCTGGCCGCTGTCCACGACTTCGCTGACGATGGTCGTGCTGTACTGGAAGTCAGGGGTGTCCAGGTCTTCTTTGTTCAGGCCGCGCGCCACCTCGATGCTCAGGTTGCCCTGCTCATCGCTCAGCATCAAAAAACCACGCTGCGCCTGGGTGACTTCGATCACTTTGTCCATGACGGCATCCAGCACGACATCCAGCTCCAGGCTGGAGTTGATCGCCTGGTTGATCTCATAGAGCGTGGAGAGGCGTTCGGCCATCGCTTCGGTGGTGGGTTGCGAGTCAGTAGTCATCAATTACCTCATCTAGCCCTCCCTGCATAGGGATGGGAGGAAAACAACCGATCGCGCCTGGTCAGGGGCCTGGGGATGTGGTTGGGCGTATCCCAGGCCAATGAACAGGACATCCGAGAAACAGGTTGGTTCAGGTGGGCATTATAGCATCGGGCGGAAAGGCAGTCCAACCGGGGCAGCCAGCCGGTTATCCGTCCCCAACGTCATTGACTCGCCCCTGCGGGTCGGGTATGGTTGTAGGGTTTACCGACGAGTGAGATGGCCTTCTTGATGACGCGACAAACCGACAACGCTCCCAAACGACATCCCCTGCTGCGCCTGATGAACTACGCGCGCAGTCACCGGCGGTATGTCACTTTCGCCACGATATTTTCCATCCTCAACCGCGTCGCGGACATCGCGCCGCCCATGTTAATCGGCGTCGCCGTGGACATCGTGGTGCTGCGCGAGGAGTCTTTCCTGGCGCGGCTGGGCGTCGCCGACGTCATGAGCCAGTTGTGGATTCTGGCCGGGCTGACCTTCATCATCTGGGTGCTGGAATCGTCCTTTGATTATCTCAACCGCCTGGTCTGGCGCAACCTGGCCCAGACCCTGGAGCACGAGCTGCGCATCGACGCCTACGACCACGTGCAGCATTTAGAACTGGCCTACTTCGAAGATCGCAGCACCGGCGGCCTGATGGCGATTCTCAACGACGACATCAACCAGTTGGAGCGCTTCCTGGACGTGGGCGCCAACAGCATCTTGCAGGTGGTGACCTCGGTGATCGTGATCGGCGGGTTGTTTTTTGCCACCGCGCCGACGGTCGCCTGGCTGGCCATGCTGCCCATGCCCCTCATCATCTGGGGGTCGCTGCGCTTCCAGCGGGCGCTGGCCCCGCGTTATACCGCCGTCCGCGAGCAGGTCGGCATGTTGAACCACCAACTGGCCAATAACCTGAGCGGCATCGCCACCATCAAGAGCTTCACGGCGGAAAATCACGAAGTGCAGCGCATGAGCCGCGAAAGCAACGAATACCGCACCCGCAACCAGCGCGCCATCCGTCTGAGCGCCGCTTTTGTGCCGCTCATCCGCATGTTGATCCTGTCCGGCTTCATCGCCATCCTGGTTTTCGGCGGCGAGCTGGCCCTGACCGGCGTGCTGGAGATCGGCCTGTACAGCGTGCTGATCTTCATGACGCAGCGCCTGCTGTGGCCGCTGACCTCGTTGGGCGAGGTCTTCGACCAGTACCAGCGGGCGATGGCTTCCATCACGCGTATCCTGGACCTGCTGGACGTGGAACCGCAGATCGTGGATGGCCCCGAACGGCTGGCGCTGGCCGACGTGCGCGGCGATATCGCCTTCAAGGACGTACGGTTCAGCTACAGCAGCGGGCAGGAAGTGCTGCACGGCCTGTCGATCCACATCCCGGCGGGCGAGACGGCGGCCATCGTCGGGGCGACGGGGGCCGGCAAGAGCACGGTGATCAAGCTGCTGCTGCGCTTCTATGACGTGACTGGCGGCAGTGTCAACCTGGACGAGTACGACCTGCGCGACCTGCACCTGGGCGACCTGCGTAATGCCATCGGCCTGGTCAGCCAGGACGTGTTCCTGTTCCACGGCACGGTGAAAGAAAACATCGCCTACGGCACCTTCGACGCCAGTATGGCCGACATCGAGCGCGCCGCCCGTATCGCCGAAGCCCACGACTTCATCATGGACCTGCCGCAGGGTTACGACACCATCGTCGGCGAGCGGGGCCAGAAGCTGTCCGGCGGGCAGCGGCAGCGCGTCAGCATCGCGCGCGCCGTGCTCAAGGATCCGCCCGTCCTGGTGCTGGACGAGGCGACCTCCAGCGTGGACAACGAAACCGAGGCGGCCATCCAACGCTCTTTGGAGCGTATCATCTTGGACCGCACCACGGTCGTGATCGCCCACCGGCTGTCCACCATCCGCAACGCCGACCGTATCTTTGTGCTGCACGAGGGCCAGCTCTATGAGCAGGGCCGTCACGAAGAACTGGTGGCAGCGGACGGCATCTACGCGGCGCTGTGGCGCGTCCAGACCGGCGAGCGCGGCGGTATGCCGGTGCTGGGGGATTAGCCTGGATATGGAAAAACCAGCTAAGGTACAGCCCTCTGTTGGCAAGCCCATGCCTGGGTGATGTTGGCTTTGGCCGTGATTTTGCTCGTTCTCGGGCTGGCGCTTATAGTACCGCTGGCCCGCTCGCTCATGAGGTCAATGCACGGCTGGGCGAGCACCTGTACCACCGCTCATCCGGTCCGGCAATCACCTGCACCACCGTGTGCTCTTCACCGTTTACCCTTTATGAATGTGATAGCCTGGGTCTGGTATGCCGTGGGGTCTACCGTGAGTGGCTGTAACTGGGATACTGGGGCTGCCGCGTGTACTGTCACCCTCCGTCAGGGGGGCGAAACCATCTTCACGTACCGGGCGGAGTGACTGTCTGGTTCCGTGTCAAGATTGAGACTCACGGCAGAGAATCACGAAGGAATCGTGAGATGACGGTCGGGCACGTCAGCCGGTATGGGGAGGTGCTAGCTGGCGGGCGCTGAATATTCTGCCGTCTCTGGGCCATTGTTGCCCGCCACATGCCACGTGGCCAGTGCCGTCCGGGCTTCCTCCAGCGTGGTAACCGACATGAAGTTCCATTCCCCGATGGTGCGTCCCAACTCGCCAAGCACCCGGTGAAATACCAGGTGGAACAGCTGCCGATGTGCCCCTACGACGACCAGGTTGTGGCTCCAGTTCGGCGGCAGCATGTCGATCGTTTGGCGGAAATGCCAGAGTGGCCGGGTTGCCGCAGGCATAGCTTCCATCAGGTCGAGGATCAGGTCGACCCTGTAATCGACGCCGTGCATCATCGCCCGCGCTTCGGTGAGGACGGCGTAGTGGTCGGTCCATAGCCAGCGGTCTTGATAAACGATCCGGATAACCGTGTGACACTCGTCATCCCAAACCACCGATATCGGCATCTCATCTTCCCCGCATACGTCCACTGTAGATAAATGGTCTTATACTAAGTGTATAGGAGAATCGGCTTAACTTCGCCGCTGGAGTGTGAATAATTCATAAATTCGTAGGGAAGCCCGTTGGTGGAGGACTCCTTGCATGTGGGGACGCTGTGCAGCTTAAGGGCTTTGTCCAGGCCGGCGAGCGCGGCGGTCTCCGGGGGGATTGACGGTTATACCGTTCCTACAAGCGCAGAATTCGCCAGACTCGGCGCTTTTTGATTCCGCTGACGTCACAAGCCGATTGGCGGTACAATTCCCCCGAGGTCGTTCTGACTGACCCGCCACCAAAGGACAACCGGTGCCTCTACTCGGTGAATTCAGCGCGTTAATGTCCGCCGTCGCCTACAGCATCACGTGCACCATGTTTACACTGGCCGGCCGCTCCTACAGCCCGGTCCTGGTCAACCGCGCCAGTATGCCGCTCGGCCTGGCCTGTATCGCCATCCTGCACGGGCTGACGCTGGGCCAGTTTTTTCCGGTCGGCGTGGCCGCGGAACGCTGGCTGTGGCTGTCCGGCTCGGCCATCGCCGGCATGGTATTTTCGTTCATTTTTAATGTGAACGCTTTCATCCGCATCGGGCCGCGCCTGGCGACGCTGGTCGGTACGCTGGGGCCGGTCTTGAGCACGGTCCTGGCCTGGGTTCTGCTGGGCGAGGTGCTGGACGCAATGTCGCTGTTCGGCATCGCGCTGACCCTCACCGGCATCGTCTGGGTGGTCTCCGAAAACGGCCAGCACAACCGGGCGACATCCGACGGGGCGGCGCTCGTCGACGCGGCCACTTTCCGCCAGGGGGTATGGTTCGCGGTGGGGGCGGCGCTGACCTCGGCGGTGGCCATATTGTGCGCGGACCAGGGCGTCTCCGGTGACTTCGAGCCGCTGACGGCCACTTTCATCCGGCTGCTGGTGGCCTCGGTCGTGGTATGGCTGGTGGCGCTGCTGCGTGGGCAGGTCGCCGCCAACCTGCGCATCCTGGCCCAACACGCGCCGGCCCTCCGCCATGTCATGGTGGGGTCGGTCACCGGGCCGGTGATCGGTGTCTCGGCGCTGATGATCGCCTTGCAGCGCATCCCGGTGGGCATCGCCACCACCCTCTCCAACCTGATCCCCATCTTCCTGATCCCGATTGGTTACTTTGTCTTCAAGGAGCGCATCACGCGCCGCGCGGTGATCGGCACCGTGATCGCGATAGCCGGCACGGCGCTGCTGTTTTTGTGAGGGTAACGTCGGTCACGTATCCGTGCTAACCTTGGATCATGACCGTACCAGCACCCACTCTGTCCCTGGCTCCAGCATCCGCCCGCCTCACCGCCCTTGACGCGCTGCGCGGGCTGATCATGGTCGTCATGGCGCTGGACCACGCCAATGGCTTCATCGCCCACGGCAAATACGCACCGGAAATGTGGATCGGCCTCTTCCCGGATTATCGCGGCGATGCCCTGGCCTTCCTGACGCGCCTGGTGACTCACCTGGCCGCGCCGGGCTTCTTCTTTTTGATGGGCGCTGGCATGGCGCTGCTGGTCCGTTCCCGGCAGGCGGGGGGTTGGAGCCGCCGCCGGATCGTGAGGCACTTTCTGCAACGCGGCGCGCTGCTGATCGCGCTGCAACTGCTGGTCGAAAACCCGGCGTGGGCCTTCGGCGGCACGCAGATACCCGGCATCTACTTCGGGGTGCTGTACGGCCTGGGCGGGGCGATGATCCTGGGCGTGCTGCTGGTTTTGCTGCCGGGGCGCTGGCTGCTGCCCCTGAGCGCGGCGCTCGTCCTGGCGACCGAAGCCCTGCTCAAGGCCGTCGCGACATCTTACGTGGGGACGTCCGTTGGCTGGCGGGTGCTGCTGGTGCCCGGCTTCGCCCCGGAGATGACGGTACTTTACCCGGTGCTGCCCTGGCTGGGCGTGGCCGGCCTGGGGATGGCCTACGGGCGCTGGCTGGGTGCAGACCGCACGCGGGCCTTACGCTGGTCGACCGGGCTGGGCGCGGCGGCGCTGCTCGCCTTCCTGATCCTGCGCCTGCTGGATGGTTACGGCAACATCCACCCAACGCCGGGCGATGGCTGGATCAACCTGTTGAATACGGTCAAGTATCCGCCCAGCCTCACCTTTTTGCTGATGACGCTGGGCGTCAATGGGCTGGCGCTGGGCCTGCTGGCGCGATTGCCGGGTCGGGCCGGGCGTGCCCTGCAACCGCTGGTGATCTTCGGGCGTGCGCCGCTGGTGTTTTACCTGGCGCACCTCTATCTCTACGGTTTGATGGGCCGGCTGATCGACCCGAAGGGAATCGGCATTCCGGCCATGATCCCGCTGTGGCTGCTGGGCCTGGTCATCCTGCTGCCGTTGTGCTGGTTTTATGGCCGCTTCAAACACAGCCGCCCACCCGACTCGCCCTGGCGGCTGTTGTGAGCCTGTTGGCTAGTGATCGTGCCCTTCCGGGGCGCTGAGCTGTTCCGCACCCGGCAGTTTTTGCGCCAACTGGGCCGGATTGTGGATCAGCATGGGCAGGTGCTGCGTGCAAATCCATGTCTCGCTGTTCCGGAATTGGATGGTAAGCAGGGGGACGGCCTCGCTGGTCTGCTCGCAGACCACGCAGCGCGGTTGGGTGGGGGATGTACCGGACACGGGCAGCCTCGTGGTAATGATAGGTTGACGATTGATTGAGTGTATAACCCCAGGCTCGCCGCTGCCTTGATCCGGATCAAGGCGTGTGCTTGAGCGTCATGTGGCCCCGGCAGAGGCCGATTCCGTACAAAATGTACCCTATCAGCCTGCCGTTGATCTGCTACAATCGATGGGTTGTATCACCAGATACCACTCACACATCAAGTTGAAGGTTTACCGGGAGCACATCAACCCCATGCAGACACGCAATGATCTCCGCAATATTGCTATTATCGCGCATGTCGACCACGGCAAGACCACGCTGGTGGACGGCATGCTCAAACAGGCCAAAGTCTTCCGCGAAGGGGCCAGGACCGGCGAACGCATCATGGACAGCTTCGCCCTGGAGCGCGAGCGCGGCATCACCATCCTCGCCAAAAACACCGCCGTCACCTGGGGCGGCGTCAAGATCAACATCGTCGACACGCCCGGCCACGCCGATTTTGGCGGCGAAGTCGAGCGGGTGCTGAATATGGTAGACGGGGCGCTGCTGCTGGTCGACGCCGTGGAAGGCCCCATGCCGCAGACGCGTTTTGTCTTGCGGAAGGCGCTGGCGCTGGGGCTGCGGGTGATCGTCGTCATCAACAAGGTGGACCGGCCCCACGCCCGCACCGACGAAGCCCTCAACGAGACCTTCGACCTGTTTATCGAACTGGGGGCCAGCGAGGAACAGGCCGATTTTCCAGTGGTGTATGCCATCGGATTGGCCGGGCGCGCCGGGCACGAGGCCGGCCTGATTAGCGCGGACCTGACCCCGCTGTTCGAGACGATCCTCGCGCAGGTGCCGCCGCCCCAGGTCGACCCCGACGCCCCGGCCCGGCTGCTGGTGACCACCCTGGAATACGACAATTACAAGGGCCAGATCGGCATCGGGCGGCTGCGGTCGGGCGTGCTGCGCCGCGGGATGGAGGTCGTCCGCATTACCCCGGGCGGGGAACGGGTGCCCGGTCGGCTGGAATACCTGTTTACCTACCACAACCTGGAACGCCAGGAGATCGACGAGGCCCACGCCGGCGAGATCGTGGCCTTCGGCGGGTTGGAGGTCATCGGCATCAGCGATACCATCGCCCATCCCACCGTGGAGGCGTCGCTGCCGCCGATCAGCGTGGAAGCGCCTACCGTACGAATGACCTTCGGCGTGAGCACCTCGCCCTTCGCCGGGCGGGAGGGCAAAGCCGGCTGGGGTACCTCGCGCCGCCTGCGCGAACGCCTGGTTAACGAGACGCGCAGTAACGTGGCTCTGCGCGTGGCGGACGGCGAAGCGCCGGACCGGTTTGTCGTCAGCGGGCGCGGTGAGCTGCACCTGGGCATCCTGATCGAGACCATGCGCCGCGAAGGTTACGAGTTTGATGTCAGCAAGCCGCAGGTCATTTTCCGCGAGGACCCGGCGACCGGGCAGGTGCTGGAGCCGGTCGAAGAAGTGTACATCGAAGTGGCCGACGACACGGCGGGTATGATCTTCGAGATGATCGGCTCCCGGCGGGGCCGGATGGTCGATATGCAGAATGAGAACGGCACCACCTACCTGCATTACCTGGTGCCGACCCGCTTCCTGATCGGCTTCCAGTCGTTGTTCATGCGGGCTACGGGCGGCATGGGCCAGTTCAACAGCCTGTTTTACAGCTACGAGCCGCTGGCCGAGGGCGAACCGCCCCGGCGGCAGTTCGGCAGCCTGGTGGCCTTCGAGACCGGCCAGGCCGTCGCCTATGCGCTGACGCACTTGCAGGCGCGTGGCGCCTTTTTTGTCGCCCCCGGCACGGAAGTTTACCAGGGCATGGTGGTCGGCGAGCACATCCGCACGGAAGACCTGGACATCAATGTCACCAAGGCCAAACACCTGACCGGTCACCGCGAAAAGCCGAAAAAGGATGCCGTGTCCCTGTCCTCGCCGCGCGAGATGAGCCTGGACGACTTTATCGAGTTTATGGCCGAGGACGAACTGCTGGAAGTCACGCCGCAGAGCCTGCGCCTGCGCAAGCACATCCTGGACCCGGAGCAGCGTATCAAGGCCCGCAAGCGCCGCGAAAAGCTGCTGGCAGGGGAGGAACAACTGTAAGGGCGTCGTGACAAATCGCCACGCTTTTTATACAGCTGTCCGGGTGACTTCTCACCCGGTGTTAATTTATCTGCGGCATAATACTCGTGGCCGGATGAGCGGCTCCTGCCACCCCCGCCAATTGTGGTATAGTTTGAGCCACTATTCACCGGACAGCGGCAACAGGGAGTGTGCGATCAGATGGCCCTGCGGGGTGTGATATTTGATATGGGCGGCACGCTGCTTGATTACCATCCGCCCGGCGCGCCGCCGCAATCCGGCTGGCGGGCGATGGAGGATACCGGCGCCCTGGCCCTGCATGCGTTTCTGCTGGAAGAGGGGTACAGCCTCCCGCCCGCCGACGAAGCCCGCGCCTTGAACTTCGACGTGATGCAGCGCCATTGGCGGCAGATCGGGCAGGGCGAGCCGGTCAACCCGCAGCTTGGCCCGCTGCTGCGCGAGACGATGGCCGCCTGGAGGTTGCCGGAAACGGCGCTGGATGACGGCCTGGTCGACGCGGCGATGGCCGCTTACGTGGCTCCCATCCAGGGATTCGTCGCGCCGCTGGCGGGCGCCCGTCAGACGCTGGCCGCCCTGCAAGAGAGGGGCCTTCGCATCGGACTGGTCAGCAATACGGTGTGGCCGGGGGCGTTTCACCTGGCGGACCTGGAGCGCTGGGGATTGGCCGCCTACCTGGAGTGCGCCTTTTTCTCGGCGGATGTCGGTCACTGGAAGCCGAAACCGGCCATCTTTCAGCAGGCGCTGGCCGCGCTCGATCTGGCGCCGGAAGAAGCGGCCTACATCGGCGATAATCCGTACCAGGACGTGTACGGCGCGCAGGGGGTGGGGTTGAAGGGCATCTGGCTGTGGAGTGCCGAGTGGGCGAACCTGAAGCCGCCGGGTCTTGCCATCACGCCGGATGCGACGGTGCAGGCCCTCCCTGACCTGCTGGACGCCATCGAACCGTGGCTGTCCCGGGAGGGGGGCGATGGTTGAATGTTGGCGGGACCAGCGGTACGATCTGGCCCGATCGCGCTGTCGGAGCTAAAACACGTGGTACTGTTGGCTTCCGGCAATAACAGGCTCTAAATCATGGTAAACATCAAGGTAGACCTTTAGAGGAGAGTAGTATGTCCACATCTACCCGCCGGCGCAAGGCCGAGCGCCAGGCGCAGCAGAAGCGCCAGCAGCAACTGACGATTCTGATCGTCGTGATCACTGTGGCTGTGATCGCCGTGGCCTTGATCGCCATCGCCAGCATCCCGCCGGAAGCGCCGGTCCAGGCCGCCGAGGCCAGCGAGAACTACGCCGGGCTGGAACGTGGCGTCAGCGAGAACGGCTACCCGCAGCTTGGCTCGCCGGATGCGCCGGTCCTCATCACCGAGTACTCATCCTTTGGCTGCGGGCACTGCGCCAACTTCCACGATCTCCAGTTTCCGCAGTTGCTGGACGACGTGCGGGCGGGCAGCGTGCGCTTTGAGTTTGTGCCGGTCAACCTCGGCTCGACCACCGTGCCGGCCACCAACGCCGCCTACTGCGCCCTGGACCAGGGCCTGTTCTGGGAGATGCATGACGTGCTGTTCGCCTGGCTGCGACAGTTCGGGGCGAATGCCTTCGCCACCTCGCGCATCCTGTCCGTGGCAGGCGACATCGGCCTGGATGCGAACGCCTTTGCCGCCTGCATAAACGCCAGCGAGACCCAGCAGCGGACTTCGGTTTGGGATGAGGCATTCCGCGCGCTGGCCGTCAGGTATCCCGAAGTAACCGGCACCCCGACCTTAACCTTCAACGGCGTGCCGCCGGAGTTCGGGTCGGGCGGCCCGACGATCGACTTCATCCGCCAGCAGATAACCGAGCTGGGCGGTTAAAGCGGGCAGGTCCGGGCGTGAGTCTGGTCTGACGCCCATCATGACCCAGGGGGGATTGTGATTATCGTTGACGCACACCAGGATATCGCCTACAGCGCGATCCAGGACGGCCGCGACTACACGCGCTCGGCCTGGGCCAAGCGCCGCGCCGAGGCCGAAGTCGGGCGGGCCTCCACTCTGGGCCTGGCCGCCAACGGCCTGCCGGAAGCGCTGCTGGGGCGGGTGGGGGTGATTTTCGCCACTCTGTTTACGGAGCCGGCCTGGTCGCCTTTCAGCGGTCCGGATAAAAAGCTGGCGTATACCACGGCGGAGGAAGCGTACCGCCAGGCCATCCGCCAGTGGGATTATTACCAGCGGCTGGTCGAGGCGCACGAGCAGATCGACCTCGTCACGAGCCAGGCGGACCTGGACGCCGTGCTGGCGACCTGGTCCGATGGCCTGCCCATGGGCCAGCACCACGTCGGGCTGGTCCTGCTGATGGAAGGGGCCGACCCCATCATCGAGCCGCGCCAGCTGGGCGAATGGGTCGAGCGCGGCCTGCGGGTGGTCGGTCCGGCCTGGTCGGAGACGCGTTATGCCGGCGGCACCGGTCGGCCCGGCCCCCTCACCGATCTGGGACGCGAGTTGCTGAACGTCATGAAGGACTTCAACCTCGTCCTGGACCTGAGCCATACCACCGAGCAGGGTTACCTGGAAGCCCTGGATCGCTACGACGGGCCGGTCATCGCCAGCCACAGCAATCCCACCGCCCTCTGGAATCACCACCGCAACCTGACCGACCTGCAAATCGCCCGCCTGGCCGAGCGCGACGGCGTGATCGGCGTGGTGATGTATAATCGTTTCCTAGATGCCCGGTGGTACAAGGGTGCGCCCAAGCAGGATACCCCCTTCGACGTGATCGTGGCCGCCATCGACTATATCTGCCAGGTGACGGGCAGCGCCGCCCACGTGGGCATCGGCTCTGATATTGACGGCGGCTTTGGCGCGGAAGCCATGCCGGACGGCATCGATACCGCGGCCGACCTGTGGAAGATCGGCGATGCCCTGCTGGCCCAGGGCTATGAAGGGGACGACGTGGCGCGCATTCTGAGCGGTAATTTTCTCCGCATCCTGCGCCGTGCGCTTCCCTGAGTCAAGGGTGGTCTTACCGCGCTCACCTCGCCGGTGACGCTAAGGACCGCTTTTTAACCGAGTGGCCCGGCATGATGTTGCGGCATGATGCCGCGGCATGATGCCGCGGCGCGATGCCGGGCACAGTTTGATGAGTAGAGGAATCCCGATGTCCCACAGTGCGAATCCCAGGTCTTCCGCCTCAGGTGCTAAACGGCAGCAGCAGTTGATCCTGTTGCTCGGTGTGACGGTGATGGCCGTGGGAGCGGTGGTGCTGATCGCCCTGATCAACCGGCCCCGCGCCCTGCCCGTGCCGCTGCCAACGCTCCCGCCGGCCCAGGTAGATGCCGCTCCTACCGAGGCGCCCACCGATTCCAGCCCTGCGGATACCCCCACCGAGACAGCAGTGGCCGATGCCGGCAACCCTGGCCCTACCGAGGCAACCGGGGACGAGGCCGCCCCGACCGCCGACGGTGCTGCTGACGGGGAGAATCCCGGCGACACCGCCGCCAGCACGGGTGAAGCGGTTGCGGCAGCGGTCGATCCAACCGGCGGCGAAGCGGACCCGGATGGGACGGACGACTCCGTCTTCGTGGTGGCCGAAAGCGGCCCGTATGCCTTGATCGTGCACGGCCTGACCGAAGAGGGTATGCCCCGGCTTGGCCAGCCAGACGCGCCGGTGCTGCTGGAAAATTTCTCGTCGTTTGGCTGCGGGCACTGCGCCAACTTCCACGATAACCAGTTCATGCAGTTGTTGGATGACGTGCGCGCGGGCCGGCTGCAAATTGTTTACGTGCCGGTGACCAACCAGTTTGCGGCGGCGGCCTCGGCGGCGGCCTTATGCGCGCTGGACCAGGGGCGCTTCTGGGAGATGCACGATTTACTCTACAACTGGCTGCGCCAGTACGCCAACAGCGCGTACACGCTCGACCGGATCATGCTCGGCGCGTCGGCCCTGGGCCTGGACCTGCCAACCTTCGAAGCGTGCCTGATGGGCGAGGAAATCTTCGACCGCATGAACAATGCCAACGCCCTGTTTGGCGAGCTGGCCCAGCAGTATCCGGGTGAGGTCACCGGCACGCCCACGATTTCCATCAATGGTGTGCCCCCGGTGACATCGCCCGGCCATCGCTCCGGTGCGCTGCCGCTCGATACGCTGAGGGAGGCCATCAACGCGGCCCAATAAGCCCGGTAGGCGCTTGTCGATGGCCGCCATCCGTGGCATCATCGCAGTGTGGGCCGGGGGATCGCGCCGTGTATGGTCGTGGCCGCCGTATGATCGTGACCGCTGTTTATCGCGGCGGCTGCTCCTAGACTGAAAGCTGTAACGTTATGGCGCAGGTTGGCATTGCGGTGAGTTTGCTGGGGTTTGTCCTGGCCTTGATGGGGATGTTTCCCGGCGTGACCGGGCTGGACGCGACGGTCGGTATTGGCGTGCTGCAGATCGTCGTGGTCCTGATCGGGTTCACGCTGTTGATCAGCGGCGCCTTTTTCTACGTGCAGGGAGCGTACTATCCCGGTGTCCGCCACAACCTGGCCCAGCAGGTGGCCGTTCGCCTCAGCGCGACCGGGCTGCTGTTCGCGGCGATTGCCGGGCTGGGCGATCTGCTGGGCTTCGGTTCCCACCCGCCCTTCCTGACCGATGGCCCTATCCTGGGCTACTGGCAGGCTGCTGGTTTGATCGGGGGTTTTGTCGTGGCCTCGTTTGGCGTGGTATTTTTCGCCCTGGCCGGCCCGGTCGATGATGAGGAGCCCGATCGCGATGAGCGGTAAGCGTGTCCCTTTCCACCGTGACCGATACCTGCCATTCGACGAGTCCGAACTGCGCGTCCTGGCGACCGACCCCGGCATGAAAAGCCGGCCGTTTTTTCGCCAATCGACCCTGGTTCCTGGCTCGAAACAAGGTATAATCGTGCCACTTTTGGGTGGATTGTCTAAACGGTCTGCCGGCGCTCAGTGGCCCTTCCTGGTGGGCTATTGTTTTGTCTGGCGTCGGCATGGCATCTGCCAGGCGATGATTGGCGAGTGAACCGAGGGTAATCTTTTGACAGTCGAAGTCACTTCAGTAGCTGAAACGATACCGCCCCAGATCAGCACGGATGTCGCACGTAAGGAAATCCCGTGTAACTACTGCGGCAGCATGCAACACGAACC
>DAOUEM010000645.1:0-8060 GCA_034430555.1 Anaerolineae bacterium | reverse complement strand
CTAGATTATGCTCTCATAAATTATCAAGATATTGTTAACCTGAATATCGAAGTTAGTTCTTCACTTGGCGATACACCAGATAGCACAGTGAATATGTTACACCGCGACCTAACAAAGATGTCTGTAACAAAAGTGGCAGGCCTAGCAAGAGCAATAAAATCAGAAGAAACACGCCCGGAGAGGATCCCGGCAAAGGTGATTAAGCGCCTCATTATTGAGGGCATCGATGAGGGATATCTCGACCGTGATGCAATAAAACAAACAATGTTGGACAAATTGGGTCTCTGATATCATTTACTAGAACACCTATACTAATTTTGCCCAACCAAAAAAAGCCCGACCTCCCTCGCGGGAAAAGTCGGGCGCGCTTGAGTCACACTGATCCGCCGGGGCGGTTACCCGCTGCCGGACGGCTACCCGCCGCCAAGCGGGTCTGGCTCCGGCGGGGGTTGGAACAACATCCGCAGCCCGCGCGTGATGTCCTGCAGGAAGCTCGCCACGTAGCCGATCGCCACCAGCGCTAGCACGATCACCGCCGCCGCCACGATCACGCCGCCCCATTTGAGCAGCACGTCGCGCACGCCGCTCACCAGCGACCGCGCCTCGCCGAAGGCCTCGCCCAACTGGTCGGTGACCGCCGCCAGGTCGTCGCCCAGCCCGCGCAGGCTGCTGAAGGCGCCGTCGAACAGGTCGAACAGCCCGTCAAAGCCGGAGAACAGGCCGGCCAGCCCGCTGCGGATCGCGCCGAACACGTTCGGAATGGGAATGCTGATGTTGGGCACGTCCGGGATGCGCAGCGTGAAGCTGCCGGTCGAAACGCTCACCCCGGAGGGATAGGAGATCGAGACCGCGCGCGTCACCGTGCGGAAGGCGTCACACAAAAAGTCGAAGATGCCGCAGTCGTTGGGCACCAGTTCGCTGATTGAGCCCGAAACGTCGGTCCAGGTGACGCTCACCCCGGTGGGGTAGGTGATGTTCACGTCCGGGATGTTGAGGGACGGCAGGCTGAGGCTGTTCGGCAGGTCCGGCAGGAAGTCCGGCACCCGGAAGCGGGTCAGCGTGCGGGTCAGCGTGGCCAGGTCTTCTTTCAGGTCGTCGAACTGCTGGCGGGCCGTGTCGATGGTGTCCCGCACCGTGTCGATTTCGGCCTGGATGGCGGCCACCGGTTCCTGCATGGCCCGGTGCAGCGCGCCGGTCATATCGCCCAGGCCCCACACGATCACGGCCACGGCCAGCACCGGCGCCAGCCCACGAATGATCAGCAGAAGTCCGATAAAACGTCGCATGGTCGGCTCCTCCGCCTAGTCCGCGGGCCGGCCGCGCAGCAAGCGCCAGCCCCGCGTGATGTTATCCACGAACGGCACCCCGAAGTAAATCAGCGCCAGGACGGCCAGCACCAGGAAGACGATCAGCAGCGTTTGCCCCCACTGCGCGATCACGTCGCCCACGTCGCTCAACAGGCTCCGGCCCAGGTCCACGATGGTGTTGAACGAATCCGGGACCAGGCGCAGGGTCTGGCCCAGCGCGTTGATGCCTTCGAAGACCGGGCTGAAGCCGAGATCGAAGATGTCCGTGATGGGCGAGAAAGCGTCGCTCAGCAGGTCGCCCAACTCGCTCAAGCCGGGGATCGGGATGTTGAAGGACGGGATGTCCGGCAGGTTGATGCTGAAGTTGGACGTGCCCAGGTCCAGGTCGCAGGGGTAGCTCACCGAGGTGAACTGCAGGTTGACGCTGCAAAAGTCCACGCTGACGGTGGGCACCGGGATCGCGATCGAGGGCAGGACGAGGGTCGGGAGGCTGATGCTGGACGGGATGTTCGGGATCAGGTTGGGCAGGCTGAAGCTGCTCAGCGTGTTCACCAGGCTGGAGACGTCGTCCACCACGGCGTCGACCTGCTCGCGGGCCGTGTCTACCGTTTCTTTCACGTCGTCGATCTCGGACTGGATGCTCTCAATCGGCCCGGCCAGGGCCTCGCGCAGATCGTTGTACATCACGATCCCGGCGATGCCGATGACCAGGATCACCAGGAACGGCGACAGCCCCCGGATGAGCAATAGTAAGCCATGTAAACGACTGATCATAACAAGCTCCCCTTTCAAATTGCACATCAAGTTCAAGTACGGGCGCGCATACCTTGCGCAAAGCAGATGGTCCTGGAAGATGCGCCCCTGTATGGACGTGCCAGGCGCGACTCCGGCCCCCCCCCATTTTAATATTTTCTTGACCGACATTATCCAATTAACTGCTACATTGTAACACAGGTCGAGACAATCAAGCAACGGTTCTCCTGCGTGATCACGACCGGAGCCGGACCGCCATCCCCCGTAACAGACTCAAAAGCGCCGGAGCACGTCCGTGTTCCGCGAGCACGGGCGCAGTCCGGGACTGTGGCGGTCTACGCATTAATGATCGTAGGGAAAGGTTATTCTTTCCACTCTTCTGGAATTTGTGCGAGAGATAGATTGGCAGTTGGCTCGTAAACCGGCTTGTTCAGGGGGCGCGTTTTAAGCGTGCCATTCCAGGCCTGCTGTAACCTTTCCCTAGCAATGAGGATGTACCGATCCTCGATTTCTGCACCCGCCGATCGCCGGTTATGTATCAGGCTTGCGGCTGCTGTGGTGCCAACTCCCATGTAGGGATCAACAACTAAATCGCCTTCATTGGTCATCGATAGCACAAGGCGTTCAACCATGGCGATGGGGAACTGACAGGGATGTTCGGTTTTCTCCACATGGTTGGATTTGACATTGGGCATGTCCCAAACATCACTTGGATTCTTGCCCAGTGGATTGCCGGAAGGTTTACCCCTCCTGGGACCGCGATAGGCTTTCTTGCCCGGGTATTTTTGCGGTACACGAATTGGATCCAGGTTAAATGTATAGTCCACCGTATCTCTGGTAAACCAAAGGATAGTTTCATGCCTGCCCGAAAATCGAAATTGCTCGTGCAAACCGTGTCCAAAATGCCAGACGATACGGTTTCTCAGCTTTAATCCAAAGCTCTTGAAGACCGGATAAAGCACGAGATCAAGGGGAAAGGCTTCTTTTTCTTTGGCGCTGCCTTCGATATAATGCCCCACCTGCCAGCAAATGCTTCCCGTCGGCGACAGAATCGACACACAGGCCGCTATCGTTTCACGCTGGCTCTCGACATACGCCTGCAAAGTGGTTCTTTGTTCATACTCTTTCCCAACGTTGTACGGGGGAGAAGTCACAATGAGTTCAGCTTCTGAGCCTGCCTCGGCGATCTGGCTCAATAAATCGAGGCAGTGACCATGATACAACGTGGCGACAGCCGTAGGAGAATAAGACTCTGCTATCTCCAGGTTGCCTCTGCCGTCCATATCGCTGAATAGTTCTAGCTGTTTGTGTTGCACAGGCGATCTCCTCGCACCGGCTTAACTATTGACAAGTTTACCACAGTCGTCCTGTATGCTGCTGCCGGATGGTTTTTCTGGTATAACTGGCAAAGTGGTTCACTGAGGAATTGTTCACATGAGAATCGGCGGCGCTTACTCATTTAACCAGGGTAAAGACGTTTTGGAATCGACCTATCCGGCTGAGTTGCAGGAAATCAGAGAAATCATCGCAACAGTTGATGCGACACAGCTAAAAACCAAAAAAAGCGCCGAAAAAACCATACCAGGTCGGATGCTTTTCAGTCCAAAGGCGCTCAACAAAGCCTTTGCCCAACACTTCCACGCCCTGAACTGGCAAACGCACCGCGAATACTGTGAATACCCATTGGGGTTTTACACCGAGGATTACGATCCGCCTGAACCTGCCGCCGGTGCGTACCGAGAGATGGACTTCGTCAAGAACAGGGTCGGCGTAGAGGTTCAATTCGGCAAGTACGCCTTTATGGTCTACAATGTGGCGGCCAAAATGACCATCTTCCGCAATATGAACGTCATTAATGCCGGCGTCGAGATCGTGCCATTAAAAGAGTTGGCCGAGCAGATGTCCACCGGCGTTTCATATTTTGAACAGTTTGTTTGGGATCTGGAGCACAGGGGCGTATCCAACATTGATGTTCCTGTCTTGATTCTTGGCATAACCCCTTGAACCTGCTCCGCGGCTAGGCTGCTCTGGTCCCTCAGGTGACGGCCATCTCCGCCAGGCAGAGGTCCTCGTCCAGCCGGACGGCCACTTTCTCCCCGCTGCGCATGGTGAGGGTGTAGGCCGTGCCCTCGCTGCCGATTTCCTGCACGTCGAGGTTATAGGCCGTGCAGTAGGCCATCAGTGCCGTCTTGTGATTGAAGCGGTAGCGGGCGATCAGGTCCTGCATGGCCGCCGTCAATTCTTCGCCGGTCCAGCCGGGCATGCGGTCGATGACCTTGGCCTTGATCAGCACAAAAACCGCCCCATCGTCGGTGGGGCTGCGGAAATAACCGCTCGCCCGGCCAATACCCGAGGCGATCAGGGCCAGGTAATGCCCATCCACCGGCTCCAGCAGCAAATTGCCGGTGGTCAGCGGCTCGATTTCGTAGCGCTCCCCGTATTCCCACAGGCTGTTGGCAGTGGGCAGGTACTCCGCCGGGATTTCGCTGTCCAGGTCCGCCCAGGCCCACAGCCAGGTCTTGCTGTCCATCGCCTCCCGTCCCAGCGCCTGAACGGGGAAGGCGTACTCGAAGCCGAACATGAGGGTGCCGGCCTCCATATCCAGCCGTCCTTCCAGTCTGCCGGTCAGCGCCGCCAGGCGATGCTGCTTTTCGGAGGCGGTCAGGCAGTACAGGTCAAACAGGTGTTGTAAGGCGGTGCTCATCCCGATCAGTCCCCATCCCAGTTGACGTGTTCGACCCTCACTATACACGGATCGGCCGGACGGGGAAACTGCCGGCGATTGCCGCGGCGGCGGCCCCAAAAAAGCCCGGCCGCAGCGGGCCGGGCGGGTGGTTAATCCTCGGAGTCCTGCTTCTTGCTGGACCGTTTGCGGGATTTCTTGTCATCGCCGGAGTCGTCTTCCACCTCCGGCACCGGGAGGGCCGGCGGCAGGCCAAAGTGCGCCCGGATGCTGTCCTCGATCTCGTCGGAAACGGCCGGGTTCTCCTGCAGGAACTGCTTGGAGTTCTCGCGTCCCTGGCCCAGCAGCCCGTCATTGTAGCGGAAGAAGGCGCCGCGCTTTTCGATCAGGCCCAGCTCGGCGCCGATGTCCAGGATATCGCCCTCCTTGCTGATGCCCTCGCTGTACATGATGTCGAACTCGGCTTCCTTAAAGGGCGGCGCGACCTTGTTTTTAGTCACGCGGATGCGCGTGCGGTTGCCGACCACCTCGCTGGACTGTTTGATGGCCTGGATGCGGCGGATATCCAGCCGGACGCTGGCGTAAAACTTGAGCGCCCGCCCGCCGGACGTAGTCTCCGGCGAGCCGAACATCACGCCGATCTTCTCGCGGAGCTGGTTGGTGAACATGACGGCCGTGTGGCTCTGTTTGATGGCGCCGCTCAGCTTACGCAGGGCCTGGCTCATCAGGCGGGCCTGCAAGCCGACGTGGGCGTCGCCCATCTCGCCTTCGATTTCGGCGCGCGGCACCAGGGCGGCCACCGAATCCAGCACGACGATGTCCATCGCGCCGGAGCGTACCAGCGCCTCGGTGATCTCCAGGGCTTGCTCGGCGGTATCCGGCTGGCTGATGTACAGATCGTCGGTATTGACGCCGATCCGCTCCGCGAAGGAGGCATCGAGGGCGTGCTCCATGTCGATGAAGGCACAGACCCCGCCGCGCATCTGCGCCTCGGCTATCACGTGCAGGCAAAAGGTGGTTTTACCGGCGCTTTCCGGGCCATAAATCTCGGTGACGCGGCCGCGGGGAATGCCGCCCACGCCGAGGGCGATATCCACCGCCAGCGAACCGGTCGGAATCACCTCTACCTGTAAATGGCGCGCATCCCCCAGGCGCACGATCGTCCCGTCGCCGAAGCGCTTGGTGAGTTCGTCCAGGGTAGCGCTCAGGGCTTTTTGGCGGCCTTCATCACTCATCTTTTAGCTCCATGATACCTGTAATTAGCACATATATTCTACTACCAGATGGACGAGAGCGCAATGGCGTCGTTTGGGTCCAGGGGCGAATATCGACCTGACTATTGTACCATCAGCGCGGTATTTTATTAACCACGAAGTGCCCCCCTGCTGCCGGACACCGGTCGCCGCAGCCTGCCGTTCCTTTTGGCCGATCCTGGCCCTGCTGCTGGCCCTGGCCGGCACCATTTCGCTCAGCCGCGCCCAGGAATCTACCGCGGCCCTGGACGACCTCAACGAGCTGGAGTGCGTGGCCGCACCGACAGCGGGCTGGCGGGCTGAACTGCGGCCCCTACCCCGGCGATACCGCCACTATCACGGCCACGGTCATCGACTCCAGCGGCCGCCAGCTGTCCCGGATCTTTGTGGTGACTGTCCAATGAGGAGCGCTGTCTCGGCGCCACTTAAACGCCAGTGGCGTTAATAGGAATTGCGGGCTAATCGGCGGCTCCGGCGGATTGGCCCGCTGGCACAAACTCGTGTAATGTGCGATGATAACAGGTGTAGTTCGCGACTAATTTCACCTGCGGGTGATCGGACCGACTCAGCACTGTTTATGCAGTCGTCATTGTGTAATGAAGAGGGGCTATGTCGATGCAAGTTTGCGGAAACTGTGGACACACGAATCGCCCCGGCGTCTTGTTTTGCGAAAACTGCGGTACCAGCCTGACCGGGAAAGCTGCCGTCGGGACCACCAAGTCCTTCGAAGAGGAAAACGCCTCCACCAGCACCCGCGAACAGGTCAGCAGCGCCGGGACGGACTATTTTCTGGCGAATTCTACGCTACGGATCGAGATCGAAGGTGGCCCGGAGCCGATCCTGATCAAGCCGAAGCAGGAACTGATCTTTGGCCGGCGCGACCCGGCCACCGGCGCGATGCCCGACATCGACCTGACGCCTTACGCCGGCTACCGGATGGGCGTGAGCCGTCGTCATGCCGCCATCCGCACCGCAGACGAAAATCACCTCGATGTCTGGGACCTGGGCAGCAGCAACGGCACCTTCCTCAATGGCCAGCGCCTCAACGCCCACCGGCCTTACCGCCTGCGGGACGGCGACCGGCTGCGCCTCGGCCAGATGATCATCCGCGCCCTGTTCCAGCCGCCGGAGGAAGTGGCCGAATCCGCGGAGGCCGAAGCGGTGGCAGAAGGTGATCTGGCTGAAAACAAACCCACGCCCCACGTACCCGGCAGCCGCCCTTCGATCCCTACCCCCGCGGCCAAACCGATGCCGGCCGACGACCTGCTGAAGACCAGGTCCATTAGCGGGGCCGACGTCGAGGGCGCCGCGCCGAGCACCAGCGCCGGGCCAGACACCGGCGGCGCGCCTGCCGAAGCGGCGGCTTCTGAACCGGCTGCCAGTGAGGCCACAGTCACCAGCAGCACCGCGCCCGTCGAAGCTGCACCGGAACCGGCCACCGAGGAACCCGCGGTCTCCAGTGAACCCGCGGCTTCCAGTGAAGCCGCAGTCTCCAGCGAAGCCGTGGCCAGCCCGCCGGCTGAAGGCAGCGTCGCTGCTGCCGCACCGCAGCCTGCCGGACCAGAAGAACCAGCTGCGGCTGAAAAACCCACCGAAACCGAAGAAACAGCCGAGGAAAAGAAACCCGCCGCGCCGGAGGCCACCGATCCGCCGGGCGGTTCACCCCAGGCCACGCGCTGACTACCCTCGGCCTGCCGCAGACCACTCGCTAAAAACCATTACGCCCCGATCAATCCGATCGGGGCGTTTTTTTGAGTGTTGGTTTTCTGCGGGCCGCCTTACGGCCGCGGCTACTGCGTGCCGAGCACCTCGACCACTTCCTCCGCCGCTTTGCTGGCCGCGAAAAAGGCGCGGTCCAGCTTGGCGTCCTTCTCCAGCAGCACGGCAATCGAAGCCACCCGGCCCGCCGGGTAGACCAGCATCACGCCGTCCTGGCCGGCCATCAGGATGCGGTCCAGCTTGCCCTGGGCCAGGCGGTGGAGCGTGTTTTCGGCCAGGCCGATCAGCGTCGCGGCCATGGCCGCCACCTGCGGGCTGTTGGTCGGGTTATCCGTTTCCCCGGCT
>DAOUEM010000644.1:0-2250 GCA_034430555.1 Anaerolineae bacterium | reverse complement strand
CTGGTTCAGAAGGTGTTTGGACCTGATGACAAGGACATAGATGTACAAACCGGCGGCAGCCAAGCCTAGCGTAAGTTTTGTGCAACCAGAAGCCGAATTGCTTTTTTCGGCAAAAACCTGAACTTTTACAACTGAACCCTATTCCGCTACACTCTTGGCATCCTTGTCTGGAGGACTGCCGTGAGCGACAGCGCGATCAACGAACTTACTCACCATGCGATGCTCGTTGCCTGGGGCGAGTTTGCCCAAAACATAGGCTTGATCCAGGAGATCGAGAGCGTGCCCTTGCACCAAAAGACGGTCACCCATCGGCCGCAGACGAAGATCCTGGAGTTCTTCGTCGCCATTCTGGCCGGACTGGAGTATCTCAAGGATCTGAGCCGGTCCGCACACCCGATTGACCAGGATCAGGCGGTGGCGAAAGCCTGGCGACAACCAGCCTGGGCCGACTACAGCGGCGTCAGCCGTACGCTCACCACGCTCTGCCAGGAAGAGGCCGAACAAGTTGCCGGCGTGCTGCACAAGATAACCAAGCTGATCTTGGATGAAGAAGTCATGAAAGCCTTACGGCTCTGCGGGCGACTGAGCTACGATGGCGATCTCACCGGTCGGCCCGTGTCCAACAGCAGTACTACCTATCCGAATGTGGGTTACGGCCACATGGACGATGCCATTCGGCTGGGTTACCAGGCGGCAATGGTCAGCATGCACAGCCCCACCTACGGCCGCTTGTGGTTGTCGGTTGTCCCTCATCCCGGCAACACGGCTGCGTGCACGCAGGTGGAAGCCATGGTTCTGGCCGCAGAAGCCAAAACCGGTCTGCGCCCCTTGCGCCGGACAGACTTGCTCCGAGGCCGATTGCAGTGCGTAGGCCGGGAACGTCAGGGTCGAGAAGAGCAAGTGCAGACTATCGAGACAGAGCTGGCCGCCGTGCAAGCTCAAGAGACGGAAACGCGACAGCAGATTGACGAACAGCGAGCGCTCGTCGCCACGCTCGAAGCAGAATACCGAGAGAAACAGCGACCGGAGCGACCGTACAGCACTCTGGGCCGGGCGCGGCACAAGCTGAGTGTGCTGGAACGACGACAAGCACGGCTGGTGAAGAAGGTTCCCAAGATCGAGGAGCAACTTGCTCGCCGTAAGGGGCAACTTACCGTCTGTCAGGCTCAAGAATCGCTACTGCAGCGGCGGCTGGAGCAGTTCGAGGCAGACAACCGCGCGAATCGATATCCGATCCAGGCTGACTTTCGGCTGGACGCGGGGTTTGGCGTGAGGGAGAATGTGGCACTGCTCATCGAAATGGGCTACGAAGTGTATACCAAACCATACGCTGACTGGTTGACACCTCGGCTCAAGCGCCAGACAGCCGGACGGAGTGACTGGACGCGGGTGGGCAAGAATGCGGAGATGATCGCCTGGAAGGCCACAACCTTACATGACTTCCCGTATCCACTCGATGTGGCGTTGGAGCGCTTCTGGGTCGGTGACAAACAAAAGCACGCCACGCTGCTTCACTTCGGCACCGATCCGGTCACCACCGACTTGCCCGCCTGGTTCGAGCGGTACAACGCACGTCAGACAATCGAGGCCGGTATCAAAGAGGGAAAGGGCGTGTTCGAGATGCACCACCTGAAAGTTCGGTCGGCGCCCGGTCTCTATCTACAGGAGCAGTTTGCGGTCTTTGCCGCCAACTTTGTGCGCTGGGCGGCGCATTGGCTGGCGACGCAGTGTCCACAGCTCCCAGCGGGTTGGCAAGACACGACACAGCCGAAGGTGAAAGAGCAGGTCAAGGTCGGAGCGCACACCTCGGCCTGGGTCAACTGGCAGGAACAGGGTTGTTTGTTAAGGTTCACGGACCGCAGCGTTTTCGCTGGTCGGTCCCTTAAGCTGGAAAGGCGCTGGGCGGTGCAACTGCCGCTGCCTTTCGCAGAAAGTTTAGGTTTTGGCCATTTCTAGCAGTTTGGCCTCTGGTTGCACAAAAGTTAGGCTAGCAGGATGACGATTGTCCCGACCGTATCTGATGACATATTTCCCTCCTATGGACGGAGATCGCTAGCTTGCCAGCAGGACGCGCGCTGCCCGCAGGGTCACCCATTTGCTGGGCCTGCCTTTTTCCTCGACGTCGGCCCACATCTTGCCATTCAGCGACGTCTCCATCTTCCAACGTCCCCGTTCATCCCGCTTGTTCAGGATAAACTGGCGCGCGTTGACCAGTCGAGGGTCGGCGGCGCAACCGAGCTGCGCCAGCGC
>DAOUEM010000643.1:0-7635 GCA_034430555.1 Anaerolineae bacterium | reverse complement strand
ATCTCCCAACCAAAGGCTTCGTACAGGCGACAGTGCACCGGCGCCGACGGAATCCATTCATCGGCCCGCATGATGTGGCTGATGGCCATCAGATGATCGTCGACGACAAAGGCGAGATGGTAAGTGGGAAACCCGTCCGACTTGAGCAGCACGAGGTCGGTCAGGGTATCATTCTGGACCGTAATATCCCCGTGAATAAGGTCATGGACCGTGGTTTCGCCTGCCCGTGGCATCTTAAACCGCACGACGAAGGCATCGCCCCTGGCCTCGCGCTCGGCACGCTGCGCCGCCGTCAGGTGACGGCAGTGCCCATCATAACCCTTCATGCCCTGCTGACGCCGCCCGGCCAGTTCCTTGGGCGTGCAGTAACAGCGGTAGGCCTTATCATTGGCCACGAGCCAGTCAGCCCATTCCTGGTACAGGACGAGGCGCGCCGACTGGGTATAAGGGCCGTAATCACCGCCAATATCGGGGCCTTCATCCCAATTCAAGCCTAACCAGCTCAGGCCGTCGATGATCAGGTCCAGCGAGTCGGGCACAAAACGCTTCTGGTCGGTATCCTCGATGCGCAGGATAAAGGCACCGCCATGATGACGTGCAAATAACCAGTTGAACAACGCCGTACGCGCCCCGCCAATATGAAGCGGCCCCGTCGGGCTGGGCGCGAACCGAACACGAACTGGACGATCCACAGGTCACTACTCCCCCTGGTAAGCGGCAGTCAGGATCATCATTATACCCGCCATCCAGACGGCTGTCAGGGGTTGATTCTAGACGCCCCGCCGGCGGACAAAAACGCTCTCGACCAGTCCAATGCCCAGCAGCAGGGTAAGCAGCGAGCTGCCGCCGGAGCTGATAAAGGGCAGTGTCAGGCCGGTGACCGGCAGCAAATTGAGGTTCATGCCAATGGAAACTAACGTCTGGAAGAAGATCAGGTTGGCGATGCCATAACACAGCAGACTGCCAAACGGATCGGGCGCCAGCTGCGCCGCCCGCAGGATACGCCACAATACAATCCCGATTAAACCCAGCGCCAGCACACTGCCGACAAATCCCAGTTCCTCGGCAATAACGCTAAAAATGAAGTCGGTGTGGCGGACGCGCAGGAAACGCTGCTGGGTCTGGGTGCCCTGGGCGTAGCCTTTCCCCAACATGCCGCCGGACCCGATCGCGATCTTGGCCTGTAAAATGTTGTACTGGAAGTCGGGATCGGCTTCGGGGAATATGAAGTTGATGATGCGCTGCTGCTGATAGGTTTCCATGTTGACCCACACGATGGGAATCAGCAGCATAATCACACACACAAATAACACCATATGTTTGATCCGCAGCCCGGCTGCAAAGATCATGACAGCCCAGGTGGTCATGATTACAATAGTCACGCCCAGGGATGGCTGCAAAAAGACGAATAACGCCGGCACGCCGATATACATCAGCGAAACCAGCACGGTTCTCAGATCGCCGATTTTTTCGTATTGGTTGCTCAGGTGCTGGCCCAGGGCGATGACCAGCAGCACCTTGCTGATCTCCGAGGGCTGGATGGGAATACCCACGTCCAGCCAGCGCTGGGCGCCGGCCTCGCCGAGCAAGCCGAAGAAAGCCACCGCACCCAGGAAGCCCAGCACGAACAGGTAAAGCCACTGGTGCAAGGCCCCCACCAAGCGGTAGTCGATGGCCGTCACCAGGAAGATGACGATAATGCCGACCACCGCGTATTGAATCTGGCGCTCCACCCGGTTAATCAGGTCTTCGTCGATGGCGCCAAGTGTGGCACTGCGAATCATCAGCACGCCGTAGATGATCAGGAGCAGCACCGCCGCCAGCAGGATAAAATCGAACCGCCGCCAGATACTCGTATCACTTCGCATAAAAAACGCACCTCAATCGCTGCCATCGCCAATAGTGCTCACCTGAGCGCCGCCCGATAAGAAAAAGGAGCCGCGCCAACTACGCTGCCCCCCTCCCCATCGCCGTGTTGTCTTCGCCCCGGCGCATACCCTGCCGCGGCCATTACCCGCCTATTCTGTTGACCTTTATTTCTGGTCGTCCGGGCTTAACGGAATATCGGCCACCAGCCAGCTATCGCGCTGACGCTGTTCAATTGTAATATCTACATTGCCGATGTCAATTCGGACATATTTTGAGATTACGGCAATAATCTCATCCTTCATTTCCTGGATCCGCTCGGGCGACAGATCCAGACGGTCATGGACAAGCACCAGCTGAAGACGTTCTTTTGCGATTTTGGCGGAGCTTGACGTGCTGCTCCGTCCCATTAACCGGTCCAGTAAACTGTTCATCTTCTCTGTCCAATCCCTCTGCTAACCCGCGCCCGACGAATTACCACTAAAAAACTTGGCAAGGCGGTCCAGGAAACTCGTCCCCTCATCCAGCGGCATAAATGGCACTTCCTCGCCGATAATTCGCCGGGCAATATTGCGGAAGGCCTGCCCAGCTTTTGACTTCGGATCCCCCGCCGCCGGATCGCCCCGGTTAGACGAGGTCAGAACCCCATCATCCTCCGGGACCACGCCGATCAGTTTAATCGCCAGGATATCGACGACATCGTCCATGGAAAGCATTTCGCCGCGTTTGACCATCTCCATCTTGACACGATTCACGACCAGGCGGCCCGGCCCTTTTTCCTCGGCCTCCAGCAAGCCGATGATACGATCGGCATCACGAACGGACGACACCTCGGGGTTCGTGATGATCAACACATCGTCGGCAGGCGCGATCGCATTACGAAAACCACGCTCGATACCGGCAGGTGAATCGATCAGGACATAATCGAACTCGGCGCGCAACTGCTGCGTGATTTCGATCATGTCCGAGGGGCTGACGGCCGTTTTATCACGAGTCTGCGCGGCCGGGATCAAGTACAGGTCCGGGTATGCCTTGTGTTTGATCATGGCCTGGCGCAGTTTGCAGCGTCCATCGACCACGTCGACCAGGTCGTAAACGATACGATTTTCCAGCCCCAGGATCACATCAAGGTTACGCAGGCCGATGTCAGCGTCGATGGTAACCACTTTTTTGTTTAACTTGGCCAGCGCCACACCGATGTTTGCGGTCGCTGTCGTTTTTCCAACCCCGCCCTTGCCAGAAGTGACGGTGATCACTCGTGCGCCCATAGGCTATCTGGTTCCTTTCAAAGATTACTCCCAGCCCTTAACCATAATGCGATCCTCACGGACCATCGCAATTTCCGGCCGGGGTTTTCTGCGCTTGTCGTCCGGCGACATGGCAATATGCCCGGCAATCCGTAATTGCATCGGGACCATATCGAGCGCACAAACTACGGAGGATTCGTCGCCATGCGCGCCAGCATGCACCGTTCCGCGCAACCGCCCCCAGATAATCACATCCCCACCCGCGATGATCTCCGCGCCGGGGTTGACATCACCCAGGACGACCACATGCCCCCCACTGCGGACGGTTCTTCCGCTACGCAGCGTACGCTTGACCAGCACGCCAGGTGAACCAGCTTCTTCGGTATCGATGGGCGGCGGCTCGCTTTCATCATCCACCATCAGCAGCGTCTGCGAAACCGGGACTTCCGGCCCGCCAGGGGCTGCCCCTGCGGCATCGTCCAGCTTAACCTGTAATCCCAGGTCGCGCGTAGTGGCCTTGGTCGTATCGCTTTCGCTCAAGATCGCCCACAGCGTCACGTCACGCTTGGACAACATCGTCTGAAGCGATCCTAACTCATGGCGGCGCACAGCCCGATTACCGACGTCTAACACGAGACGCGCCCCCCGAAAAAACTCCTGCTGCTGATCGATCAAGGCGATCAACTGCATCACCAGGTTTTTCCAGCTATCTTCCGGATTAAGGCGGACCAGTAGTCCATCCCGAATCCCTTTGATTTCAAGAGAGCCGCCAACGGACATCATACACACCTACAAGTCGCGAACATATGACCAGCATCAGTCACCGGTCATCATGAGAATGCATCTCTAATATACTCATTTTCTGGGACAACGCTATCACCTTATGATCCCTGCTGGCGTTCGTTCTGTAAACGGAAGTAAGCCTCCATCGTATCGCGCACCACCGGCAGCGCCACCAGCGATCCTTCGCCACCGTTGTAAACGAAGGCAATGATGATGATTTCCGGATTTTCATCGGGCGCGTAAGCCGTAAACCAGGCGTGAGAAGGCCAGTTACCGGGCACACATAACCCAAGAGGCCGCGCGATATTATCGCAGTACTCGGCAGTACCGGTTTTACCGGCCACGGCGACATAACTCAGGGCGGCGCCTTTGGCGGTACCGCCTTCGCCAATAATGGCCTGGCGCATACCGGTTTGCACGATATCGAGCGTCTCCTGAGTCACAAAGGGCACCTGGTAAGTGTCGTCAAAGCGCGTGCGATCGCAGATACCGCCGTTAAAAACATAGTTGCGAGGGATATGAACGGTATAGGGAATCGTCTGTCCCTCGAAAGTGACGGCGGCGCTGTAGTTATCCGGGTCGCACGCCGATGGATCGTAGTAGGGGCTGTCTGGCTCGCAGGTGCAGGCCAGGCTGTCTTCCCCCTGGACGATCATGTCCTCCAGTTGCAGCAGCACCGCTGGCTCACCGGCAGCGGGCAGACGCACCGTCCGGGACACATGGGGCGTAAACCCTTCGATAACGTTGCCTTCCGCATCCAGAAAGCTGTGGATGACGGTCGGCTGGTACAACAGCCCGTCATTGGCAATCGCCGCGACAGCACTGATGAGCTGCAGCGGCGTCACGTTGACATAACCCTGGCCGAAAGCGGCGTTGTAGGTATCGCCGGTGGACCAGTTCTGGCCGTGCGTGCGGCGCTTCCAATCCCGGTCGGGCATCCGGCCGGCGGTCTCGGCGGGCAGCTCCACGCCCAGTTCCGAGCCGATGCCGAAAGCTGTGGCGTAACGAAACAGGTTGTCGATACCCAGGCCGCCTGGGGCCAACACCTCCGGCGACACGTCCGGGTTGCCACCACCGATCTGGTAGAAGTACACGTCGCAACTGTTGGCGATGCCGTCGACCATGTTCATGTCCCCGTGGCCGGTGCGCAGCCAGCACACAAACGTCTGCGAGGCCGCCGGGTCGTTGGGCGCGTAGCGATTGGGCAGTACCAACTGGCCGGGATCGTTCAGGGTCTGCAAGGGATCGATGACGTCTTCTTCCAGCGCACCCACCGCCGTGATCAACTTCCACACGGAGCCAGGCGGATAAATCGACTGGATGGCGTGGTTGATCAGCGGCAGGCGCTCGTCCTCCAGCACCTGGCGGTAGTAGTCGATATCGATAGTACGGGCAAAGCGGGCGTTATCGTAAGTCGGCCAACTCACCATCGCCAGGACCTCGCCGGTCTGCGGGTTGAGGGCGATCACCACCCCGGACTGCGTGACAATACGGCCAGCATCGGCATTGACGATGTTGATACGGCGGACCAGGGCTTCCTGCGCCGCCGCCTGCAGCTCGACATCCAGGGTCAAACTCACGCTGCGGCCAGGCACCGGGTCGTCCTGCAAGACGACTTGCAGCGGCAGCCCGGCCACATCGACCTCGCGCAGCAGCCGCCCGTTCTGGCCGGCGAGTTCATCACCGAGGAAAAACTCGACCCCGGCATAACCAATACGATCGAAGGCCGGATTGTAACCTTCTTCAATCAGCGCCTGGGCTTCTTCGGCAGGGATTGGCCCCAGGTAGCCGATTATCTGCGAAGTCAACTCGCCGAACAGATACTCGCGCACCGCCGCCACCTGGATATCGACTCCCGGCAGCAGCAGCCGATCTTCCAGGATGCGCATCGCCGTGTTGCGGGGCACGTCCTGCGCCACGATCACCGGGCGATAGGGCTCGATGCCCTCGCCCTCGGTCACCAACTCGTCCAGGCTGCGCTCGTTGTCCCGACCGGCGGCAAGGGCCGCGGCACGAGTCGCCGGCACATCAATGAAGGCCGACAGGCGATTGTAGACCTCCAGGGTCGCCTCGTCGTTTTCAGGCAGCGCTGCCGGGACGATCGTGACGTTAAAAGCCGGGACGTTCAAGGCCAACTGGGCACCGTACCGGTCCAGGATCACCCCACGCGGCGCGGTGATCGGCTGGAGCTGGAGCCGGTTTTCCTCCGCTTCCAGGATGTAAATTTCTGCTTCCACGAACTGGAACTGGTACAATTGGTAGATCAGAATGGCAAAAGAAAAAAAGATCACCGCCCCAAACATGGTCAGACGCCAGCCTTGGGAAGGAAGAGTTCGTCTATTCATCGGCTGCTGCCTCACTACTCGCTTACGACTACAGACCCTCGACGCGCCGGGGCCGGGATGAACTATAAAAAGCGCCAAGTACGCGATACACCGGGATCATAACGACCGCGTTATACACCATGCCGGGCAGCGTCACGGTCAACAAGAGATCGATGACCGGGATCGTGCGACCCGTCAGCAGCAACACGATCAGAATCACGACATGCGCCACAGCCAGGCCGCCGCCGGCTGCCAGCGCCGGGTAAAACAGGTTACGCGGACTGATCTGCCCCAGAATCAAGGCCGCCAGCGCGACCACGATCACCAGGGACAGCGAGGTCGTCCCGACGGGTGCAGCGGACACCAGGTCCTGCAAGATACCGCCCACCATCGCCCAGATGATCCCTTGTTCAAACCCCGCCATCAGGCTCCAGGCCAATACCAGTAACAGGACAAGATCGGGCATCGCGCCACCAAAACGGAATTCCGGCACCACGGTGGATTGAAGAATCACGGCCACGGCCAGCACCGGAATACTCAGGTAGCCGCCCATGTTATGGTGAGCCTCCGGTTTCCGCTTCTCCCGGCTGCTCAAATACCGAGAGATCAACCGGCTGGAAGTTGGTGATCACCAGCACGGTCTCCAGGCGCTCGAAGTCATTCAGGCTGCGGACCACGGCTTCCTGGAACAGCTCAAACACCTCCTGGCGGGTGCTGGTGACCTGCCCGATAATGATCCCCTCCGGGAAGGTCCCGCCCAGGCCGGAGGTCACCACCGTGTCCCCCTCCTGGACGACGGCGTTGAGGTCAATAAACGTCATCCGCAGCCCGCCCGACTCGCCCTGCACGCTGCCCTCGGCCCGGGAGTTTAGCAGGCGGGCATTCACCGCGCTGATCGGATCGGTGATCAGCAGCACCTGGGAAGCGGTGGCGCTCACCTGGGTAATCCGGCCCACCAGCCCGACGTCGGTCAGGACCGGCATCCCCCGGGTCAGGCCATCGCGTGCGCCGCGGTTGACGTAGATCACGCGCGTGAAAGCACTGATGTCACGGTCAATCACGTCGGCGACGACGAATTCCTCGCCCTGCCGGCTGCGGGTATAATCCAGCAGCGCCGCAATTCGTTCGTAGTCATGCTCGACTTCGCGCAGCGTGACAATCTCGGCGGAATAGGAAGCCAGGGCAGCTTCCAGGTCGCGGTTGCGCTGCTGAAGATTTTGAATCTCCACCAGGTCGCCGATGAATCCGGTCGTCGCCCGCACCCCGCTGTTGATAATCCCCTGGAAAAACTGGAGCGGCACGGCCAGCAGACCCTCTGCCGGCGCAGTCAGACCGGCGGCGCTGATTCCGATCAATACCAGGCACACAAAAATGCTCACCACGAACAGCAGCAGGCGATTAGACCGTTGCATACC
>DAOUEM010000642.1:0-12425 GCA_034430555.1 Anaerolineae bacterium | reverse complement strand
TGTCATCGACATGACCGTCGTATTCCCCAATGTCGATGAAGCGCTTATCGAGCAGCTTTCTTTCGGGCTGGAGACAGTGTACGTCGGCTATGCTTTGATGATCGTCGTCGGCGCCGCCACCGGGGCAATCGGCGCGTTTATCCGACTGGTGCCGGCCACTATCCGCAGCGCGGTCCTGTTCAGCCTCGCCGTCGTCATTGTCCTGGGTATGCTGCAGGACCAGATCAACAACATCATCGCGCTGCCGGATGCCATCTGGCTGCTGGTCATGGTGGTGATTGGCTACCTGTTTGCCTACTGGCGAAACCGGAGACACCTGATCACCCGCGCCTTGGAAACGGCATTCGTCGGGCTACTGGCGGGCCTGGCCGTGGCGCTGATCATGCTTATCACCAGCACGAGCACCGGGGGCGTTCCCGACTGGCTGGGCAACCCACCGCCGCAAATCATGGCCTCGTTAATCCTGGGGCAAGGCACGGGCGGAATGTTCGCCTTGTTCGCACTGGTCAGTTCTGCCCTGGCCGCGACCGGGGCTGCCCTCAGCGCCACGTCCGGCACCACCCACCGCACCGGGATCACCATCCTGGTCGCGTTGCTGACGCTGGGCGTGCTGAATGCCAGCGACGAAATGACGCTGTTCGCGGCCATCGCTACCACAGCCATCATGATCGTGTCCCAGATCGTCATGGGGCGCACCTCTGCCCAGGCCCAGGGCATCTTCGTCACCCTCAATGCGAGGCAGCGCCGGACCAGCCAGACGCTGATCGGCCTGGCCGGGCTGGCCTTCGCCCTGGTCATTCCCCAAATGCTCACCGGCTACATCAACAACGTGGTTGACCTGGTCGGCCTGTTCGTGATGATGGGCCTGGGGCTGAACATCGTGGTCGGTTACGCCGGCCTGCTGGACCTGGGTTACGTGGCCTTTTTTGCCATTGGCGCTTACACCACCGGCGTCCTGACCACACCCAACTTCATCACCTGTCCGCCGCCCTCGGATAATATCGTCGCGGTGCAGACCTCTGCCCTGGAGACGGACGCGTTAGCGTTATGGGGAAACGGCACCGATATCACCACTATCAATACCGCGCTCAACAATCAACCCCTGGGCGTGGTGACCGGCACTCGTTCCGCTTATGCCGCGCTGATGGTCGGACGCGCCGACTTCGTCGAGTTCGGGAGTGTCGAAGCCGCTGCGGCGGTGCTGTCAGCCGGTGAGATCGTGGCCGTCGTCGCCCCCGAAGGCGCGCTGGCGCCTCTCATTCAAGGCAACGACGCGCTGATGACCAGTTCGCCGTTTACGCCCGCGTTGGAAGGCTGGCCGGCTCGCGCCTTCAGCGCGGGAGAGCAGAGTCAGTGGTGCACCATCTGGTCATTCTGGACCGCCTGGGGTATGGCTGTCCTGGTCAGTGGATTGGCCGGTGTGCTGCTGGGTATCCCGGTCCTGGGCCTGCGCGGCGACTACCTGGCGATTGTGACGCTCGGCTTTGGCGAGATCATCCGCCTGGTGGCACTCTCGGATGTCTTCAAGCCCTTTTTCGGCGGCGCGCAGGGTATCGTGAATATCACATCGCCCATCATCGACCTGACCTCGATCGCGCCCACCATGGCCGATTCAGGGATTCCGGTGCTGACTCAGCTGGGCGATGCGCTGGCCCAGCCCATCTCGTTGAGCGGCCCCAGCCAGATCTACTACCTGATCCTGTTCGGCATCCTGGTAACGGCTTTTGTCTCGTACCGCCTGTCGCGGTCTCGACTGGGCCGCTCCTGGCGGGCCATGCGCGAGGACGAGGATGTCGCCGAAGCGATGGGCATCAACCTGGTACGTACCAAGCTGCTGGCCTTCTCCATCGGGGCGGGTTTTGCCGGCATCGGCGGCGCGATCTTTGGCTCGTACCTCAAGTCCATCTTCCCCAACAGCTTCACGCTGATCGTGTCGATCAACGTGCTCAGCCTGATCATCATCGGCGGCATGGGCAGCATTCCGGGGGTGTTTGTGGGCGCGCTGGTGATCTTCGGCCTGCCGGAAGCCCTCCGCGAGTTCGAAGAATATCGGCTGCTCATGTTCGGTGCGCTGCTGGTGGTCATGATGCTGCTGCGCCCGGAAGGAGTCATACCGCCCAGCACCCCGCGCCTGGAGGAAGATGCCGAAAAAGCCCTGGCCGAAGAGGGAGCTGCCTCATGAATAACAGCGACGTGATACTCACTTCATACAACATCACCAAGCGTTTTGGCGGGCTGACGGCCGTCGGCGACTTCGACCTGGAGATCAAACGCGAGACCATCGCCAGCCTGATCGGGCCGAACGGGGCCGGCAAAACCACCTTCTTTAACTGCGTCACCGGCTTCCACCAGCCGGAAGAAGGCTCGATCATCTTCCAGGACGAGGACATCACCAACCTGCGCACCGATCTGATCGTGCAGCGGGGCATCTCGCGCACCTACCAAAACATCCGCCTCTTCAGCGCCATGACCGTGCTGGAAAACTTGCTGGTCGGGATGCATCCCCGCCTGAAGTCCGGGCCGATCGGCGCTGTCTTGCAGCTCCCGGCCACGCATCATGAGGAGCACCATGCCCTGGCGGAAGCCATCCGTATGCTGGAATTCATCGGGCTGGCCGGGGTGGGCGATACTTTAGCCAGCAACCTGCCCTACGGTTCGCAGCGACGGCTGGAAATAGGCCGTGCTTTGAGCAGTGAGCCGCAGCTGCTGCTGCTGGACGAACCCACCGCCGGTATGAATCCGCAGGAAACCGAAGACTTGATGAACTTCATCCGCCGCCTGCGCGACGAACGCGGCCTGACCATCTTTCTGATCGAGCACGATATGAAGGTAGTCATGGAAATCTCCGACCAGGTGACCGTGCTGGACTACGGGCGCAAAATCAGCGAGGGTACACCCGCGGAAGTCCAGCGCGATCCGCGCGTGATCGCCGCTTACCTGGGCACAGCAGTCGATGGCGAGGACGAAGCCGCCCCCGCCTGAGTCGTGAACTTCTGATCCGAGCTAAAGCCTATTCCTGGATAAAACCCGATGGCGCTTCTGGAAGTCAAAGACATTCACACTTATTACGGCAAAATCCATGCCTTAAAAGGTATCTCGCTGGAGGTGGAACAGGGCGAAATCGTGACCTTGATCGGCGGTAACGGCGCTGGTAAATCCACAACCCTGAACACCATCTGCGGCATCACGCCGGCTTCAGAAGGCTCGATCCACCTCGAGGGCCGGGATATCACTGGCGACCGCCCACATGAGATCATCGGACTGGGCGTCGGCCAGTCGCCGGAGGGCCGTAAAATCTTCACCCGGCTGACGGTGCGCGAAAACATGGAAATGGGCGCTTACACCCGTAACAACGCCGGCGAAATCGCCCGGGACATGGAATTTGTCTTCGAGACGTTCCCTCGCCTCAAAGAGCGGGAAAACCAGTTGGGCGGCACGCTCTCCGGCGGCGAGCAGCAAATGCTCGCCATTGGCCGTGCGCTGATGGGACACCCACGGATCATGCTGCTGGACGAACCGAGCATGGGGCTGGCCCCGCTGCTGGTGCGGGACATCTTCAACATCATCGAATTCCTGAACCAGGAGCAAAACACGACCATCCTGCTGGTAGAGCAAAACGCCCATATGGCGCTGGCTGTCGCCGACCGGGGCTACGTGCTGCAAACCGGCACGATCGTCCTGTCGGATAGCGCGAAAGCCCTCCAGGAAAATGAAATGGTGCGGAAAGCCTACCTGGGCGAAAACTGATCCATTCCTTTCCCGGCAGAAGCGGGCGGCCTGCGGGTCGCCCGTTTGATTCCCGGCGGTCCCCACCACAATACGAGCAGCAGGCGCGCCAACGTGGTGGTCCGCAGGAGTTCTGGCGCGAGGGGTGGATCGGCGGCGACCTCGCGGGTGATCAGCGTGCCCAGGCCAAATTCCGCCAGCAGGCGTACCGGAAATACCCAGGCCATCACCACACCATAAACGCCGATGGCCGCTTCACCCAGCGCCCGCCCGATCAGGATGGAGAGCGCCAGCGACAGCGCCGCACTGCCGACGTCGCCGGTGAGCAGCGTGAGCGTATTGCGGGTTAAGCGGCTCATCAGGAGAATGACCGTCAGGATGGGCGCTGCGAGGCAATACGGGCTTCCAGGTCGTCCATCGTATTAAGGAATACGCGCTCCAGGTCAACGTCGTACAGCCGCGCCAGCACCAGCACCGACCACAGGCAGTCGGCCAGTTCGTGGGTCAGTTTTCCGTCCGCATCGGGGATATCACGCACGCCCTCCAGCGCCAGTACCAGTTTACCCAGGTCGCCCACGTCGCCCACGAATCCCAGCATGATTTCCTCTCGAGTCCAGGCGCGGCCAAAACGGGCCTGCTCCAATTCATGATAGGCCTGCCGGATGTCCATCGCCCGGCTTGTAAGGTCTTGCAGTTCCATAGTCCCCCTCTTGATCAGGTGGTCATATCCGCGCCGCACACGATAACCGCGCAGCCGTTCTCCAGGGCTGCCGCGATCATGGCGAAGGCCGCTTCACGCATCCGCAGCAGACTCATTTTGCTGAGGTAATTGAAGTTGTCCTCGTACAGCACGGCGAAACGGGGTCGAAACCGTCCCAGCGCCGACGACCATTCGGCAGGGCCATCGGAGAGCATCGCATCAAAGAGCGCCCCTCGTGACCGCGCTCGCGCATAAAGCTGGCCGCGTAAAGCGTGCCCAGGGGCGGGTAGGGCTGCATCGCTTGCCACAGCTTGGCATCGAACCGTAGATAACACGACTGCCCAAATAATAGCTTCGCCATTCAACAATCCTTCATCGCCGATATTTACACGCCCACCTTGTGACTCCGGCGCTCCAGGAGCGCGGTGTCTTTCCAGTCGCCGTTAAGCTGCCCGATGCGCTCACGGAAGCCCACCAGGCGGAAGCCGCAGGCCTCGTGCAGCCTGATGCTGGCGCTGTTTTCACGGAAGATGCCCGCTTGCAGCGTCCATATCCCCGCTTGCTCCGACGCCTCGACCAGCGCCCGCAGCAGCGCCTTGCCTGCCCCGCGCCCCCGCGCCGCCGCCGCCACGTAGACGCTCACCTCGGCCACGCCGGCGTACACACACCTGCCCGAGACCGGCGTCAAAGCCGCCCACCCGACAATTTCACCATCGTCCCTGGCGACCAACCGGCAAGCTGGCAGGTGATTGGCGTCCCACGTTTCCCAGGCCGGGACGTTGGTCTCAAAAGTCGCTCGCCGGGTGTCGACGCCTTCCTGGTAGATCACCCGAACCGCCGCCCAATCCTGCGGCTGCATCGCCTCAATGATAGGTTTCATGGCTGATTTCCTCGACAGGGACCACTGGCAGCGGCGCGAGCGTCAGACCCGGCTCCTGAAAACGGCCCTTCAAGATGCGCCTTGCCAGCCGGTGATGGATCAATTTGGGCCTGCCGTCCAGCGTGGCCGGGCAGGTGCGCACGTGCGAAAAACGCGCCATCACCGCCGGATCGCCGAGCAGGGGCACGCCGCCGCACATCACCAGGGACAGGTCCGCCCGCCGCGCGCCCACCAGCGGCTGACCATCCCGCATCAGGATCAGGTCTGCCCGCTGGCCGGGTGACAACCGACCCGCATCGATGATACCCAGCAACGCGGCGGCTTCCGTCGTGACCATCGCCCAAATACAAGCGGCGTCAACCTGTGTAGTCTCCACAGCCGCCCGCATTTCATCCAACAGATCGCCGTTCGCCGTCAGGCGCGAATCGCCGCCCAGGCCCCCCCGCCCGCCCGCCGCCGGCCAGGGGGCGATGTCCGCCGTCGCGCCGCCGATCATCTACGGTAACCTGTCGCAGAATCAATGACTGGACCATACCCATCGAGATACTCTCAATAAGCCAGATGAACGTGATTGTAGATGATCGCGCCGGAAATTCAAACCCGGCTGTGGCCAGGTGAGAATGCCCTGAATCACCTATCCGGCGTCTTGTCTGGAAAAAGAACAGAGGGGTATACTCAGGATGCCGCTCTATATAGATCACGATTATCCTAATAAGCCATCACAGAACCGAAGCAAACGAGGACGCCCATGCTTAAAGATTTCATGAGCCGCCGCGACGAAGAGAAACGCGTCAAAGAGGAAGGCCGCCTTCCCCCGGGCCAGTCGCTCACCCGCAAGTTCCCGGTGCTGCACTACGGCCGGGTCCCTCCCTTTAACGAAGCGACCTGGGACCTGCGGGTCTTTGGCGCGGTCGCCGAAGAAAAGCACTGGACCTGGCAGGAATTCCAGGCGCTGCCCACCGTACGCACCACGGTCGATATTCACTGTGTGACCAGCTGGAGTAAATTTGATACGACCTGGGAGGGCGTGCGCTTCCGCGACTTCCGCACCTTATTCGAAGTCAAGCCGGCTGCTCAGCACGTCATTGCGCACTGCGAATACGGCTTCACGGCCAACATGGCGCTGGAGGCCATGCTGGGCGACGACGTGCTGCTGGCCTATAAATATGATGACAGGTTCCTTGATCCCGAGCATGGTTACCCGCTGCGCCTGCTGGTGCCGCAGCGCTACTTCTGGAAAAGCGCCAAGTGGCTGCGCGGCCTGGAGTTCAGCGTGGAGGATAAGCCGGGGTTCTGGGAGCAGGCCGGTTATCACAACGAGGGCGATTTCTGGAAAGAAGAACGCTGCCAGCCGCGCGTCAATCGCATCTAGTCGATCATCATTGCCGTAACACACAACGCCGCATGAGAGCAGACCTCCCATCGCGGCGTTTTCTATGAACGTGCTGTTACCGAGATTCTACGACCAGTCGGGCCGCAGGACCGCGCGCCCGCTGAGTTGCCGGTCGATCGCCATGGCGGCGATCACACCATCGGCGGCAGCCACGACCGCCTGTTTGATGTGATGGCATAATAGATCGCCCACGGCGTACACGCCCGGCACCGGCGTCTGATACTGGTTATCCACCACCAGGCAGCCGTTCTTGCTGGTGGGCAACTGTCCCTGCAGGAAATCTGTGATCGGCTTGTTGCCCTGCAAGTAGACGAACGCGCCCCTGACCGGTAAGATCATCTCTTCACCGCCGCGCGGCGCGAAACGCACACCGGTCACCATCTGGTCGCCTATGATCTCCCGGACGGGCGTGCCATAACGCACCTCGATCACCGGATTGGCCGCGACCGTCTGCACCAGATCGGCATCCACTTTGAGATCGGGCGTCTGCACCAGCAGATAAACCCTGGCGGCGAATTTTGCCAGGTGCAGGGCTTCCTCGACCGCTTCATCGTTGTTGCCGGCGACGACCACTTCCAACCCCTTAAAAAAGGCCCCATCACAGGTTGCGCAGTAGCTCACCCCCCGGCCCAGGAACATTTCCTCACCGGTGACGCCCTTGGCGCGGCCCATCGATCCGGTCGCCAATACGACGGCCCGAGCGGTATAGGTGGCATTCCCGGCAAATATCACCTTGGGATCGCCGGAGAGGTCTACCGACAGCACCTTGTCCTGCACGAACGCCGCGCCGAAGGCTTCCGCCTGCCCGCGCATGATTTCCAGCAGTTCAGGGCCGCTGATCTCGCCCGGCACGCCGGGATAATTGGCGATCTTGTGTGTCAGGCCAAGCGCTCCGGCGGTCAGGCCCTTGTCGATCACCAGGGTTTTGTGTGCACCGCGCGCCGTATAAATCGCCGCCGATACCCCGGCCGGCCCGCCGCCGATGACTACCACGTCGTAATGTTTATCGTTGTTATCGCCCTCGCCGGGCGTCAGGTTCAGACTGACCATCTCTGTCGCTCCATAAATGTGTTGTGCTTGTGGGACACATCTATTCGATGCGACCGAACCCGCAGCGTTGCAGGGCAGCAGCAGCAACCGCCCCCTTTTACAGCGTTCTTACGCAAAAAAGGCGCGCCACCGCTGCTGCCAACGGCGCTCGCCTGGTCGGGGACACCATGCTGCCGGTCAGTCCGAAGCGACCGCACGGCGATCGCGTCGTCGGCTACCACCACCACCACGCGCTTTTGCATGGCCCCTATCCCCAGAATGGCCGTCTGCGGCCGGTTGATGATCGGGGTGGCGGAACAGGCTGCGGCCAACGGCGAAGCAGCCACCATCGTGACCGTCTTTCCGGATAACAGCCACAAGTACCTTTCCGGCGCACCCTTCAAATAAACGACGTACGGCCTGGACCGGTGGCGAATCGACACCTGTGCCGTTACACTCCTGGGAATAGCGGCACTTTTGATTCAGGGACCAGGGGGAACATCATGGAATGGTACAACGAGCCGCCAATGTGGCAGGCAGCTGGCAGTACGACCACGGTGACGTCCGGCGCCAAAACTGACTTCTGGCGTAAAACACACGACGGCGGCATCCGCGATCACGGACACTTTTACTACCAGTCGGTCGGTGGTGACTTCACCGCCGAGGTCACGGTCGCGGCCAAGTACGTGAACCAGTACGACCAGGCCGGGATCATGGTGCGCCAGGATGAGACGACCTGGCTCAAGTGCGGCATCGAACTGCTGGATGGCGTGCAGCAGGCCAGCGCCGTCGTCACCCGGGACTATTCGGACTGGTCGGTCGTGCCCCTGTCGAATAACCCTCCGGCGGTACGCTTCCGGGTCGCCCGGCACGGCAGCACCATCGAAGTATCCTATGCGTTAGAAGATGAGCCGTACACACTGATACGGCAGGCCTTCCTGACCAGGGAGCCGATCGTGCAGGTCGGCCTGATGTGCTGCGCGCCTACGGGGGATGGGGTCACGGTGGCCTTTGAAGAATTCACCATCCACCAGGGATAAAACAGGCAAGCGAGTCGCCAGTTGACCACGCCCGCTTGCCTGCCGATTGGGTACTACCCGGCTTATTCCTCCCAGCGTTCGGTGACCGCGAACCCGCGCTGGCGAATCTTCTCCATAAAGCGCGTCGAGGTGACGGCCTTTTCCATCGGCCATACCCCCGGCCCGACTTCTCCCCGCGCAACGAACTCACACATAATAGCCGCGTGCCAGCCGGTGAGCCGCTCCATGCTGGAGAAGCCGGTCTCCTCATCGTAGCGGTCAACCAGATCGATGATCATGGTGATGTCCTGCCCATCCCTGTCACCGATGCCTTCGGCGCGCATGATACAGACATCCTTCACGACGTGATCGACCTCGATCTGCGGGCCGATCAGCGTGTGGTAAAACTCGCGAGGGCTGATCCGCATCCCTTCCGGCCCGACCGCCACCGGTTCTTCCTCATACAATCCCAGGTCCTTAAAGGCCTTAAACTGGGCGAAGTGGCCGGGATAGCGGCAAATCTTATTCTCGTAAACCTGGATCTTACCCTGGTAGGTATACGGCGCCGTCGACGTGCCGCCGGCAGCGACAAACGCCTCCAATTCACCTAAGCCGTCAAACGTGACGGTTTCCAGCTCGGTGAAGGTATCCACCAGCGTGATCTTGCCATCCCGCAAAAAGACGGCCTGCCCATAATATTCATTCGTCAAGCCGTTGATGTGGAAAGAGCACTCATAGCCCCAGGGTTGGGGCGGGTCCTGCGGCAGCCCGCCATCCCAGGCCCGCACCTCGCGCGGATTCGCGCCGCGCGCCTCCAGCTGCTCGATGGTGTAAATCGCCATCGTATTATTCAAGCCCGGTCCCATACCGCAGTCCGGCACGACGATCACACCGACGGCTTTCGCCTGCGCATCCATCTCAAGCTGTTTGTGCACGGTATCGGTGTGGCCACCCAGATCGACCATGTGCGTCCCGGCCTGGAGGGCGGCTTGCGTGCAGCCCATAATGTATCTGAAGGGCACGGCACACAGGAACACGTCCACCGGTTTGAGCAGGTCGACCAGCGCATCATAGTCGCGCACGTCGACCTGGGCGCTGCTTGCCACGGCGGGGTTGCCGAACAATTGGCCGATGCGCCGCGCCGCGCGGGCAGCCGCTTCGCCGTCATAGTCCGCCATCAGGACACTGGATGCCCCACCCCACTTCAACATATCATAGGCAGCAGCAGTTCCCTGCCGCCCTGCGCCCACTACTGCATACTTGAATCCTTCGCTCATCGTCTCCCCTTCGCGATCATAATATCTGCGCCAGCGGCGGCAGCCGGACAGCGGTTGCTGATCCTGCTCTCCCCCGGCGACCTATTTTCTCCTGAATGAAGCAGCAGGGCAATAGAAGTCGGGAGGATGTTTGTGAGTATAATCATCCTATCTCAATGCAGCCGGCAGCTCATCAATAAATAAAGGACCCAGGCATGAGCAAAACCGACCGGCTGACCCATTACACTTACGACGCCTTCGTGCCGGAGAAATTCATGCCGTGGATGCGCTTCGAGGAAAGCCCCCCCATTGGCAGCCCGGCGAGAACTACCCTCACCTGACTTCGATGGCCCAGAAACACGACCACGCCCGCGCCCTGCGCGACGTCCTCGGCGTGACGCGCCCGATCCTGCTAGATGCGCTCGACGGGGCCTGCCAGCGGGCTTACGGCTCCATGCCCAATATGACCTGGATTTTCACCCGCTCTGGCGTGCCCGTTTACAAATCCAGCTGGACCGACGCCAACAGCGTTCAGAATGCCGTCGAGTACTTCCTGGATGCCAGCCTGCGGCGCAAAGAAAAAGAGCGCCTGGTGCCCTTTCAGGTGGAGCGCGTGGACTATCGCAACAGCGACCAGGAGAAATTCTACCAGGGATTAGAACGCAACGGCCCGAAAGCCGTGCGCGAATTCCGCGAGGCCGGGGTTTAGCCGAAAATCGGGCGGCCTGCCTCAATCACCGGATTACGCCAACCAGCGTCCCCCCGGCGACCTGCCGCACCTCGCCCGTCTCCAGGATGAGCTTCCAGGTCCCATCCTGCCGCGGGTTCGTCAGGATCACGCCGCTGCCGTCTTCGGTCCAGGCCACGGGCAGCAGCGGCACCAGGAACTGGTTAAACAGCGCCGGCCGCTGCGACCCACTGTCCCGGTCGACCACCGCCAGCATAAAGCGCTCGCGCCCGCTCTCGACGCTGTCGATGGTCAGGTTATTGGCCAGACTGTACACGACCCGCCGCCCGTCCGGGGCGACGAGCACCCCTCCCGCCGTCTGGTAGGAAACGGCGAGCGAGGGCGCTTCCACGTCGACGCCGGCCGGTAGGTCCCACAGGCGCACATCATACCCGCCGTCGTCGCTGAGACGCTCCAGCCGGGCAAAATAATGACCATCCGCCGAAAGCCCTGCGCCGCAAAAACAGTTCGGCTCAAAGGGCAGTAGTTCCGGCGTGGGGACCTCGGCATCGGTATCCAGCCGGTGAATCGACGCGTACTGCGGGTAAAAAAAATAGTCGCCCACACCCTGCGGCTGGCGGTCAAAGAAAAAGATGCCTTCGTTCGTCAGCGCCAGGGGCACGACCTGCAAAAAGGCGTCCGGGCCGTCCAACATAATGACGCGCGGGTTCGTGCCGTCGGCCCGTGTCAGCGTGGTGACGGTTTGCAGCGCGTCGTTTTCCACCCGGTCGACCAGCGTCCAGGCGATCCACTGGCGGTTGGGCGATACCACCCAATCCAGCCGTACGGTTTCCGGCGCCGGTTGGATGAACGGGTGCGGCTCCGTGCGACCGTCCGGCCAGGCCCGAAAGACCGTCTGGCTGGCCGGGTCCTGGTAGAGCACGTAATCGCCCACGATAGAGAAACGGTCACCGCTCACATCTGCCGTGATCGTTTCGCCGGTCACGGCATCGATGAAAAAGAGCCGCGCCGCGCCATCCACACCACCCGGCGGCGTGCGCATCACGTAGACCTCTACCGACCCATTACCATTATCCTGAGCGCGGGCAGTCATCACGCCGATGCTAACAACCGCAGCGGCCAGCAAAACCAGCCCACACAGATGAGGCGCTGAGCGTTTCACAAAACCCTCTGCCTTCGTCATTCGCCCTGCCCTTCGCGGATCACCTGCACCACCTGGGGCAGTATCTCGCCGGACGGGCCTTCCAGCCACATATCCGTGATGGCCGTGATGCCGCTGGGAGCTGGGTTGACTTCGATGATCGTTGCGCCGCGCCGCTTGGCCTGGTAGGGTAAGCTGGCGGCAGGCTGCACGATGCCGGACGTCCCCACCACCAGGAAAACATCGGCCTGCTCGGCCAGGGTGGCGGCCCGTTGTAGATTGGCTTCCGGCAGCGATTCGCCGAACCACACGACATCTGGCCGCACCCACGCCCCACAGTGTGAACAGCGGGGCGGGCCATTCGCCGGATCGAAGTCAGGGAGCGCGGCCACATCGATGATGGTGGGATCACCCTGGCAGTCGGCGAAGCACTTGTTCTGCATCAGCGCGCCATGCAGCGCCACGATGTCCTTACTGCCGGCCTGCTGGTGCAGGTCATCGACATTTTGCGTAATGATCGCCACGTGGGGCAGCAGGCCTTCCAGGTCGGCCAGCGCCCGGTGTCCCGCATTGGGCGCGGCCTGCCGTGTCAG
>DAOUEM010000641.1:0-2024 GCA_034430555.1 Anaerolineae bacterium | reverse complement strand
TAAATGAATCTGAAGAATCGCTGTTTTTTGTTACTTGTAGCCACGATGGTACAACAGTGCTTACCAGCGAAGAGACCCTGAACCTATGGGACCTCGAAACAGGGCAACTGATACCACTGCTCTTCGACCACGGCGTTACTGGAGGAAACGGCAGCGAAGCTGCCTATGGTCCGCAACAGAACACGCTTTTCCATGGCACATTCGATGGCATTCGCGTATGGGATATCCACTTCGGCGCGGAACTCCGGTCGTTCCAACCCGACTTGTACGCCGATTCCTATCCCGATTTAATCAACATCTTCCCCAGTACCGTGGCTTTCAGCCCTGACCAGTCCATGATCTATATCGACACCCGGGTTCAGACTGGCGATGAAACTGGTATGTACGGGGCGGGTGCCAGGATACTGTTTGACATGGCGACCGGTGAGGAACTCGTGCGTTTCGTCCCTTACGACATTAACGCGCCCCAATTTGCATTTTCCATCAGCGCCGCATTCAGTCCAGATAGCCGTATGGTCATCACTTCAGAGTCTACAGGTCAACTCCTGCTATGGGATACCCAAACTGCTGACCTGCTGCAAACCTTCATCGGACACCGTAGTACGGTACACGATGCAGTCTTCAGTCCAGATGGTCGGACGATTCTATCCACCGGGTATGATAGGATGGCGATCCTGTGGGATGCCGCATCAGGGGTGGAAATCCGCAGAATGATGATTCACGGTCTACCGCATCCAACCAGTACCGCCTTCAGCCCGGAAGGCCGGACAGCCCTGATTGGCATGGTAAGTGGCGAGATTATCATGTGGGATGTCGTGACCGGTCAGGAAATCCGGCGCCTGTCAGGCGGTCATTCATCGGGAGTCAACGATATCGCTATACACCCTGATGGTACGACTGCATTATCCAGTGCGACAGACGGCCTGGTTATTCTGTGGGAGCTGAGCACGGGCCGAATCATCCGCCGTTTTGCAGGACACACTGGCGCAGTCCATGCAACGGCCTTTGGACCGGATGGACAGAGCGTATTTTCTGCTGGGATTGACGCTTTACTCCAATGGAATCTTGAGACTGGAGAGGCTGTCCGCCATATCCCCGGCTACTTCCCACAATTTGCCGTCGCCTCAGATGGAGCGAGTATCTTTGTTTTCCACTATGAAAACCCCTCGAACAATCCCACCAGCACAGTACGACAGTTTCGCCTCGACACGGCAGCCGAGTTGCTGACCTGGACTCTCGACAATCGTTATGTGCGCGAACTGACCTGCGATGAACGCGAGCTGTACAACCTTGACCCGCAGTGCGATGCTGGGGGCCTCGCACCGACGCGAACGCCGTATCCGACGCCATTACCGGTGCAGCCGACCCAGGTTTTCGCCCAGGCCGAACAGGTTACTGCCACACCAGTGGCTACTGTCACACCAACGATCGTTCCACCGGTTTACCCGGCTGCACAGCTTGGCGAGAATCGCGGCGAGGTCCCTGTTAATGGCTCGCAAATCTGGCTGTTTGAGGGCCAGGCGGGAGAAGTGCTGGCCGTGCATGTGCACGCCGATAATCCCGCCAACTGGGGCACATTGGGTGAAGACGTAGCGGCTGAAGATGTGCTGGATACGTTGCTATCGATTACCGCGCCGGATGGTTGGGTTCACACGGCCAACATCGCCAACGGGCAGCCAAGAGGTGCCAGCGACGACATCGACCCTGGTATCAATACCGATTCGGCATATGATCTGGTGCTGCCTCAAGATGGTGCATACCGCATCGAAGTCAGCGGCAAGAACTATGAGACATACGGATTGTACACGATGATCATCGAGATAGGCCCTGCACCGTCTGAGATGCCCGCGGAAGAAGCACCAAATACAGGGTAGCGTATCCGCAGTATCGTTGAAGTTGTCATTGAGAGGCGGTCACGAGCCGCCTCTCTGGATTCCGGAACGGTTCCGAAACACTGGGCAGCTATTCAATCTTGCTCAAATCCGTAATTCTCGAACTTGAGTGTCCGGCTGTTTTCAGTTACC
>DAOUEM010000640.1:0-11402 GCA_034430555.1 Anaerolineae bacterium | reverse complement strand
CGCGAGGCCGTAGGTTAACAGGCCCAGCATCGTGCCCAGCAGGACGCTGGGGATCAGCGCGGGCAGAAGACCATCGCCCAGGATGGCAAAACCGGCAGCAGTCCATACCGCCGGCAGCGGCATCCAGTAGTCGGTGGGGTGGGTGACGCCCTCGGGTGGGCTGCTGTACTGCCAGATGTAGTCGATGACAAAACCGCGGCCATCGGCCAGGTTACGGGCCAGGTTGTAATAGTGGTTCGAGTCGGCGATCCCTGGATGTGGGGCAGCCGTCGCCAGGGCGAAGCGTAGAAAAAAGCCAGCCAGCAAGAGCAGGCCGACCTGTACCCGCTGACTCCTGAGCCACGTGCCAGCCGACCGGCGTATCGTCGTGATCGTCATGCCCGCCATTATAACAGGCGGATATCGCTTTAGCATGAGCCGGGTGAGATCACAGCACGTCCAGCGCGTCGATGTCCAGGTGCCAGCCCTTAGCCAGGTCCATGCTGCGGAAAGGGGCGACCGGGTCGGACGAGCGTACGATGACTTGCCAGCGATAGTAGCCTTCCAGCTTGCCGTAGAAACAGGGCGCCGGACCGATGAGCGTCGTGCCGTCGAGCTTCAGGTCGCGGATGCGCGCCCGGATCAGCCCGGCGGCGCGCTCAGCTTCGCGCTGGGCCTGCGGCGCGCTGGTATTGCGGATCAGCAGGCGGGCTAAGCGGCGGAACGGTGGATAGCCCAGTTCGCGGCGCTGCGCGAGTGTGATCTGGTAGTAGGTCGCGTAGTCATGACCGGCGGCAGCTTGAATGGCCGGGTGCTCCGGCTGGTATGTTTGGATGATGCCGCGCCCTGGCTGCACACTGCGCCCGGCCCGACCAACCACCTGGGTGAGCAGTTGAAAGGTGCGTTCCCCGGCGCGGAAGTCCGGCAGGGCCAGGCCTACGTCGGCGTTGAGCACGCCCACCAGCGTTACGCCGGGCAGATCAAGTCCCTTGGCGATCATCTGGGTGCCGATGAGCACGTCGGCGTCACGGTTGGCGAAGCGCGTCAGGATGGCGTCGTGGTCGCGGTGATGACTGGCCGTATCCCGGTCCCAACGGATGGAGCGGGCATTGGGGAAATGCTGCCCCAGCGCCGCCTGCACCGACTCCGTGCCCGCCCCGAAGTGTTTGATCCGGTGGCTGTGACAGGAGGGGCAGCGCCGGGGGGAGGGCTGGCGATGCCCGCAGTAATGGCAGCGCAGGGCATCGGCCGCCTGGTGAAAGGTTAGCGTCATGTCGCAGCGGGGGCAGAGGGCCACGTAACCGCAGTCCCGGCAGAAGACGTAGCTGGCCGTCCCTCGCCGGTTGAGAAAAAGAATGGCCTGCTCGCCGCTCTCCAGAACCGCAAGGAGCGCCCCTTGCAGCGCCCGGCTGAACATGGACATATTGCCGGCCTTGAGTTCGGCCCGCATGTCGATCACGTCGACCGGCGGCAGTTCCAGCGCCAGCGCGTCACCCGGATCGCCGGGCCGGTACAGCCCGATCTCGCCTTCCTGGCCGGGCTGCAGCAGGCGTCCCCGGTGGCCGGCAACTCGCACCGGCAGCACAATCCGCTGGTAACGACCCGACCGGGCGGCGTACATGGCTTCGATGGACGGGGTGGCACTGCCCAGGATGGTGATCCCGTGGCTGAGCCGGGTCAGTTCCACGGCGGTTTCGCGTGTATGGTAGTAAGGCGGCGGCAGCGGCGGCGATTGTTTGTAGCTGGGGTCGTGCTCTTCATCCAGGATGACCAGCCCCAGGTCGGGCAGCGGGGTGAACAGCGCGGAACGCGTGCCGACGATGACCGCCAGCTCACCGGCGGCGGCCCGCCGCCAGGCGTCGAAGCGCTCGCCAGGAGACAGATTGCCGTGGATGACCGCCACCTGGCCGGGAAAACGCGCGGCGAACCGCCCGACTGTCTGAGGTGTAAGCGCAATCTCCGGCACGAGCACGATCGCACCCCGGCCGTGTGCCAGGGTATGTTCCACCGCCCGCAGGTAAATTTCGGTCTTGCCGGAGCCGGTCACGCCATGCAGCAAGAAGACGTGGGGCTCATCCGGCGGCGGCGAAGTCTCTCGCCATTTTAACGCGTCCATGTGGGCACAGATGCGCTGCCAGGCGGCGCCCTGGTCCGGCGTGAAAGGCGGCGCGATGGTGGGCACAAAATCACGCTCGGCCAGCGGATCACGCCAGGATTCGTCCTCGCCAAGCAGGATCAGCCCGTTCTCCGCCAGATCACGTAGCAGTTTGAGGTCCGCGCCTGTCTGAGCGTATACCCAGTTAACCAGCACTGCGTCAGGTTCGCGCGCCAGCAGGCGCAGGATATTGAGCGATTTCTCGCCGCCGCGCAACTCGATCAGACGGGCGGCAATCGCGTCGTGATCGGGCTGTCCCTCAGCGGTCAGGTATTGGGGGGAAAGGGAAACGGTCGGCGGCTGTGATTCGGCCCGCAGTAGACCGCGCTTCGACAGGGCGCTGGTCATGCTGGAGGGAAGCTCTCCACGGGGCAGGACACCGCCGGCTTTGACCAGGACCAGCAACGCCTCTTTTTGTTTGGGTGCGCGGTCGAACTCACCGGCTTCGATCCGTGCCAGCACCTGATCGCTGGGCGCGGTCAGCTCGACCCACTGCTTCTGCGGGGTCAGGATGACGTCATTGTCACGGGCCATGTCTTTGATCACCACGTCGCTGCAGCCGGCGGCCAGGCAGACATTTGCCAGGGAGGGGCGCGCCTCCGGGGAGGCCAGCAGTACTTCCAGCACGTTGGCGCGGCGGCTTTCCCGGCCCAGGCGTGGGGCGATCGCGTCGATGCGCTCGGCGGGTATCGCCAGGCGGGCGATGCGCACCCGCTTTGGTTGGACGCTGGGCGGCGATAACACCGCTTCTCGCGCGGCCAGGTCCTGCGCCGCCAGCGAGCGGGAGGCGCGATCCCAGTCTTTGCCGCGCATCGCCTGGTTGAGCTGGCGACCGGTCAGCGGGCCGCGCCGGACCAGCAGGCTGAACAACTGCTGCGCGTTTTCGTTCAGGTCCGGTAGATCTGCCGGGCGGCGGGCGAACTCCAACCCGGTCTCGGTCAGGCTGATCTGTACGTCGGAGCGCCCGGCGATACCTGGCGGCAGGAACATCCACAGGCATGCCCCCAGCGGGGTCAGCGTGGTTTCGCTTATCCAGCGCGCCACGGCGATGTGTACTTCCGCCATGACGGGTTGTGGGTTCAACAAAGCCAGGATAGGTTTGGTCTGGGCGACGGGGCTGTCGCTCATCAGGGCCAGGACGAGGGCCGGCTCCTCGGCGGTGCCGAAGGAGACCCGCACCAGGTGGCCGGGGCGCAGCTTGCCGGCCAGCCCGGCGGGAATATGGTAATGGTATGTGGCGCGCACCGGCACGTTGACGGCGACTTCTGCATAAGCCATGACAGACTCGCGGGCATCCGATGAGAAAAGGCTGTCCCGATTGTGCGCCAAAACGACCGGGATTGCTACTCGGCGTCGTCGGTCTGCAGCGCCAGCGCAGCCGAGTTGATGCAGTAGCGCAGTCCGGTTGTCTCGCGGGGGCCGTCGTCAAAGAGATGGCCCAGGTGTCCGCCGCAGCGGCTGCACACGACTTCCGTGCGGCGCATAAACAGGCTGTTGTCCGCTTTCACTTCGATGTTGCCTTTGTCGATCACGTCCCAAAAGCTCGGCCACCCGGACCCGGAATCGAACTTGGTGCCGGAGGCAAACAGCGCCTGCCCGCAGCCCGCGCAGGCGTAGGTGCCATCGGCTTTACTATTGACGTATTCCCCGGTGAAGGGGCGTTCCGTGCCTTTCTGGCGCAGCACGTGATACTGCTCCGGCGTCAGCTCCTTACGCCATTGCTCGTCGCTTTTTGTCAGGTTTTTGGGCATGGTGTTCAATCCTAGAGTAGGTGATTGGGATTTAGACGAAAAAGGGGCACTGTCTGCCGCAAATGTCTTCCAGCGGGAGCGCCCCGGATTTCTTCAATTGCTGGTTTAGTTGATAAGTTTGGCGTTTACTGTGATCTCGACGCCGGCCAGCGCCTGTGAGACCGGGCACCCATCCTTGGCGGCTTGTGCCTGTTCCTGGAAGGTCGCTTCGTCGATGCCAGTCACTTCTGCCTCGGTGTTCAGTTCGATGGTGGTGATTTTGAAGGCGCCATCGACTTTCACCAGCCGGACCTGGGCTTCGGTCTCGATACGGGTCGGCGGGAAGCCGGCGCGTCCCAGTCCGCCGCTCAGCGCCATAGAGAAGCAGCCAGCGTGGGCGGCTCCGATCAATTCTTCGGGGTTAGTACCGGTGCCCTCTTCAAAACGCGAACTGTAAGAGTAGCTGCCCTCAAATGCCCCGCTGCCAAGCTTAACTGTACCGTTTCCCTCCGTGAGGCTGCCTTGCCACACGGCACTGGCTGTCCGAAGAGCCACGTGTAAATCTCCTTTTTTATGAATATATCTAATCAAAAGCTATTTTATTATAGCATAGAACAGCCCGAATCATCCTTGGCCCCACCTATTCTAACGAGTCATTTATGTTTCCGTTTCTTGACAGGCAAGAACCTATGTTCTAAGATGGGCTTGGTTGTTATAAGCTCATCTGTACTGGAGAAGGGACGATGGACGTCGACATTTCTGCGGCGACGTCTGACATTTTGGCCGGATATGATCCGGCCTCACCGGCCATCACCGCCGACCGGCTGCGCGATCTGTGGTTGTCATACGAACCGGTCAGCGTAGCGGGGATCAAGGCCGAGGCGCGGGCTGAGCAGGAAACGATCGGTATTCCGGTGCCAGTGCTGAAAACAATGGGCAAGGCCACCGCCAGAGTTGCTCGTCGACAGGTCGAGACGTTCATTCCCCTGGCGCGCCTGCTGTGGGAAGCATACGGTCGGGAAGGGCGTGTCGTCGCCGCAATCGTATTAGGCACCATGGAACTGACCGATCCAGAGACCATCGTGCCGCTGCTGATGACGCTGGGTCGCACCTGCATCACCTGGGAAGACGCCGATCGGTTGGCGATGGACGCTCTGGAGCCGATCGTGCGTAAAATGCCGGAGCCGTGGCTGCCGGCGATGGACCCGTGGCTGGACGATGCCAACAAGTGGGTCAGACGCGCTGGCGTGACGGTGGTCGGCCGGTTGTGTATGAAACACGGTGCATATACGTCCCGCTGCCTCTCGATGATCGCACGCCTGCTGCCAGACGATGAGTTAGACGTCAAACGAGCGGTCAGTTTCGCCATTCGCCTGGCTGCCCGCGGAGACACCGCTGCCGTGGCTACGTTTCTGGCTGAGCATGTGCCGCCGGAAGACCCGGTAGTTACCTGGGTGCTGTGCGACGCGATTCGCAGCATGGCAAAAAAGCTGCTGCCGGACTTTGGCTCGTTATTACCCAGCTATGAAAACTGGGCTAATGACCCGACTCTCAGTCACCGCGATCGTCGCTCGGTGGAAAGCGCCGTCAAAACCCTGCGCAGTGCCGCCGGTTGACAACTATCAGCCCGTAAGCCACATTGCCTTCAGAGCCTGACCCCATGTGGGACGGACCGGGCGGTCCGTCCCGCGCTATGTCTCCGCCTGATAGAAAACCCCCGCGCCATAACCCACCACGCGATCGGTATCTCCGCTGACATCGCCCGAGGTGGCATAGTTCACCACGGCCGCCGAGTCGGCCCCCAATTCACGGGCGGCCCACATTACCGCGCCGATGGCGCCTCGCCCACAGGCAAAGCCCTTTTTTGCTTCCTCCACCGCAAACAACCCTTCCGGATCGAAGGCCGCCACCCGATCCAGGATGGCCCGGTCGAGGCTGTTGGCGACTGCTTGCGGGTAAAAGTGCGAAAGATCGGAGCTGGCTACCAGCAGTGCCGGGCGATCGCCCAGGACTTGCGCCAGCGCGTGGCCGAGTTCCTGCGCTGTGTCAGGCGTCTGGTCGATCAGCATGACCGGCAGCAGGGAAAATTCATCATCCAGGACACGCTGCAGGAACGGTAGTTCGATTTCCAGGGAGTGTTCGGAGTCTTGGCGCACCGGCAGCAGCTGTATGCGTTGGCCTAACGCCTGAACCGCTGCGGTGTCCACCGGCACGGCGCCCAACGGAGTCAGGTAGGCGTCATGAGCACTGGTGAGCAGTGGAGCCGGGTAGGGGTGGTGGGATGGGCTGAGCACGGCCACGATCGCCGGCGACAATCCCCGCAGCAGGGCGAAAGCATGGGCTGCTACCTGACCGGAATAATACAGCCCGGCATGGGGCGCCATGAGACCTACGATCCTGCCGGGAGGCTCGACCGGGTGGACGGCCGCCAAAAAACCATCGATCATCTGCGTGAGTGCCTGCGAGTTGGCCGGATACCAGCGCCCGGCCAGCGGCGAGGGGCGGACATCAGAATAAGCAGCCGTCATAGTCGCTACTCCTTGTAGGGTCGGCAGGGCGCATGCCGGACACCGATAGTGAGGAGAAATGCGCCTGTACCTGTATTATATGGTATGTGCGTGCTGTTTTGGCACAATTTCTTTGGGTGGGCGGGCACCCTGGTTTATGGTACACTCCTCGCGTTTTGAAGCCGGTTTCAATAGGTCAGTGCTATCAAGGAAAAAAACAATGGACGAAGGACTTATCGACCTCATCATTTCTGTGGGGTATCTGGGCGTATTTGGCATCATTTTCGCTGAGACGGGACTGCTGGTGGGCTTTTTCCTGCCTGGCGATAGTTTGCTATTCACGGCAGGAATCCTGGCGTCCTCGGCAGCCACGGAGATCGTCGGCCGCCAGGTGTTTGATCTGGGGGTGTTGATTATCGGGTGTGCCACGGCAGCCATCGTCGGTGATTCTGCCGGGTACTGGTTTGGCAAGCGGGTCGGCACGGCGCTTTTTAAGCGCGAGGATTCGCGTTTCTTCAAGAAGAAGTACTTGGTTCAGGCTCAGCATCTTTACGATAAACATGGCGGCAAGATCATCGTGATCGCGCGTTTCATGCCGTTTGTACGCACCTTTGCCCCGATCGTGGCCGGCATCGGCACGATGAAATATCGCCGGTTTCTGTCGTTTAACTTTTTTGGCGGGATGCTGTGGGCAGCCGGTATGCCGCTGGCCGGTTACATTTTTGGTGTTTCGGTGCCGGACCCGGATAAATACGTGCTGCTGGTCGTCGGAGTTATCATCTTGGTGTCGGTGCTGCCGCCGGCTATCCATGTGCTGCGAGACCGTATGGCTGAGCGCAGGGCACAGACCGCTGCCGCCGAGGCTGATAGTTCCGTCTGATAAACCCGCTACCAGAAAAAACAGTTTCCCGGCTCCGTGTGAGGACATCCTCCACGGAGCTTTTTGTTTGGTATGTTTCTCCGGCTGCGACCGGGTGCCTGGTTCTGCATCTAAGAAGGTGTTGCCGGGCGCCAATAATGGACTGGTTGTCGCCCGGTCAGCCTACCTATCTAGCGAAACAATACAGAAGGATGAGTGTGTTATGGAAATGGAAATCGTCTTTCCCGGTGGCGCGCGCGTCGACGCGATATCCGGCGGCATGACCATCACGACCAACCAGGATGGTTCTGCCCCGGCACCCTTTGATCTGTTCCTGGCCTCGATCGGCACCTGCGCCGGTATTTACGTGCTAAGCTTCTGCCAGCAGCGCAACCTGCCCACGGATAACATTCGCATCATACAGCGCATGAGCGTCAATCCCCTGACCCATTTGGTAGACAGGGTCGAACTGGATATCCAGGTCCCGCCGGAATTCCCCGAGCGGTATAAAGACGCCTTGCTCCGCTCCGCGGAATTATGCGCGGTGAAGAAGCACCTGGAAAATCCCCCTGAGTTTGACGTCCATACTTCGGTGGTGGAGCTGGCCTGATCTCTTCTGCCGGGGTGCGATGGTCGCGGCAGGGTGAACATCTCATGGCGGGTGGCATTCCGAGAGGAGTGCCGCCCTGTTTTATTTACCGGGAGGACGGGTTACACTGGGAGATGTGCGCCTTTGCAACTCCAGGGCTGGTGGTACGTAGAGTTAATCAGGTGCTTGTTATAGGGGCTCAGGGTTAGCGTTTACCGGTGTTCATGGCGACTACAAGATGGCAAAAAAGCAGCAGGCCGTGTCGAGCAAAGAACGCATCCAGGAGATATTCATCCGGTGGTTTCCCGCCTGGGTGATCCTCTTTGGCTTGCTCACCATCGTCATCCAGAATTTGCCCAACATCATCGATCATTACAGTAATCTCGGTGGGTACGTGGATGAACGGCGTGTCGAGGGCAGTATTGCGCCGCTATTCACGGCCGAGGTCGATCATTGGGAGGATGATATTGTGCGTTGGTCCCAGTTGTATGGCCTGGACCCCAACCTGGTGGCGACCATCATCCAGATCGAGAGCTGCGGCGATCCGGGGGTTGCGTCGCCGGCGGGGGCGCAGGGTTTGATGCAGGTCATGGCGCAGCACTTCCAGCCGGGCGAAAATCCGCTGGACCCGGATACCAATGCCAACCGCGGCCTGGGTGTGCTGTCAGAATGTCTTTACAGCCCCTATAATCCGCAGGCTGATGTCGGCCTGGCGTTTGCCTGCTACAACGGTGGCCCCAGTGTATTTGTCACCTTGTGGGATTACTGGCCACAGCAGGCGCGTGATTATTACATCTGGGGGACGGGGATTTATGCCGACGCCATGGTCAACAGCGCGGCCAGTGGCACACTCGACCAGTGGCTGGCGGCGGGTGGGTCTTCACTGTGTATTGGGGCGCGCCAGCAGTTGGGGCTATCCGTCACAACCACGCCCTGAGCCGCTGCCTCCATCGATCAGCATCTGAGATCCGGTTTTCTGGTCCCATGGTTCCGCTGCTCGGACGCCGGGCAGGTGCTTTTCGTAGACTACTACCGGCAGACTGAGTGCCTCCAGCCAGTAGACCAGCACGGCCCGCAGCGCCGGCCATTCCTGCGGTTCTCCCAGGTTGGCGATGGCGATGCCCTGTAACCCCTCACGCTGCCAGTTGACAGCAATGGTCTGCGCCACGGTTTCGACGTATCGGGGGCGTGTCGCACCCAGAGCGTGCTGCCGTACCACCAGCAGTCCGAGCCACGGCGCGGCTTCTCGCCAGACCCACCAGTCGCCCGGGTGGATGCGACCGGCCCGTGCCTGTTTGCGGAAAGCGGCGTAGGCTGCCGGATACCGGTAGTGGCAGTCGGTGGCTAAAGCGGTGGTTTCAGATGATCCCCTGGCGTTGCTGCCAAAACCCAAAACCTGCGCGCGGCTCAAGAGAATATCACCCTCGACAAACGTTACGGTCAAATTGTTCTCCCTGATGAATTCCGATAACCCCCTGCCGCCACGAGTATCGTGTTAATCCGGCGACCTGCCAATCCCGCCTCTTTCCTACTGACAAGGCGGACGTCCCTCGTCAGGGAGGGACGCCCGTCGGGTAACAACACCGGTTCATGTCGTTAGTTTCCGCTAAATCACACCTCATCCGAACGAAATCAGCCGTTGATCAGGTCAGGTGGTGCGCTTCCGGCCAGGTGGCAGGCATGGTCAGGCGCGCGTCCTGCCGGTAAAGCGCCCTTATCTCGTCATAACCACGGTCGACGCCTGCGGTCGTCAGCGCCGCAATCCGGTCCAGGAGTTTTCGGTCGCCCCCGGTCAGGGTGTCGTCCGGCTGCGCGATCAGGCCCCAGCCATCCCAGGGCAGCAGTTCGATCTTATTGAGCGCCAGCAGGTCCCGCACCAGGTTGCCGCGTATGAAGCCCATGCCGTGCATGTCAAAGATGCCAAACTTGTCAGGGTCGGCCTGGCCGCTGCGGCACATCTGCCAGGCCTGCCCGGCGACGAGGAAACGGTCGCGCGGCACGTCGAGAGGATCAAAATTTATGCTCAGCGCCCGCTGCTGGAAGGCGTCCAACTGCGCGTCGACCAGCACCCAACGCTGTTCAGCGCCGGACCAGTATTCGCACACCCAGTGATCTTCGTAGTGGTCCGGCAGGAAGTATGTCCCGAAGCCGCAGCGCGCCCGGGCCGGGATGCCCTGGTGCCGCAGGGTAGCGCACAACATCACCGAGAAGTCGCGGCAGTTGCCGATGAGTCGTTGTTCGAGCGGACGGGCGGTCGTCAGCGGGCGGTCATCGACGGCCCGTATGCACGTCAGCATCTCGCTCACCTGCCGGATTTCTACTTCCTTTTTACGGGTTTCGTCCGGAGTCACGCCGTAGCGCTCCGCCCAGAAGATGTGTATCAACTGCCCCTGCACGACCGTGCATAACGCGGCAATATCGGACGGTAAATCGACCAGCATGGCGGCACAGTCGCCCGGATCGGTCATCAGGCCGGGCGCGGTGTAGTATCGTAGAGGCTCCGCATTCGCTTCGGTCGAATCGTGTGGTCTGGTGGGCTGCATAATGTGGTGATCCCCTCTATTCTCGTCAGGTCGAATCCGGCAGTGGTCTGGTCAATTCATGGGCGCGTTCCTGCTTGTGCCAGGGCGGTTAGAAGAATTCGTCGGCGGCGCGGGCGTAGAGGTGGGCGCGTTCCGGCGGGATCGGGTAGCGGCGTGGCAGGCTGCTGTAAACGGGGCTGCGGCTGACGGTTTGTTGGTGGGACGCATTGTGACGCTGCTGCCACCAGGCGAGCACGGATTGCAGCCATGTGCGCCGGCGGGTGATGGTGTTTAGCATGATCGACTCCTCGCTAGAACGAATGTTCAGGGTTTATCATAACATAGAACGCGCGTTCTGCATAGTGGTGGAGCCTTAAAATCGGGTTAGGGTTGGGTTAGGGTTTTACACGAGCACCCGCTTCAGGGTTTCGTAGTCGATGTTGCTGCCGGTGATCACGATAGCCGTCGGTTGTTCGGACGCCGGTATGACGCCAGTCAGCAGCGCCGCTACACCAACCGCGCCGCCGCCTTCGACCAGCCAGCCCTGTTCGCGCAGCAGCCAGCGCATAGCCTCGGCAATCGCCGCTTCGTCGACCAATACGATCCGGTCCACATGCTGCCTGCACAGTTTGATCGTGCGGTCGCCTTCGATGTCCCCGCTGAGGGCTTCGGCCAGCGTAGCTGGGTTTTGTGGATGGTCGCTGCTATAGAAGGCGTTATACATGGCGGGGGATGACAGCGCGTTCACGCCGATGATCTCGGCTTCCGGCAGCAGGCCCCTGATCGCCGTCGCCATACCGCCCAGCAGCCCGCCGCCGCTGGTCGGCACGATGACGCGAGTCATGCCCGGATTTTGTTCGACGATTTCCAGGCCGCAGGTGCCCGCCCCGGCGATGACGTGCGGATCGTTATAGGAGGAGATGAATGTGCGGCCTTCCTGGGCTTCCAGGTGGCGGGCGTGCTGCTCCGCAATGTCGTAGAAGTCGCCAAACAGTACGGCCTCTGCCCCGAACCGTTCCGTCCCCCCGACTTTACGCTTAGGTGTGTGGGTTGGCATGACG
>DAOUEM010000639.1:0-1873 GCA_034430555.1 Anaerolineae bacterium | reverse complement strand
CCACGGCCAGCAGCAGCATCCATTTTCTAAAACGCATACCAACAAACCTCGGGGCTAGCTTCGACGGTAGTCGCGGGCCTCGGCGCAGTGCAGGCAGAGGGGCGTATAGGGGATGGCTTCCAGGCGGGCCAGGTCGATGGTTTTGCCGCAGCGTTCGCAGGTGCCGTAGGTGCCGGCCTGGAAGCGGGCCAGGGCGTCCTCCACCAGCCGCAGACGGCGCTCGCTGTCATTGCGCAGCGCCAGGTCTTTGGCCTGGTCGAAGGCCTGGGTGGCGTCGTCGGCCTGGTGATTGGTGTAGCCGGTGCCCGCGAGCGCCAGGGTGGTTTTTAAGTCCTCGACGTTGGCCCGGAGGTCTTCGCGCATTTTATGGAGTGCGGACTTTAGCTCTTCAGTGGAAGTGATCATGACCACAACTCCCGGTAAATCGCTTACATCGAACGGTATGGGCTGCATTGTACCGCCTGGTTACCGGCCCGACAACCCCCCAAATCCCCCGATTCTTATTCGTACATCCACCCCAGGATCGCTAGCCGTCCCCACCCACACAGCGATCGGCGGCCCAGCGGCGGGCGGCGGGATCGTTCAGGCGGCGGACCAGGTCGCACTGCACGGCCATGATCCCGTCGTAGTTGCGGTCCCACTCGCTGTCGGTCCAGCTTTGCAGCTCGACCGTGAGCGAGGGAATGCCCTGCCCATCGACCCAACTGGAAGCGTCGCCGGTCACCTGGTAGGCATTGAAGCGGGAGTCGCTGGGGTAAAGGGCCGCCCGCCCATAGATGTGGCCCAGCACCTGCGACCCGTGATCGCCGTCGCAGGCCCCGGCAAAAACGCCGTTGGCCGCGCTGTGATAAAACAATACGGCGACGGGCGGGTTCAACAGGATGTAATCGGCCAGGGCCGCCGTCTCCGGTTCGGAGAAGGGCTGCTCACCGGGGTCGACCGTCTGATCGCGCCAGAAGGCTTCCGAAGACCAGTCGCAGGCCCAGTTGCGGTTGAGGTCCACGCCGTTGTCGTTGAAGCGGCCCGCTTCTTCGCGGCCCAGCAGCAGGCCGTCCGGGTTGAGGGCGGGCACGATCACCAGCGACAGCCCCGGCGCGATGTCCTCCGGCGTTTCTGCGAAGTGGGTCAGGGCCTCGTTCATCAACAGGACGGTGTTGGCTTCCCAGCCGCCGTGAATCCCGCCAACCAGCAGCAAAGTCATGGCCCCGCCCCCGAGCCGGCGCGCCAGGATGCCCCGCCCCCCGGCGCTGCGCCCGATCAGGGTGGTATTAGCAGGTAGGGCGTCGGCGGCATCGGGGATGACCTGGGCCAGCAGCGTCGGGTCGAGCGTTTCTGCCGGCGGCGCGCCGGGTGGGCTGGGGGTCAGGGTGACGTAATCCACGAAGGGCGTCAGGCTGGGGGTGATGGTGGTCGTGGGGCTGGGCGTCACCGAGACAATGGGGCGCGGCGTCGGGCTGGGACGGCGGGTGGGCGGCGGCGTGGGCGAGGTGATCTCGACCGGGGCGCGCCGGGTCGGCGGGGGCGCGAGGACGTCGCAGCCGGTCGCCAGGATCAGCAGCAGCAGCGCGAACACGATAGGGCAGCAAACGCGACGACCGGGTACTCCCTCTGAAAACGATCGGTTCATGGGTGCCAGATGTCTCACGACGAGGTCACGCCCCAAAGCCACTCCCTGCTGCCGGCCACATGATCGGCGACTCGCGCATTTTAGCATATCCTGGCCGACGGCGCGCCCGGTGCCCGGCGTCCGGGCCGCGGTTGCCGCGCAAGGGGGCCTGTGCTACCCTACAGAACAGAATTTATGCCACAGGCTACTACCCGGCCAGGGACGGTTTCCCGTTATTGCCGGCGCGTCCGCTGCGCCGCCCCGGCC
>DAOUEM010000638.1:0-2145 GCA_034430555.1 Anaerolineae bacterium | reverse complement strand
CGCTTACCATGATGCGAAACTCCCGGCGGGCGATCAGAGCATGGGCGGTGGGGCCAGCGTCGCCGCCGGCGTCAGCAAAGCTGCCGCGCCCACAAGCGCCAGGAACAGCACCACGACCAACACCATCACCATCATCAGTATAATGCTGCGCATGATCCACCTCCCGATAAACCCTCGATCAATCCTGCCTACAGCATAAGGGAAGGGGTGGCTCCGGCGCTGGACGGGCGGTGGGCGTCCGGGGGTCGCCAGGGGTACGGCGGGACAACGGTCGACGTCCGCCCACCCTCCGATCCCTGCGGCAGCCCTACGGACGGGTGCGGGTCAATGCAAAAGCGGCCGCCGCACCGCACCGCCCGCCCGATGGGCGCGTGACCACCGCCCGGCTGACGTCCCTGCCGTGAGCCTGACGTCAGGCTGTGGGCGGGAGTGGTGCTTCGCGCTACAATGAACCCCGGATTTTGGCGCATTGACTTCCCGGAGAAAACCACCCATGTTTTTGGATGACTATCAGCAGTTCCCCCAGCTCGACCCGCAGGACATGCTCGGCCACATCAACGCCCTGCCGGACCAGTTCGAAGGCGCGTGGCAGCTCGCCCAGACGCTGCCCCTGCCGGAACCCTTCACCGATGCCCGCCAGATCGTGATCGCGGGCATGGGCGGCAGCGCCATCGGCGGCGATTACCTGGCGGCGCTGGTCGCCGACTCCAGCCCGGTGCCGGTCCTCGTCAACCGCGACTACACCCTGCCGGCGCACGTGCGCGGGCCGGAGACGCTGGTCATCGCCAGCAGCTACAGCGGCCACACCGAAGAAACGCTGGCCGCCTTCGACGAGGCATTGGATCGCGGGACGCAGCTGATGGTCGTCACCGCCGGCGGCGCATTAGCCCAACGCGGCGCGGAAGCCGGCGTGCCCGTCTGGCAGTTCAGCTACGACAGCCAGCCGCGCGCGGCCTTCGGTTGGAGCTTCGGGCTGCTGGTCGGGCTGGCCTCACGCCTGGGGCTGGCCGACGGCCTGGCCGACGACGCGGCGGAAGCGGTCGCCGTGATGCGCCAGGGGCGCGATCACTTCAAGGCGGAGACGCCCATTGCCCGCAACCCCGCCAAACGGCTGGCCGGCCAGTTCTGCGACCGGATCGGCGTGTACTACGGGGCGGGTATCCTGGCCCCGGTGGCCCGCCGCTGGAAGTGCCAGGTCAACGAAAACGCCAAGGCCTGGGCCGAGTACGATACACTGCCGGAGCAGAATCACAACGGCGTGGCCGGCCTGGATCACCCCCGCCAGGCTATCGAGAAGCTGTTCTGCGTCTTTTTACAGTCCAGCACCGACCATGCCCGCGTCCGGCTGCGCCAGGAATTGAGCGTCAAGCTCTACCTGCAGGAAGCCATCGGCGTGGACACGGTCAAGGCGCGCGGCCACAGCCGCCTGGCCCAGATGATGTACGCCAGCCAGTTCGGCGATTACATGAGCTACTACCTGGCCATGGAAAACCGCGTCGATCCCACGCCCATCCCCCAGATCAGCGCGTTGAAGGAAGGGCTGGCCGCGGCGGACTAGGGGCTCATCGTTTTTGTATTGAAGGGCACACCTATGTGCCCTTTTTGTGTGAAATTGATGGATTTTGGGAGATTTATTAGGAAATCCAAACCTGCCCGACGGGGTTTTCTGTAAAAAAGGTGTAGAATGAATTAATAAGGGAGGGTGTTAAACATTCATAACCTTGACTAAAATGTCAAAATCAGCTATGATGAACATATGTTCTAAAACGGATGTTCATCTATTTTGCAAAGGATACCCATAGACTACCTTTAAGGTACATAGGGTAAAAAATGCCTAGCAAAACAATAACTCTAGCCCTAGAGGGTGATGTTCTGTTGGAGGATTTCACCACAGCAATTAATCACTTGAAAGGGCTTGTAAACAATCTAAACAGTGAAATTGCCAAAAATAGCCCTATTAAATGGGTTATTGAGGATTTGCACGCTGGCAGTGCGATTGCGACTATTCTTGGAGAGCGGAATGTGTCAAGGACTTGCAACAACTCCAGTAAAAAGATTAAGGAAGATTTGGCTCGACGGGTGGGTTGATCCACACCGCATCAGGCGCTCCCTTAACCACCGGTTCCCCGCGCACAAAACGCTGCG
>DAOUEM010000637.1:0-4379 GCA_034430555.1 Anaerolineae bacterium | reverse complement strand
GTCAGCAAGCCGCTGACGACGACAACCAGCCGCCCGCCTGGGGCCAGCACCCGGTAAAGCTCGGCCAGAGTCTCCTGGGCGGTTATGAACGCGGTCGGGAAGGTGCTGACCACCGCCGGGAAACAGCCATCGGCAAAGGGGAGCTGTTCCGCCCTGCCCCGCACCAGATCGGGTCGAATGCGGCGCCGGCGTAGTTTGCGCCTGGTGATACGTCCCATATACGGTGACAGGTCATAGCCGATAGCCGTCAGGCCGGCCGTGCGCAAATCGATCTGGAGATTGCCGGTGCCATGCGCCAGCTCGAGCACTCGCGTCCCGGGCGGAACCCGTAAAAACCCGATAGCCGCGCGCTGCCATAACCGCCAGTCGCCCAGCGAGACGATCCGGCTCACCAGATCGTAAGTCCAGGCCAGTTCGTTGTACAACAGGCGAAAGGCGAAACGTACCAGTCCCCACCAGGCCCGCAGCAGGATCACCGGGACAGTTCCGCGAACGTCATCAGGCGAATGCCCTGCGCGGCCACCACTTCCTGCACGGCGCGGTGAGTCAGGACAGACAGCTCGCGCTCGCGGGGCGCGGCGTAAGAGCTATCCAGATCCGCCGCATAGCCGGGATGGCACATCAACTCGGTAACGCCTCGGGGCGACAGCGTAGTCAGAATCACCAGTAGTTCGCCCAGGATGGCCAGCCGGTCGTAAAAGCTGCTCACAAAACGATCCGGCATGGGAACCGACGGAAATTCCGCGACCAGGTCATGCAGGGCGCTGGCCATACTTAAGCCCTCATGCTCCGGCAGATTCATCAATAGCCTATGACTCTGCCGGGTGTCTGAAGGAGCATCTCCCAACGGAGGGCGGCGTATCGGTATACCGCAGGACGATGCCAGCGTAAGCGTGACGCGAAACGCCGTCGGAACTATCAGCGCCGCATGATGGTGCGAGTCGAGGTGAGTAGGCGGCCGGCCAGCCAGTTCGACAAAGCGATCAAGCTGGGCCCCAAGCTCCAGAGCGACCTCGTCCGCCGCCCAGGCCAAGGCGACCTCCGGCCACCGATCTGGCCGAAAGAAAAAACCCTCATCGTCGACCAGGCTGGGCACTCGTGCCGGTGGCAGGACCGGCCGCCCGCTGGTTAAGTTGAGGTGCATGCCAAGGCCCAGATCAGGCGCGGCTGCCAGCGCCCTGTCCAGGCCGGGGGCCGCCGCGGGGTAGTTCATCATGACGGTTGTCGAGGTGACGATACCCTCTGAATGAGCTTCCAGTATCCCCTGGTTGATGCCATCCGAACGGCCAAAGTCATCGGCATTCACAATCAGGTCTGGCATAACATCCTGGCTCCAGTATGCGCGCCTATGCAGCACGTATGCGGCGCAGCTTCACCCGGCAGTTGTGGTCTACTGCCCGGCCAAAACGCAATAGAGCTATCGCTCACCCAGCAGCACGGCGCGCAGCAAATCGGGCCGGTCGGTCATGATCATGTCAACGCCCAAATCGCGTAAAACGGTCATACGCAACGGATCGTTCACCACCCAGGTATTGACGCGCAAGCTGTGCCTCCGCGCCCAGGCCAGATACTTCCTGGTCACCTGCGTATGGACCGGGTGATCCGCTTCACGCGAGAACGGCCACAACAGCCAGGCCCAGCGCAGCAGCAGTGGTCCATCCGGAAAATGCAGAAATCCGATCGGCACATGAGGGGCGAGCTTACGCAGACGACGCAGGCGCACTGGATTAAAGGACGACACGATCACACGCGAAGCCAGGCCATACCGGTCGATTAAAGCGGCAACGGCAGCTTCCTGGCCGTCCTGCCTGAAGCTCGAACCCTTCAGCTCCACGTTAATCAACAGCCGATCGCCTATTGCTTCGAATACCTCGGCCAGGGTCGGTATGCGTTCACCGGCATATTTCGGGTCTTTGTAACTGCCGGCGTCAAGCGCTTTGATCTGCGCCAGGGTCATAGCGACCACAGAACCGGTCCCATCGGTTGTTGCGTCTACCGTGCTGTCGTGAATCACAACCGGGTGACCGTCCGCCGTGAGCATCACGTCTAACTCCACCCCATCCGCGCCATACGACGCCGCCAGCTCAAATGCGACCAGCGTATTGGCAGGGGCGTCATAACTGGCACCGCGGTGACCGAAGTTTAAGGTACGCCCCCCGTAAAACTCTTTAAGTGGTAAGGCACTAGGCAAAACGATTCGCCTCCTGAATGCAAAAAACAAGTCGATTCGACAGTTTAATCCACCGCATCAAAGTATATCTGCACCTCGTCACTCTGCACACGGACCTCATAGCGCCGGGTGGGAGTCACGGCCGGCAGAGCCAGCGCTTGGCCGGTACGCACATCGAACTTCGCCCCATGACGCGGGCATTCCACCTCGAAGCCATCCAATTCCCCGTCGGCCAGCGGGCCGCCATCATGGGTGCAGGCATCTTCAATCGCGTAGTAGGTGCCGTCCACGTTAAACAAGGCCACGTAATAACCGTCGACATCAAACACGTCGCGCTGACCGGTGCCGAGATCGGCCGTTTTTACCAGTGTAATCCAATTTGCCATCGTGATATCCTCTGTAACCCGCACCGCCGGACCCCACCGGGGTCAGTCGTCCTCATCCTCGCCGGGCCACCCGCTCAGGCCGTACGCGCCCGCTTTGAGCACTTTCAGCGAAAGCAGCGCGCACTTCAATCGTACCGGGGTCAGCGGGATTCCCAGCAAATCCAACACATCCTGCTTGTCGAACTCCCGCAGTTCGTCCAGGGTCTTGCCGAGCATTTCCTCGCCCAGCATCGAGGCCGACGCCTGGCTGATGATGCAGCCTTCGCCAGCCCACCCCACGGCTTTTACCCGTCCACTCTCGTCCAGTTGCACGGTGAGTCGCAGCCGGTCGCCGCACAGCGGGTTGTCGTCCTCGTAGTCGATATCGGCGGGTTCCAACAGACCGCGATTGCGCATGTTCTGCCCGTGGTCAATGATCATCTCTCGATAGAAGTCATCCATCGCGTTTACTCGCTTGCTCCTTAAACCGTGAACACCTCTTTGACCTTATACAGCGCTTCGATCAAGGCATCCACCTCCTCGAATGTATTATACAGATAAAAGCTGGCACGTGAGGTCGCCGGCAGGCCAAACCGCTCGTGCAGGGGCATGGCACAGTGATGCCCGGCCCTGACGGCCAACCCTTCAGCATCCAGCAGTTGGGCCACGTCGTGGGGATGCAAGCCGTCCATCGCAAAGGAGACCACGCCGCCCTTCTGGGAAGCATCCGGCCCGATAACCGTCAGGCTGGGCACCTCGGCCAGGCGCTCCAGGGCGTAGGCCGTGATCTGGTGCTCATAGGCCTGAATCTTGTCCATGCCGATAGCACTCAGGTAATCGACAGCAACCCCCATGCCCACCCCCTGGGCGATGCTCGGCGTGCCCGCCACGAACATCCAGGGCAGTTCGTTCCACAAGCAACCACTGAGGCGCACCCGCCGGATCATATCGCCCCCCCCCAGGAACGGCGGCATCGCTTCCAGCAGGGCGCGTTTGCCATACAACACACCTATCCCGGTTGGGCCCAGCATCTTGTGCCCACTGAAGGCCAGGAAATCCACGTTAAGCGCCTGTACGTCGACCGGCAGGTGAGGCACGCTCTGCGCCCCATCGGCGATCACCAGCGCGCCAGCCGCGTGCGCCTGGTCGATGATGTCCGCCAGTGGTGTAATGGTGCCGAGCACGTTGGACATGTGGGTGATGGCGACCAGCTTCACCGGCTCCTCACGCAGCAGGCGCTCGTAAGCCGCCATATCCAGCGTGCCGTCATCCAGCACAGGGACCGCGTGGAGGGCGAATCCTTTTTCCTGGGCGAGCATCTGCCAGGGCACGATATTGGAGTGGTGCTCCATCTCACTGATCAAGACCACGTCATCCGGCCCCAGGTTCCGGCGGCCCCAGGTCTGCGCCACCAGGTTGATGCTCTCCGTGGCATTGCGGGTGAAGATGATCTCCCGCCAGGATGCGGCATTGATGAAATGCCTGACCTTTTTCCGGGCACCTTCGTAGGCTTTGGTGGCCGCCTCGCTCAGCTGATAGATGCCGCGGTGCACGTTGGCATGGGTGGTCCGGTAGTAGTTGTCGACTGCTTCGATGACCTGGATCGGCTTCTGGCTGGAAGCCGCACTATCCAGAAAAACAAGCTTCACGCCGGGTCGAACTTCCTGGTGCAGAATCGGGAAATCCTCCCGGATTTTTTCGACGTCTAACAATGGCGTAAGCGTCATGCGCCCAACTCCGTTTCCTAACATCCATCACCGGTCATCAGGTGCTGGAACCACAATGTCATCAAGATACAACAGCATTTCGTCAGCCCGCGGGCCATCAGCGGTTACCGGTAAACG
>DAOUEM010000636.1:0-3942 GCA_034430555.1 Anaerolineae bacterium | reverse complement strand
CTCGAACAGGTTGTGCGCGATGATGGGCATCATGACGTTCAGCTCAAGCTGACCGGCCTGCCCGGCCAGCAAAACCGTCTGGTCATCCCCGAGCACGTGGAACATCGCCATGTTGAGCATCTCGGCGAGCACGGGATTGACTTTGCCCGGCATGATACTCGATCCCGGCTGCACGGTCGGCAGGCGGATCTCGTCGAGTCCGGTGGTAGGCCCACTGCCGAGCAGCCGAAAATCGTTGGCGATGCGAATCAAGTCCTGGGCCAGAGTCCGCAGTGCGCCGGAAAAATACACCGCATCCTGCATGGACTGCATCGACTCAAACAGGTCATCACTTTCGGCCAGTTCCAGACCGGTGAGCACGCTCAACGCCCGAACCATACGCGTATGGTATTCAGGATGGGCGTTCAGGCCGGAGCCGGTTGCCGTGCCGCCGATGCCCAGCCGCCGCAACCCTGCGGCCGCCTGTGTGATTTTCTCAATATCGCGCTCGACAGCCCTGGCGTAGCCGCCGAATTCCTGCCCCAGCCGGACCGGCACCGCATCCTGGAGATGGGTGCGCCCGCTTTTAACCACGTCGTCGAACTCGACTGCTTTATAACGCAGCGCGGTTTGCAGGCCGCGCAGAGTCTCCACCAGTTCGTCAAGCCGCCACAGGCAGCCCAGGCGGATGGCCGTCGGTATCGTGTCGTTGGTCGACTGGGCCATGTTGACGTGGTCGTTGGGATGAACGGGCTTGTCCGGGTTGGAGATGTCGAAACCGAGCAACTGGTTGGCCCGGTTGGCGATCACTTCGTTGGTGTTCATATTCTGGCTGGTGCCCGCCCCCGCCTGGAATGGATCGACCACAAAATGGTCATTCCACCGGCCGGTAAGCACTTCGTCAGCCGCCGCCATGATCGCCCTGGCGATCTCCTCACCGGGGGTAGTCTTCTCGCCGGCCATGACATCCTTGAACAAGCCCAGGTCGTCGTTAACTTCGGCAGCCGCGCGCTTGATAGCCGCCATCGACCAGATAAAGGCCGGGTAACAGCGCATCCCGCTGACGGGGAAGTTCTGCACGGCCCGCTGCGTCTGCGCCCCATAAAGCGCTTCCGCCGGCACCTGTAATTCACCCAAAGAATCTTTTTCGATCCGGTAATCGGTCATGCGAAACAACGCTCCTCGGAAATATTACGCACATGCTCCAGTTTAACGCGGCGACAGTGTTGCGCCAACTCGACCGCCGGTCCAGCAGCAAAAACGCCGTCCATCGATGGCAAATGATGGACGGCGTAAGGTATGCGGTGAAAAGCGGTCTACGACAGGCTGAGTAACTCCTGGAAACGGGCGCGCGACGCTTCCAATACTTGCTGGTGCAGGCTGATGCCGTGCGAATCCATCGTGACGACCAGATCCCAGTCCTTGACGCGGATCACCCAGAAAGCTTCCGGAACGCCCAGTTCTTCCTTCATATAGACGGTTTCCACAGCTTCGACCGCCGCCGCGATCAGGGACGCCGCGCCCCCCACCGCGTGCAGGTAAACTGCACCGTGTTCCTGGCAGCCGGCCAGAGTCTTGGGACCCATGCCGCCTTTGCCGATGATGGCCCGGACGCCAAAGTGGCCGATCACCTCGGCTTCGTAGGGTTCCTCGCGAATACTGGTGGTCGGGCCAGCGGCCACAAAACGGTAGGAACCGTCATCATTCTGGGCAACGACTGGGCCGCAGTGATAGATAACGCCGCCGTCAAGCAGCGGCTGGAGCCTCTCGTACAGGTCCGGCATTTTGATCGTGTCCGTGCGAATGAAGTTATCGATCACCAACTTGTGGGCGGCGTCGCGCGCGGTGACGACGGTGCCGCTCAACTGCACCACGTCGCCGGTGTGCAGGGCGCGAATCGCTTCTTCCGAGATCGGCGTTTGCAACTTAACCATGACAAATCCCCTCCCCTACGAATAAGCGATTGAATCGCCGCGCACGGTCATGCGGTGACGGCGGCAAGCCCAGCACATATACGAAACGGTCACAAAGTAACTGGCCGGCAGACGGTGAGCGCTGTCGATCTGCACGTCGAGCACGGTTGTTTTTCCCCCAAAGCCCATCGGGCCGATTTTGAGCGAGTTGGCTTCGTCGTAGATTTGCTGTTCCAGCGCTGCCAGATCGGCATTGTCACTGCGTTCACCGATCTTACGGGTAAACTGCCGCTTGGAAACCTCGTAACCGGTGCCCCGGTCACCGCCGATAGCTATCCCTAAAATGCCAGGGGCGCATCCCTGGCCTTGAGCGCTTTGCACGGCATGGAGGGCCGCCCGGCGTACGCCGTCCAGGTCACGCCCGGCCTGTAATTCGGTAGAGGGGAGCTTGTACTGCGCGCCGCAATTCTCGGACCCGCCGCCCTTCAGGGTGAGGTCGACCTGCAAATAATCCTGTTCCCACTCCATAAAATGCACCACAGGGAAATCTTCACCGGTATTGTCGCCGCTGTTTTTGCCGCTCAGGCTGTCCACGGCATTGGGGCGCAGATAGGCTTTGGCCGTCGCTTCGCGCGCCGCCGCTTCGATCTGCTGCCGGATTTTGATGGTCGACCAGCCAGCCGGATAGTGGACGTAAAAGATCGGCGTGCCGGTGTCCTGGCAGACGGGCGTAGACTGCTGGCGAGCCAGGGTGACATTCTCCAGGATGTTACTGAACACGCTCTGGGCTGGCGATCCTTCTTGCTCGCGGTTGTGCGCCTCGCGCAGCGCCCGTTCCACATCCTCAGGCAAATCGGTGGCCGCCCGGCGGAACAACTCCACAAACGCTTCGGTCAAATCTTGCATAGAAGATACCCTCCGAAACGGGACAAGTGATATCTTAATAATACCGGGCAGGCAATCGGGCAGATACGAACTAAAGGCACTCACCCGGTTGACATTACTCACGAATACGAACCTTCAACCTGGCGCAGGTGGGACGACACCATCCACTTTTGGCGACACCTGATACTCGCTGGTATAGTGCACAACATAGGCAACGCTAAGCGGCATACGGCAACGACCTGGGATATGTTACCTCCAGATCGTTTTTCCTCGCGCCACCCAGATATCCAGGAGGCCACCATGAATTTTCCCCCGTTTTCTGACCCATCGACCATTGGCACGTTTTATATCCCAGACACAGCAACTGCGATTGCGGCAGGCCAGACGGCCAGTCTCAAACCTGCCGCCCAGGACGAGCAGAAGGTCATCCTGCTGCTGGTCGATCCACAGGTCGACTTCATCCACAAGGACGGTGCGCTGTCTGTACCCGGCGCCGTCGCGGACACACGACGCACCATCGAGTGGCTGTACCGCAACATCAACCAGGTAACGGCGATCGCTGCATCATTGGACAGCCACACGCCCCTGCAAATCTTTTATCCCACCTGGTGGATCGACGAAAACGGCCATCCCCCTGCCCCCTACACCGCCATCACCGCCGAGGACGTTCGAGAAGGACGCTGGCAACCGCTGATCGAGCCGGAATGGTCCCGCCAATATGTAGAAATCTTGGAAGCGCAGTCGAAAAAGGTGCTGATGATCTGGCCGTATCACACCATGATCGGCACACCGGGGCAAGCGATCACCCCGGCGCTATACGAGGCTATCGCTTATCATGCCGGGGCGCGGGGCGCGCAGCCTACCTTTTTGAACAAGGGCTTCATCGCCAAGACCGAGCACTATTCCCTGCTGGAGCCGGAGGTCAAAGTGCCGGAAGCACGGCTGGGCGAACTCAATACCGGTTTCCTGGACATGCTGGCCGGCTATGACCTGATATACGTGGCCGGGCAGGCCAAGAGCCACTGCGTGCTGGAAACGGTGACATCATTCATGCGATACTTCCAGGGACAGTCGGACATCATCGAACGGACGCGCTTCCTGATGGACTGCACCTCGTCAGTACAGCACCCGGACATCAACTTCGAGGCTATCGCTACCGAAGCGC
>DAOUEM010000635.1:0-5407 GCA_034430555.1 Anaerolineae bacterium | reverse complement strand
CCGGCGGCGATTGCCGCGGCTCGAGTCGCGGAGCTGACGGGCAAAGCCATCCCGGCAGCCGAAGAAGAAGCCGGACCCGGCCTGCTGGGCGCGCCCGGCCTGCCAGGCGGGGAAGAACCCACGCCGGAACCGGAAGCGACCACGCCGCTGGCCCGGCTTATCGCCCAGTTCGACAACGTCGAGGAGCAGGTGCACCGGCTGCGCGAGATGTACCAGCAGGGCGTGCTCAGCCACGAGGCCCTGCAGGCCGAACTGCGCAAGCTGATGATCCTGGACGAGCAGGGCGTGTGGTGGATGGTCGGCATGGAGTCGGACGTGTGGTACCGCTTCGACAACGGCCAGTGGGTCCAGGCGGAACGACCGCGTCTCTCCACGCCGGGCGCCGCCGGCCAGAAAGCCGGCGCAGCAGCGCTGGGTGTGGATGACGAGCCGGACGTATCGATCACGCTCGACGAGGATGGCATGCCGGTCGTGCACCGCGTCCCACGGGAGGACCCCGAAGCCACATTGGTCGGAGCGTCGGCGGTGCAGTTTGGCGAACTGGGCGGCCAGACCACCATGCCCCACCAGGCCGCCGGTGCCGCCGCCATCCCCGCCGCCGGGCGCGACCCGCTGCAGCCGGATTACGACGCCTACGCGCCGGACGAATCCGACCTCTACCGCAAGGTACAGGACGAACAGGCCACCCGCCGCCGCACGTTGATCACGCGTGTCCTGGTGATCGGCGCGGTGCTGACGCTGGTGCTGTCCCTGGTCGTGATCGTCGGCGGTGTGCTCTTTTACATGGGCCGCGCCGGCAATTACAGCGATCGCATCGACGAGCTGTCCACCATCGCCGGCAACTTCCAGACGACGCGCATCTTCGACGTGAACGGCAACCTGCTCACCCAGATCAACGACCCGACCGGCGGCGCCCGCATCAGCGTCCCGCTGGAAGAGATCAGCCCCTTCCTGATCCACGCCACCATCGCCACGGAAAACGAACGCTTCTACCAGGACCCCGGCTGGGACCTGACGGCCATCATCCGCGCCGCTTTCCAGAATGTCCAACAGGGCGGTGACATCATCTCCGGGGCGAGCACGATCACGCAGCAGCTCGCCAAAATCCTGGTGCTGGAGCCGGAGCGGCGCACCGAGATCAGCAATGCCCGGAAGATCGACGAGGCGATCATCGCCGCCGAGATCGGCCGGCGCTATTCCAAGAATGACATCTTAGAGCTGTACCTCAACGAGATTTATTACGGCAACCTGGCCTACGGGGCAGAGGCCGCCGCCCAGACGTACTTCGGCATCAGCGCGCGCGACCTTAACCTGCCGCAGTCGGCCTTCCTGGCGGCCATCGTGGGCGCGCCGGCCATCTACGACCCGGTCACCAACCGCGACGCGGTGTTCGAGCGCATGAACGCGGTCATCAACCACATGCTGGAGCAGGGCTGCATCGAGTTCCAGCACGCGCCGTATGCCAGCACGGGGCCGTTCTGCGTCACGCAAGAAACGGTCGACGCGGCGCTGGTGGAACGGGCCATGGTCGAGGTCGGCAACTACAGCGTGCCGGCCAACCGGTCGCGCTACCCGCACTTCGTCAACTTCGTGGCGCAGCAACTGCAGGAGAACTACGGCCTGGCGGACATCTACCGCGCCGGGTTCAACGTGTTCACCACCATCGACCCATCCGTCCAGGACACGGCGCAGGCGGCTGTCAACGATCACCTGGCCACGCTGGCCTCGCAGGGACGCGGCGGCAACAACGCCAGCGTAGTGGTGATGGACCCCCGCGACGGGCGTATCCTGGCGATGATCGGCAGCGCCGACTTCAATAACGAGGAGATCGACGGGCAGGTCAACGTAGCCTTCACGCCGCAGCAGCCCGGCTCCTCGATCAAGCCCCTGGTGTACGTGACCGCCTTCCAGGGCAATAACCAGGGGCAGTACTGGTATCCCGGCACGGTCGTATGGGATACGGATACGTGTTGGGGCGGCTACTGCCCGGACAACTACGACCTCAGCTTCCATGGACCGCAGTCGGTGCGCACGGCACTGGCCAACAGCTACAATATCCCGGCGGTCAAGGCGCTGGATTTCGTTGGCGTGGACCGCTTCGTCCAGGTGGCGCAGACGATGGGCCTGACCTTCCCCGGCAGACCACCGCAGGAAGCGGGGCTGTCCGGCGCGCTGGGCGGCTTCGACGTGCGGCTGATCGACATGGTGGTGGCCTTCGGCGTGCTGGCCAACAACGGCCAGCGTGTTCAACCGTACGCCATCACGGCCATCACGGATAACGCCGGCAACGAAATTCCGCTGCCGGCCCGGCCAGAGGCGCAGCAGGTCATCCAGCCGGCGCACGCCTACCTGGTCACGCACATCCTGAGCGACGACGTGGCCCGCAGCGCTGAGTTCGGGCGGAACAGCACGCTCAACATTCCCGGCTACAGCGTGGCCGCCAAAACCGGCACCAGCACCGACAACCGCGACAACTGGACGATCGGTTACGCGCCCAACGTGGTGGTCGGGGTGTGGCACGGTAATACCGATAATTCCCCCATGAGCAATACCAGCGGTTTCTCCGGCGCGGCGCCGATCTGGAACCGCGTGATCACCACCGTGCTCCAGCGGGAACCGGCCTTGCAGTTCAACCCGCCGGCGGGGGTGGGCACGATCGAAATCTGCGCCGACTCGGGCACGCTGCCCTCCGCCGAATGCCTGAACCGCCGGCAGGAACTGGTGGCGCAGGCCCAGCTCCCGCCCGGCCCGGAAAACGACCTCTTCCGTTCGGCGCGCGTCGATACGCTGACCGGGCTGGTCGCCAACGAGTTCTGCCCGAACTTCACGGACGAGCAAACCTTCCTCAACATCAGCGATGCAACCGCCTTCGCCTGGATCAACAATACGGGGGCCGGGCAGGCCTGGGCGGAAGCCCGCAGAATCCCATTGCCGGCCCAACCGATCCCTACCGAGTCCTGCAACCCCAACATTCAAACGCCCACCATCATCATCGACTGGCCGGTGCCCAACGCCGAAGTCCAGGGGCTGGTGGAGGTGCGGGGGCGCGTGGTGGTCTTTAACTTCAACCGCTACCAGATCGAGTACGGTATCGGCCCGGCGCCGGAAGCATTCGCGCTGATTGACGGCCCCTACACGATCATGCACAGCACATCGGAGTTGCTGGGCAGCTGGGACGTGAGCCAGCTCCCCAACGGGCCGTATACGCTGCGCCTGAACGTGGTCACCAACGACGGCGGCTACGCCAACCTGGACCACGTGGTGCTGGTCAACAACCCGGTGGCCACCGAGACGCCGCTGCCGACGGCGATGATCGTCACGCCAACGCCGACCCCGACCTGGACGCCGCTGATCGTCACGGCCACGTCGCAGTTCCCGACGGCCACGTCCACCCAGGCCGGCCCGATCGTGGTCACGGCGACGCCCTCCGGGCCGATCGTCGTCACGGCCACGCCGCCGCCCGGTCCGGTCGTGATCACCAACACGCCCGCGCCGGAAGCCAGCGCCCTGCCACCGCGCAACCCGGCGCTGGACGTCCCCATCGTCTACGGCGCGCTGGCCAATGGTATCATCAACAACGCCGACTTCGCCGACACCTACGTGTTCAACGGGCAGGCGGGCGACGTGGTCCAGATATCGGCGGAATCCACGCTCGGCGACCTGGACACCTACATCTACCTCATGGACGCGAACGGCACGATCATCGCGGAGGACGACGACGGCGCCAATATCGGCACGGACTCGCTGCTGACCTACACGCTATCCGCCCCCGGTCAGTACCTGATCGTGATTACCCGCTACGAGGTGTCGGCGGGCGCCTCTGCCGGCGAGTACCGGATGACGCTGAACAAGACCAACTGACAGCAGGCGACTACCTCGCATCAAATCGCAGGACGGGGCCGCTCCCCGTCCTTTTTTTTGTCATGGCCGCTGCAACTTTCCGCCGGGGGCCGCGTATAACAGGGTAGACACAATAACAAAGTCAAAATTGCTATTGGGAGGTATCCATCATGACCACACACACAATGCCCAAGGACCGCGTGGACCAGGTCTCCGGCGGCGTTTTCCTGATCGGGCTGGCGCTGCTTTTCCTGACGCCTTTACCCTTCTTCCCCGGTATTTTGTTTGTGATCGGGGCCAGCAGCCTGTCGCGCGGCCTGGCAGAAGGTCAGGAATGGACCAGCGTGCAGGGCGCGCTGTGGATGTTCGGGCTGGGACTGCTGTTCCTGGTCGGCTTTAACTTCGCCCTGCTGCTGATCCTGATCGGCCTGAGTATGCTGTTCGGCCTCACCTTCAAGCCGCCGTTTATGAAAACCGGCTGCGGCGGCGCCGACGAAGCAGGCGACGAGAAACCCAAGCGCAAGCCGAAAAACGACGACGCCTACGATATCCTGTAAGGGATACCGGCAGGCGGCACCTCCATCGTTCATCCGGGCGGGTGCGATCACGAAGCCGGCGATCGCACCCGCCATGTCCGTACTGGCGGCCCCCGCGCGATATCTTTGACACGCCCCTGGAAAGGCGGTATCCTGCCGGGTGAGACAGGTTTTGTTGCAGGGAGGGTTAGCATGTCGTTTTTTGGAGGACGTCGTCAGCAAGCGCCGCAAAAACCCACGCCCCCGGAGCCGGTCGCCCAAACCCCAACCGCCGCACGCCAACCGGTCGGCTTTGAGACGGTGCTGGGCGCAAGCACGAGCCTGAAGGGCGAACTGCACAGCCAGGGCAACGTCCGGCTGGATGGCATCTTTGAAGGCACCATGGAACTGGACGGCAACGTGCTGGTGGGGGAAACCGCCAAAATCACGGCCGATATCAACGCGCGCAACATCTCCATCGCCGGGGCCGTACGCGGTAACGTCAACGGCAACAAGATACAAATTCTTCGTACGGGCCGCGTGTGGGGCGACATCAACGCCAAGGCGATCACCACGGAAGAAGGCGCGTTCATCGACGGCAAGATCACGATGGTCAGCCACGAAGCCGCGCTGCAAGACATCGAAATGCCTTCACTGCCCGCCCCACCGGAGGAAGCAGCAGACGAACCCGCCGAGGCCGAATTCGAGCCTTTGGCAGCGGACGTGACGCCGGAAGCGCCAGATGAAGCCGAGATCGAAGCGTTCCAGATGGCGGAATCCGGCATGGTGATCGAAAACGAGTTAGAAGCACTCGACATGCCGGTAGAGACCGAGACCAGCGAAGACGAAGAGTCCGACGTCGAGGAAGCCCCCGTCGACGATGAGCTAGACGACGAACCGGACACCAGCGAATTTTACGATGAAGAAGCGGACGACCTCGACGACGATATCGATGAGGATGAAGACGATATCGATGACGACGAGGAGCTGCCCATCAACGGGGACGGCGCGGTCGGTTAAGCCAGGCCGCGCCACAGACCCACCGCCCTCAG
>DAOUEM010000634.1:0-5267 GCA_034430555.1 Anaerolineae bacterium | reverse complement strand
GCGGGCGGCATCGATGCGCTGGTCGTGGTCGAGGCGCGGCCTGACCGGTTGGTCGAAAGCCTGCGCGACATCCGGGCCGGTCGTCACGAGGACATGCGGCGTTGGTACGACGATGGCAGCCTGGTGGCCCTGGCGTCAGATGGCAGTGTAGCCGGGTACATGGCCGTGGTGGACATGACCACCATGGCTTTCGTGGCCGACCTGGGCGTGCATCCGCGTCACCAGCGGCGCGGACTGGCACGGGCGCTCGTCACGCGTTGCATGGCGATCAGCCGCGCTGCGAATTTCCCGGCGATGGCCCTGGCCGTCACGATGGTGAACCCGGCCCGCCGCCTGTACCAGGCCCTGGGTTTTCAGGCGCTCAACTGCGGCAAGACGGCGGTCTGGTGGCGGGATGGGCGCCAGCTCACCTGGCAGGAATAAGTGAGGATTGGGCGGTTTTCTGGGATAATATAGGTCGGGGTGGCGGTCACCTGCCTGTGAGAATACCAAGTCAGGAGCATGTGTTTTGAAAATCTTCGTACCAGGACGCATCTGCTTGTTCGGCGAGCATTCGGATTGGGCCGGCGGCTACCGGCGCATCAACGCCGACGTTGAAAAAGGTTACGCGCTGCTCTGCGGTACCAACCAGGGCATCTACGCCGAGGTGAAGCCGCATCCGAGCGCGCTGGTGCTGACTTCGACCACGCCGGACGGCGAGCGGCGGGGACCCTACGAGATTCCCATGGAGGCCAGGGCCCTGCTGGCCGACGCGGAGAAGGGCGGCTTCTGGAGTTACATGGCCGGCGTGGCCTACCAGATTCTGACCAACTACCATGTGCGCGGGCTGGTGATCGACAACTACCAGACCGACCTGCCCATGAAGAAAGGCCTGTCCTCCAGCGCCGCTATCTGCGTGCTGACGGCGCGGGCCTTCAACCGGGTGTACGACCTCAAGATGACCATCCGGGGGGAGATGGAGCTGGCCTACCAGGGCGAGATCATGACGCCGTCCCGCTGTGGCCGGATGGACCAGGGCTGCGCCTTCGGCAATCGCCCGGTGCTCATGACCTTCGATGGCGAGCGTTTGGACACCGACGAACTGCGCGTCAAAGAGGCGATGCATTTTGTGATCGTGGACCTCCAGGCGCAAAAAGACACGATGAAAATCCTCATGGACCTCAATCGCAGTTATCCCTTCGCCGATAACGAGAAGGAAGAGGGCGTGCAGCAGCTGCTGGGTCCGATCAACAAGCGCATCGTCCACCAGGCGGTGGAAGCCCTCCAGGCCAGCGATGCCGAGCGCCTGGGCGCGTTGATGATCGAGGCGCAGGAATTCTTCGACCGTTACGCCGCGCCCGCCTGCCCGGACGAGCTGAATGCGCCCGTGCTGCACCAGGTCCTGGGTTACGAGCCGCTCAAGTCGCATGTCTGGGGCGGCAAGGGAGTCGGTTCGCAGGGGGACGGCACCGCCCAGTTCATCGCCCGCAGCGAGGCCGACCAGCAGGCCGTGATCGAGATCATCGAGCGCGACCTGGCGATGCCCTGCCTGAAGCTGACGCTGTCCAGCGGGTCCCGGGTGCGTAAAGCGGTGATCCCGGCGGCGGGCTTCGGCACGCGCCTCTTCCCGGCCACCAAGGCCGCCAAAAAAGAGCTGTTCCCCATCGTGGACCGCGACGGCATCGCCAAGCCGGCCATCCTGCTGATTGTGGAAGAAGCGCTCAACGCCGGCATGGACGAGGTGATCATCATCGTGCAGGAGCACGACCTGGAAGCCTTCCACTCGTTTTTTAATACCCAGGTCACCATCGAAAACTACAACAAGCTGCCGCCGCACTTCCAGGCCTATTCCAAGCAGCTGCTGGAGATCGGGCGGCGTGTCACCTTCGTCTCTCAGGATATGCAGGAGGGCTTCGGGCATGCCGTGTACTGCGCCCGCCAGGCCGTGGGCGACGAGCCGTTTCTGCTGATGCTGGGCGATCACATCTACCGTTCCGAGGGGGACCGCTCCTGCGCCCGGCAGATGGTCGACGCCTTCAACAAACACGGCATCAGCGTGGTCGGGCTGCGCCGCACGCCGGAGCACATGATCGGCAGCTTTGGCACAGTGACCGGCATCTGGTTGGAAGAAAATGCCGAGTTAAACATCACCGAGTTTGCGGAAAAGCCCACCGTGGACTACGCCCGCAGCAACCTGCGCGTGCCCGGCCTGCCGGAAGGCGAATACCTGACGCTCTTTGGGCAGTATATCATCAAGCCGCAGTTATTCGACACCCTGGAAGAACACATCGAAAACAACGTGCGCGAGCGCGGCGAGTTCCAGTTGACGTCGGCGCTGGACCGCCTGCGCCAGGAGGACGGCTTCCTCGGCCTGATGATCGACGGCAACCGCTTTGACATCGGCCTGCCGGACTACTACCTCAATACGCTGGCAACTTTCAGCCAATAAACGCGGCCTGTAGCTGCGGCCCCTAACCGCGGCCAGTAGCCGGCGGCGTTTGACCGGCGTTCCAAGGGGCGGGGGGGGGGTGATGGGCGGCCCCGCTGCCCGTTTTACGTCAGGGATTTGGGCGGCAGCAGTCCGCGCGCCTCCAGCCAGTCGTCCGGCGGGCCTACCCACCCGACCTGCTTAAAATCCACGCGCTCGTTGTCACCAAATACGACGCCCTCCGCTTCCAGTCGGGCGCGCTGCTCGTCGCGGGCGCCGGGCTGGGGCAGGTGGCTGATCGTGCCCCGGCTGTTGATCACACGGTGCCAGGGCAGGTCCTCGCCGATGGCCAGGCGCATGGCCGTGCCCACCCAGCGCGCCCGCACGTGGATATACCGCGCCGGGTCCATGCCGGGCGGCGGCGGGATCATCGAGGCGATCTGGCCGTAGCTGGTGACTTTACCCGCCGGGACCTGCCGCACGATCTCCCATACCAGCGGGTTGAAGGATTCGGGGTGGGGTGGGGTGAACATGGCTATTGTCCTGTTGCTGATGGGTTGGTGAAACGAGCAACTGATGGCATGGACATCCAGTTTATAGGCAAGTTATCGAATGGCGCTATACTCCTGCTGTTACCTGCCGAGGAGAAATCCATCGTATGGCCAACCATCACCCAAAAGAGAGTCGCTATCGCTGGTATATGCTGGGATTATCGGCCGTCACCAATGCCCTGGTCACTGCCATGCCGGGCATGTGCATGTCTGTGTTGTTTGAAGAAATTTCCCTCGATCTGAATCTGTCGCTGACCGAGGTGGGCCTGATCTGGGGGATCGGCTCCCTGCCAGGGATTGTCACGACACTGTTTAGTGGTGCCATTGGCGACCGATTCGGACCGCAGCGTGTGCTCATCTGGGCGTGCTTGCTGAGCGGAACCACCGCAGCACTGCGAGGGACATCCGGTAATGCCCTTACCCTGGCGCTTACGGTGATGCTCCTTGGCTTTATGTCGCCGATGGTTCCTATGAACACTATCAAGGTGACTCGCATCTGGTTCAGCCAGCGCCAACTGGGCATGGCGAACGGCGTCACGTCGATGGGCATGGCGGTAGGATTCATGTTGGGGGCGCTCATCAGCGTGAAGGTTTCCCTCCTGATTGGTGGTTGGCGTTATGTGCTGCTTTTGTATGGTGGCCTTGCTATACTGCTGAGCATTCCCTGGTATTTTGCCCGGTCCGAACCCGATGTGAGTACGACTGGCATACCCTCGTCGTCAGGTCAGTCCATCCCTCAGATGATCACCATTGTGGCGCGGGTACGCAATATGTGGTGGCTTGGCTGGGCCATCCTGGGTATTAGCGGTGCGATTCAGGGCGTGCTGGGCTACCTGCCGCTGTATTTGCGGTCGGTCGGCTGGGAGGAAAGCGCCGCCGACGGGACACTGTCGCTGTTTCACCTGGTTAGCATGATCTGTGTCGTGCCGATCGCACTCTGGTCGGACCGGTTGGGCGCCAGAAAGTGGCTGCTGCTCGTGATGACCGTGATGATCACCATCGGCTTTGGACTGCTGACGGTGGTGGAAGGCACGCTGGTGCTGGTGGCGGTTGGACTCGCTGGGATGATGCGCGATGGCTTCATGGCGGTGTTCATCACGATGATTGCCGAATCGGATGGCGTCGGTGCGCTGGCTGGTACAGCCACCGGCTTTGTGTTGATCTTCTCTGGCATCGGGAACTTGTTCGCACCACCAATCGGCAACAGCTTGGCAACGATCTCCCCCAGCTTGCCTTTCCTGTTTTGGGCGGCGATGGCGCTTGTTGGCATTGTCGGACTGATGGCGGCTAAAGAAGGCAGACCTGTAATGGAGACGGAACAGCCTGTGCCAGTGAAAGCTGCTGTCTGAGTGGCCGATTGCTCCTGCTGTAAATCAACCAACCGGAGGCTGGAATATCCGGGGTTCTGTCGTTCGCTTGTGCGGAATGTCCTATCCGGCAAGTATACTTTACAATAGAGGATATGCGAGGCGACTTCTGGCAACGAAGGGAACTGCGATGAAAACCGTACCATTGGGTAAGACTGGTGAGCAGGTCAGCGCCTTTTGCCTGGGTGCGATGATGTTTGGCAGCCGCGAAGACAAAGAAACGTCATATCAACTGCTGGACCAGTACACGGCGGCAGGCGGGACGTTCATCGACACAGCCAACATCTACGCCCGCTGGATTCCAGGCTGTGGTGGTGGCGAGAGCGAAACTCTGCTGGGCGAGTGGATGCAGGCCCGCGGTAACCGCCAGGACCTGTTCATCGCTAGTAAGGTAGGTTTCCACTATTCGGAGCAGCGCCTTGGTCTCTCCGCCCGCCAGATCGAGGCGGAGTGTGAAAAGAGCCTGCGCCGCCTGGACATCGAGACCATTGACCTGTACTACGCGCACGTGGACGATCCAACCACACCGCTGGAAGAATCGATGGAGGCTTTCGACCGGCTGGTGCAGGCCGGCAAGGTGCGTTACCTGGGGGCCAGCAATTACAGCGCCTGGCGGCTGGAGAAGGCCCGCTGGATCAGCCGCACGAATGATTGGGCGCAGTTTTGCTGTGTGCAGCAGCGCTACAGCTATCTGCGCCCCAAACCCGGCGCGGACTTCTCCCCACAAATGGCCGTCAACGACGATCTCCTGTATTACACCCGCGGCGAGGGCGTGACCCTGCTGGCCTATTCCCCACTGCTCAGCGGCGCGTACACCCGCCAGGATCGGGACTTCCCGCCGGGCTATGAAGGCCCCGACCAGACGGCGCGCCTGGCCGCCCTGGACGAGGTGGCCGCCGCCACTGGTGCGACCCGTAACCAGGTCATTCTGGCGTGGATGTT
>DAOUEM010000633.1:0-10877 GCA_034430555.1 Anaerolineae bacterium | reverse complement strand
GCACAGAGGGCCGACCCCATCCCAAGCGGGCTGTCCTGGCCAAGACCTTGATGTGGTCTTCTGGCATTGTAGTAGTTCACATACTCTCGCAACGTCCTGTGCAGATGGCGTTCGTTGAGCATGATGACTTTATCCAGACATTCTTCCCGCACCGTTCTCACCCACCGTTCGGCGTATGCATTAGCATTTGGCGCCTGGTATGGGATGTTAACGATTTCAACCCCCTCTGACTCAATCACGGTATCAAACGCTGCCGTGAATTTGCTGTCATGATCATGAATCAGAAAGTGTATCGGGAATTCGCGATCCCGTAACTCCCATGACAGCTGTCGCGCTTGCTGGGTCACCCATTCACCCGTGGGGTGCACCGTACAGCCTGCCAAGTGGACTCGCCTTGTCCCGTGCTCCAGGAAGAACAGCACGTACAACGTTCGCAGTCCCAATGTCTCGATTGTAAAGAAATCGCACGCCAGAAACTGCTCCTTATAGTGGGTCAGGAAGGCCCGCCATGAACTTTCCCTCCGACCCCGCTCTGGGGCTGGTAGTATCCCATATCGCTGCAACACCGCACTAACCGTTGTCTTGCTCACTTTGTAGCCCAGCTTGCGCATCTCCCCTGCCAGCTTCTCATAGTCGAGACCAGGATTATCCTTGGCTACCTGTACGATCAGCTGTTCGAGTTCATTATTGATTGGCGGTCGTCCAAGTTTTCTCTCCTGCTTGTATGTCCATTTCCGCTGCACCATTGCCCGATGCCAGCAATTACCGTTTCTGGCTTGAACAACCTCATACTTCTCTCCAAGGCGGCACGCCCATCGCTCGATTGTTTCTTCAGGTGCACGGCCAACATCGCCAATGGCACCTTCTGCCAACGGGGTATCTGCGGTCCGCGTTGCTGTCTTCGTTCCACGATCCGCAGTTGCTCCCGCAAGAGCATGATCTCCAGGTCCTTTTCGTCACTACTCATTCCACATACTGTCATCAAATCCATTATGAATTCCCACACAAACAGCATCATCCGATAAACCATCTACTCCCCTACTCCCTGGTGCAGCCCCATACTAAAACCCCGCAAGATTATCGTTCTTGCAGGGTCTGTCAAGCTGCTTGTTTCCGGTTTCTAGCCAGATTACATGCTCAGATTAGTTTTCGGATAGTACGACCAGGCCATTGCGCATTTACCTTTCAAGAAAACACCGGCGATCTGCCATGATTCTCAGAATCGCCAGTAAATGCCTGTTCGATATAGATAGGCAACATTGTTCACGGATCAGCCTTTAACCGAACCGGCCATCAAACCACGCACAAAGTAGCGCTGGAGTGCAAAGAAAATGATCAGAGGAATGATCATCGTGATGAAGGCGCCAGCCGTCAGCACTTCCCAATCCTGGCCCTTGGATCCCACCAGTTCAGACAGCTGCGACGTCAGCACAGCGTTCTTTGACTCGGTACCCAGGAACACCAGCGCGATCAGCAGGTCATTCCACACCCATAGAAACTGGAAGATGGCGAATGACGCGATCACGGGGACCGAAAGCGGAAGAATCAGCCGGGTGAAGGCGGTGAACGGAGAAGCGCCATCAATATGGGCTGACTCCATGATGTCTTTTGGTATCGTGACCATATACCCGTAGATCAGGTAAATGGCCAGGGGAAGGCCAAAACCGGTATGTGCCAACCATACACCCAGGAAGGTTCCCCCCAGGTCCGCGCCCAGGTACAGGCGCAGTATCGGGACCAGCGCCAGGTGCAAAGGCACCCCCATCGCGATAATCACGACTGCGAAGAACAGGTCCCGTCCCGGGAACTGCATCCAGGCGAAGGCATACGCCGCGAAGGCCGCAATCGTAATGGGAATCACCACCGAAGGGATGGTCACCAGTAAGCTGTTGAGAAACGCGTTGCCCATGCCATTGGCGTTGATGACGGCCTGATAGTTTTGCAGGGTCCATTGTTCGTTCCACCCGGCGGAACCGATGCCGAATGATTCGGGGATGTCGGCATTTTCCAGGGCGACCCGGTCTTCTTCGAGTCTTTCCGCTGCTCTGGCCGCTCGGTCCTCTGCTGACTGCACATCACCCGCCAGTTCCGCTTCTAAAGCGGTGCGGATCGCCGCCTCATCGACTCCTGCATCCAGAGCAGCCTGGGCGGCGGCCAGGGCAGTGCTTGCTTCGTCGAAAGCGTCCTGAGCGCCTTCTTCATTAGCGTCGAGTGCAGCCTGCGCGTCTGCCAGGTCGGCTTCGGCATCAGCCACAGCCTCTTCTAAGTCGTCGGTAGCCGCTGCCAGTGCCTCAGCCATCATCTCATCGGTAACGCCGGCTTCCTGGGCCGCCTGCGCCTCCTCCAGCTGAATCTGGGTACGTTCAGCGAAGGTTGTGGATTGCTCCACGCGCTGCACCAGCGTCTCGTACTCCGGGTTGGTGCGGGGTCCGGCTGCGGTCCACCAGCCAGTAGTATTGATCTCGTTCGGTGTACGGAATGAGCTGATAAGCACACCTGCCGTTGGGATCGACCATAACACCACGATCAACAACACAGCAACACGAACCGGGGCTGCCGTGAGAATTCTCTGCAGTCTGGACTGCGGTGCTCCCTGGGAAACGAATTGCGATGCCATGGTTGCTTATCCTCTCCTTAGCCGCAGTTCGCGGAGATTACTGATAATGACCGGTGAGACCGCAATAAGCAGGATCATGGCTAGGGCACTGCCGAGGCCGATGCTGCCGCCTCGGAACAACTCCAGAAACATTCTGTTGGCGATCACCTGTGTTTCTCGTCGCCCGCCGGTCATTACGTACACGATGTCGAATACTTTGAGCACCATGATCAAAACGGTGGTTCCGATGGTCACGATGGTTGGCCGGATGACCGGGACGATCACTCGGGTAAATACCTGGATTTCGTTGGCTCCGTCGATGCGAGACGCCTCCAGTAATTCTGTAGGTACCCCTTTGATCGCGGCCGATAAAACCACCATACAAAAACCGGTCAGCAACCAGATCATGATGGTGATCAGCGCAAAGTTGTTGATCGACCGGTTTTCGAGGAAGTTGGTCGGCATTCCTCCTAAGCCCGTAATAGCGGCGTTGAGCAGTCCAATCTGGGTCTGTTCCTCGGCTCGGACGAAGTACATGAACTTCCAGATCACGCTGGCGCCGACCGCGGAGATCGCCATGGGCACAAACACCAGCGATTTGGCGATAGGCTCCCAGCGGCCAATGCGATCGACCAGCACTGCAATGATCAGGCCAAAACCGACTGCGAAACTGGTAACCAGCACGATCCACAAAGCGTTGTTCCGCAAAATGATGAGTAGGTCAGGTTCACTAAACGCCCTTACATAGTTATCCAGGCCGACAAATCTTTCAGACTCGGGCCCAAGCAAGCTCAGGTATAACGTGTTAAACATCGGGTAAATCAGGTAAACAAATAAAATCACCAGGGCTGGGCCGACAAATACGAACGGACGAACCCGATCGCGCGCGGTCATTGGCAGCTGTTCCACCAGGTAGTTGGTCAGAATAAACAGCACCCAGACACCACCCACGCCGACCAGGATGGCAACGGCCCCGATGGCCAGCCGGTTAGCATCTACATCCCGCATGAAGATGAAGCTCCAACGCAGGACGATGAAGGTAAGCACTGGCACCACAAAGGAGACGACGATCCGCAGTGGACCTGCTGTCAGGATATCTGTCTCGCCAAGGCTTTCCAGGTCTATCTCCGGGCGGGGGACGAAGGCCTGCAGGACAAGGCCCAACGTTGCCAGGAGAGCAATCCAGAATCCAATGCTGGCCTGGCCAGTGGCGTCGATTTCTATCTGGTTATTTTGGGCAAAAAATACGACGAATGGCACGAGGCCTACTATACCAGCCACCAGGATCAGGTTGATGGACCTGGACCGATACCTTGGATTGAGAATGTTTATCAGGGCTAGTCCACCACCGATGATCGCCACCAATGGTATCAGTGATAGGGTAGCGACGTCAAAGGGGTATTCTTCGGTTGGTTTGCCCGAGGCCAGGCGCATGCCGCTGTAGGTTGTGTCGCCCCACGTAATCCAGGGCATAAAGAAGGCGATCAGCATGAGCGCGGCGCAGATCAACGTCAAGAAATCGGCAGTAGAAAACCCGAATAATCCGCGAGATCCCGCTTGATTCGCAGATGTCATGATTTGGACTCCTTACACTATACCACGCTGAGCGACGCACCGGTATGTGGTTGAAGAGTGTGCAGCAGGGCAGTTCTGAAAACTGCCCTGCTGTGGTTGTCTCGTGACAGTCACCACTTCCGTGGTGTGTCAACGATGTGTGACGTCACTTGTTCTATTCTTCTGGCCAGGCCGCATCGATCTGTTCCAGCACCTCGTCGAGCGGGTCGCCACTGATGTAGTTGACGACGCCCTCCCAGAAGGAGCCTTGTCCAACCGGGGTAGGCTGCAGGTCGCCGCCGTCGAAGCGGAAGGCGGTCGCGTTGGCCAGAATCTCGGCTACGCCACGGTCGACCTCAGGATACCAGTCCAGCTCAACATCGTTATGGGGAGACAGCGCGCCACCGGCCCTCACCCATGGCTCCAGCACGTCAGCCGTCGCCAGGAACTCGGCAAACTGGCGGACTTCCGGACGATCATTGAAGACCGCGCACACGTCACCGGCTACCAGTGCCGGACGGCCGTATTCTTCATCGATGGGTGGGAAGTAGAAGTAGTTGAGGTCACCTTCAGGTCCAACCTCGGGGTCCTCGTCCAGCCACTGCGGCATGGCGCTGCCCTGCTTCACCAGGAAGGCATCGGGCGGGTCGGCCAGCAGCGGAATGCCGGAGTCGAAGAAGCTCACGCCCAGGATGGCCTCGGTGCCGCCGAACATGTAGTCTTCGTTCAGCAGAATTTCGCCCATGTACTCGAAGGCCTGTTCGACCTCTGAAGAGGTGAATGGCAGACGTTCCAGGCCCTTGTACTGCGGAACCGTCCAGGCGTCGTAGTTTTCGAGGGACGTCGTGCGCAGCATGATGTCTTCGATCCAGTCAGTGCCGACCCAGCCGGTGGCGCTGCCGCTTTCCATCGGCGCATACCACGGCGTGAAGCCGTCGGCCACGATCTGGTCGCTCAGTTCGATCAGCTCATCCCAGGTTTCCGGGATCTCGTAACCGTAGTCCTCAAAGGCCTGCGGTGAGTACCAGACCAGGCTCTTGAGCGTCACCCGGTGCCACAGGCCGATCAACTTGCCGTTGACGGTGGCCATGTCCAGCCAGGCTTCCGCGTATTGGTCTCTTAGGTAGTCCTCGTCCATCAGGTCAGTCAGGTCAATTGCATCGTCGACAAACCGCGCCATCAGGCCGGGCTGCGGGAAGCAGGCCACATCAGGCGGGTCGCCAGCATCAATCCGGGTCTGGATGAGGGTTTCGAAGTCGCTGCTGCCGGTATATTCGACGGTAGCACCGGTGCGCTCTTCAAAGACGGCGAAACCCTCTTCGACACGTTGGACCTCAGTTTCGTCAGTCCAGGCTGCGAAGACCGTGACGGTCGTTCCGGAGATATCCTCCTGCGCAGCGGCAGGGATGAACGGGACGGTCAGCGCGAGGATAAGCAGCAAGACAGTAAATCTACGCATTTCTTCTTCGCTCCTTTTATCTTGACTTGTGCTTCTTTAGCACTTATTAAAAGAAAACGGACTGATGGGGGTCTTTCATTGTGTTGCTGATTTTGGCCTCCTTTCAATCTCATGCTCTTTCGACAATCGTTGATGATTCGGCAATCGTAGAAGCTCGACAGTCAGGATGGCAAGGTGTCTAACCTAACTTGGTGGAGCACTGGTTGAATCGCGGATAATCAACATCGTATCCAACCGTATGTGGATGTCCTGCAACGGCTCGCCCGCTATCAGGGCTAGCAAGATTCTCCCCGCGTGCCAACCAAGCTCTAGCGCCGGTAAATGAATAGTTGTCAGGCCAGGGTCCAGGTGGCTGATCAGCGGGATGTCGTCGAAGCCAACCACCGAGATGTCATCAGGTATCTTTAAGTGCTGATGATGGATGGCTGAAATAGCTCCCAGGGCGATCGTATCGCTACCGGCAAATACCGCGGTGGGGCGTTCTGGTAGATCCAACAAGATCTGCATCGCCTGATAACCGCTTTCATCTATGAAATCGCCTTCCTGTACCAGAGCGTCATCGAACGGTATATTGGCCGCCGCAAGGGCATTGCGGTATCCGGCCAACCGTCCCCTAGCAGCAGCATAAGTCAGGGGGCCGTGCGTGATATGGGCGACGCGTGTGTGTCCCAAGGCAATAAGGTGCTCCACTGCCATAACCGCACACTTCACCATGTCGATATCGATGCTAGGCAGCGGATCCCCTTCCATAGTCCCCATGAGAACGATAGGAATACCCTCGTCGTACAAGGTCAGGATCATTGGATCATCTAGAATCGGTTCTGAAATGATCAGGCCATCTACTTTCTGAGAACGGGCGAGTTGCACGTAGTCGCTGGAAGAAGTATCGGGTATCACAATACAGTGATAACCGGATGGGGCCAACACTTGGGTTAGGCCGCACAGCGTTTCATTTAATAACACTTGCACAGGCAAATGGTGGTTGGTTTGGCGAACCACCAGTGCGAGAGTCTGGGTACGACCCGTGACTAGATTGATTGCCTTGGCGTTAGCTACGTAATTAAGTTGACGGGCGATCTTGATCACGCGTTCGCGTGTTTCTTCCGGGATGTTGGTGTTAGGAGTTTGATTCAGCACAAAGGAGACGGTAGTGCGAGAAACACCTGCTAGTTCAGCAATTTCGCGCATAGTCGCACGTTTCTTAGTCATTCCCCCGGACCCTGCTGATTATTCTATCAACTATCTCGCATTAGTAACTCGCATAAGTCCAGAATAATATAGGTTGTTTGAAATGTCAAGTAATAGCGCTAACTACTATATAATAAAACCGGTGGTGCCGTGGAGACTGGGGGAGGTGGTGCCGTAGGGACTGATACTGTTGGCGAACCGATTTAAATCAGCAAATTTCGTGATAGTTGTGGGCAAATCGACATCAAATTTGACCCGTACTATCCATAAATTAATCCAACGGGGAAATCAGCACTATGCAGCTTCTCGATAGTAGTCCCGAATGATGCCGCCGAGCACTTTCCGATGCCAGACTGGCCCTTCTTGCATAACTGGCGCCAACCCCAGCGGACTGTCCTGGCTCAGCCCCTGATGCGGTCGTCTGGCGTTGTAGTATGTAACATATTCTTGTAACGTCCTGTGCAAATGCCGCTCATTGAGGATGATTATCTTATCCAAGCATTCCTCTCGTACCGTTCTCACTCACCTTTCAGCGAACGCATTCGCGTTTGGGGCCTGATATGGAATGTCAACGATCTCGACACCTTCTGCTTCAAACACGGTATCAAACGCCATTGGAAACTTCTTGTCATGATCATGGATCAGATAGCTTATTGGCTCTTCACGGTCTTGTAACTCCCACGACATCTGCCTGGCCTGCTGCGTCACCCATTCCCCGGTCGGATGCGCTGTACATCCGGCAAGATACACGCGCCTTGTTCCATGCTCAATGAAGTACAGGACATACAACGTCTGCAACCACAATGTCTCGACCGTAAAGAAATCGCACGCCAGAAACTGCTCCTTGTAGTGATTCAGGAAGGTCTGCCAGTTGCTCCCCTGCCGCCCTCGTTCCGGGGCTGGTAGGATCCCATGCCGGTTCAGCACTGTACTCACCGTTGTTTTGCCCACATCATAACCCAACTTGTTCATTTCTCCGGCCAATTTTTCATAACCTAAATCGGGATTATCTCTGGCTACCTGCACGATCAGTTGTTCCAATTCTTTTTCGATTGGCGGTCGTCCTGGTTTGTTCCCTTGCTTGTACGTCCATTTCCGCCGGACCATCGCTCTATGCCAGCCAATCATGGTTGCCGGTTTGAACAACCTCACGCTTTCTTCCAGCGCAGTTTTTCCATCCCTTGCCTGATTCTTCAGTCGCATTGCTAACATTGCCAGTGGCACCTTCTGCCAACGTGGGATTTGCGGCCCTCGCTCCTGTTTCCGCTCTACGATCCGCAGTTGCTGCCGTAAGAGTAGAATCTCCAAGTCTTTCTCGTCATTGCCCATTCCACCAATTGATACTAAATCCATCATAAATTCCCACACAAACAAGATGATCCGAAATATCATCCGCTCCCCCACTCCGCTGTTCACTACCCATACAAAAACCCTGCAAGATTACCGCTCTTGCAGGGACTGTCAAATTTTCTAGCTAAATTTTGTCTGAAATCGTGCTCAGACTAATTTTTGGATAGTACGGGGTCAGGTCAATCGCTGTACGATATTTGTCTTCTACGAACTATAGCAATTTAGGTAACTTGCTTCAATATTTTGCTAGCAGTAAAATATCCTTATCGTTACTGATATCTCACCCAACCGGCGTTGACATCATCACTCGCTCTACAGCCGGCAGCAAGCCAAATGAAATACACATCTGTATAAGAACCTATTGTACTTCCGATTTCTAGGGGGATGAACCATGAATCGCTCGGGTCCGCGCGAAGTGCTGATCGAACCATATTGCATATTCTGTGGTCAATCGACACAACACACTGAAAAACACACTTTTTCAGTCACCATAGGTAACTGGACGTCCCAAATCACCTTTTCTTACCCTACTCATCCGAACTGCCTGCAAACTGCAAAAAAGCCGCTACGCAACATACTTATAGTGACCGGAGGTGTTGCAGTAGTCGTGTTCGTTCTGGCGGCTGTACTTGTCAACTTGGTTGGCATGCCCGACTCAGGATGTGTGATTGCGGCAGCTGCCCTAGCTGCAGCTGTAGCAGGCTACTATGTTTACCACAGATTCAGGGGGAATTTCGTAAAGAACTTTAATGCGGCGCTGCGTTCCTACTATGATACGCATGTCCAGGGGGAGACGACATACGATCCGTTGTCCGCAGTTTCCACAAAACAACAGGAATCCCAGACGTTGATCATCGATGCCAATGGTGATTCCTCGGGCCAGTATCGAACGATTTATGGAGCCATCAATGCTGCCCGCGAGGGAGATCGTATTCTCGTGCGACCAGGCAAGTATAATGCACGCAACCGATTCGGTCCAGAAGCTGCATATAGGACTGGCCCAATTCTCATCAACAAACGCGTAGAAATTATCGGCGATGGGCCGCGCAAAGAAATCGTTGTGGAAGACGCTTTCGGTGAAGGCTGTTTTCGGATGCAAACGCATCAGGCCACTTTACGTAATTTGACTCTGGTACACAATCACCCTTCCAAATGTGCAGTGGAAGTCGTCGTTGGACAACTGCTGATCGAGGATTGTGACATTACAGACAAAGGGCTCTCATGCGTGAATGTTCGAGGCCCTATGTCCGAGGTTACACTTAAAGGCTGCAATATTGAAGGCGACCATTTCCAAATGAGAAAACAGGTGGGTGTGCTTGTCTACAATAGAGCCTCAGCCTTCATCGAGAATTGTGATATCATCGCAAGTCATCTTTCTGGAATAGAGGTTAGAGACGGAGGTCGGTTGAATATTCGCGGTAGTAAGGTACGTAATGGATACGCAGCTGGCATCCTCGTAAGAGAACAAGCCGAAGCAGTCGTTACCGACTGTGAGATCTATAGAAATGCCAACCCAGGGATTTCCGTAAGCAATGGCAGTAAAGTCACTTGTCTTCAATCCAGGATTTATGATGGGAAAACAGTGGGAATATTCATAGGCTCGCAATCCCAAGGAACCATAGAAGAATGCGATATCTATGGCAATACTAATTCGAATGTACAAATCGCAAGAGGAAGCAACCCCATTTTCCGGAAGTCTAAAATTCGTGATGGTAGGGGGGATGGAGTATGGGCATTTGAACAGGGGCAAGGAATCCTTGAGGATTGTGACATCTTCGGCAATGCTTACGCCGGCATACGGATCTGTGAGGAAAGCGCCCCAACAATCCGCCATTGTAATATCAATGGCAATGGGCATCAGGCCATTTGGGTGCACGATAACGGCAAAGGCACAGTGGAAGACTGTGATCTGACAGGCAACAAACGTGGCTCGTGGTTGATCGAGAGCGGAGGGCAGGTCAGTAAAAAGAACAACCAGGAATCAGAGCCGGAAGCCCCCGCTCCCGAAGATGAAACCCCCGCGCCAGAGCCAGAATCCGATGCTGCCGACACCGTTGTCGAAACTTCCATTGTTGCTGAGGAAACTATTCCAGATGAGGAAGAGACACCAGCAGTCACCACTGAGCCCGAAGCGCCCTCTCCTGCAGTGAGTGTCCCGGATAGCAGTCTCGTGCCGCCCATTACGACGTCACATACATCACTGACATTGATTGATAGCAGTCAACTGGGCGTTCCAGGTGCAGGCGGCGACGCATTCCAGCAAGCGATTCAGCAGATGAACAATAAAAACACTGATGGCGCTATTCGCTCACTTGAAGAGGCACTCGACAAAGGCCTCGACCCGCTGCGCCAGGGCTACGTCCATGCCAACCTGGGCACGCTGCTGCTGAAGAAGAATGACCTGTCAGGGGCCGTCGCCCAGTTTATGAAAGTATTGGAGAGCAATCAGGCGCTTTATGAAAGTGCGCACGATGCCGCGCAGTACCTGAATGTCATTCTGGCGGAGATAGGCCGCAACGAAGAAGCCGCCCTCCTGAGCCAACTGGCGGTCAAGACGCAGGCTAAGCTGGGTTACAGCCTATCGCCCTCAGTAGCCGACGACGTGCGCAATAAGGTGCGCGCGACCAATAGTAAATAAGTGGTCATCCCTTTACCGAGACTACTGGTAAAATGTAAGGCTTGTGTGTTTTCAGGAAAGAGAAGTATAAATGACTAGTCAATCAAATGTGA
>DAOUEM010000632.1:0-1916 GCA_034430555.1 Anaerolineae bacterium | reverse complement strand
CACCGCTTCGTAAGGCTTGTCGGGTACCTCTTTGATTCGCTGCGGAAACGAATTGAAATCCAGAAGGCTCACACCGTCGACGATCATGCCCCACGTCGGCACGTGCGCATCAAGCAGCACCATGTGGCGGCAGGCATGGGTCTTTGCATAAGCGCGTATCCTCGCCAGCAGGCCCGACCATTGCTTCAAGTCCGGGTCGGCCATGCCAATCAGTCGCACCTGCCCAAGATGAAGGGCCTCACAGCCGAGATTGATGTACGAGCCGGCAAGGCAGTAGAACCATAATTGTGTTTCGAGCCTCGTGACATCGGGGACGCTGCTCCGGCCCCAATGGTTGACCAGCTTGCCGTCCTTGTTGAGCATGGCTTCGTACGAGAATGTCCGGTCCTCGGCGGGCAGGCCGAACTCGGCGAACACCCAGGCAGGAATTTTTACGCTGTCCACCCTTCTGCTGATAGTTTCGAACAGGCATCCCTGGAAGATAACATCCGGGTCAAACGCATGGACCCTGTCGATCAACGCCTTTGCTTCCGCCCAGAAGCCGGGATCGTTCAGGCGGTCTTCTCCGTTCCAGCGGTAGATGGCACGACCGATGAACTTGGCTCCGATGTTCCGGATCAGGCGGATGTCATCTTCCCTGTACAGATATTCCCGGCCGCCCTCCGGCTTTCCCGTAACCAGGAAATAAGCCATTGTCACTGAACGGTCCAGGTAGTTCTCCAGCACCTCCCGTGAGATAGTCCCGTCGAAATGATAGTCGCCGGCGCGTACGGCCGAGGACGTTTGGGCGGTATCTGCCTGCTCGGTTCGTACGGTCAGATCCGCCTTCAGGCGGACAGTCTCTTGCGGCTCAATCGACAGCGTTGTCGTTTTCTCGCCGGAGCGCACGTTGCAGCGCCCTCCGTTGCGGCTGCGGATTTCCGCCGCATGGAGCGTTCCGTCCTGCCATTGGATATCGACCTCGAATCCGCCGCGGGCCCGCAGACCCGTGACCGACCCATTGTTCCATCCGGCCGGCAGCGCCGGCAGTAGGCTGATCTCGCCGGCATGACTCTGGAGCAGTGCCTCGGCCACGCCGGCGGTGAAACCGAAACTGGCATCGGATTGATTGGAACCACGATTGTGCAGGTTATTGGCCAGCGAGCGCCGGATGAATCCGCGCATAAATTCAGCCACCTTGTCACTCCGCTCGAAACGAGCCCATACGGAAATGTACCAGGTGGAGACCCAGCCCCCACGCGCTTGCCGAGTTTCCATCCATTTAAGGATAGCGTCCGCCAGTTGCTGGTCGCGGCGTAAACGAATGGAACTGCCCGGGAAGAAAGTGAAGTTGGGCGAGCAGTTGTGCCCCTGGTCGCCGGGCTCCCAATCCTCGATCCATTCCTGCAAGTAGCCCCGGCGATTGATCCGGTACGGCGGCAATCGTGTCAGGGCGGCTTTTAGTTTGCCGCGAAGCTCTTCGTCGACGCCGAGGATCCGGCTCGCCTCGATGCAATACGGGAACAACTCACGCAGAATAGCGACGTCCATGGTCGGCGCCGGCGAAAGAAAGGCCATTTGCCCGTTGCCGTCCAGGTACCCGTGCTCAGGCGACATCGAGAACGGAGTCACCAGCCAATGCCGCGTCGGATGCTCCACCAGCAAATCCAGAAAGAACCGGGCGGACTCCTTCATAATGGGATAGTACTCCTTTAGAAACTCCCGATCGCCCGTGAACGCGTAGTGCTCCCACAGGTGCAGCGTCAGCCAGGCGCCTCCCATCGGCCACATCCCGTATCGGGCGGCATCCACGGGAGCGGTCCCGCGCCACAGGTCGATGTTGTGATGAGTCACCCACCCGTTGCAGCCATAGTAGATGCGGGCCGTCTTGGCACCGGTGACTGAGACGTCCTTGAGCATATCGAACAGGGGCTGGT
>DAOUEM010000631.1:0-4187 GCA_034430555.1 Anaerolineae bacterium | reverse complement strand
AGAGGGCAAGTCTGTTATCCTGGTGCGTCCTGAGACGACGCCCGACGACGTGCACGGTATGCTCGCCGCCAAGGGTATCCTGACCCAGCACGGCGGCGCGACCAGCCATGCCGCTGTGGTAGCTCGCCAGCTTGGTAAGCCCTGCGTGGCCGGCTGTGAAGACATCAGGATCAGCCTTGCCAGGAAAGAATTCATGGTCGGCGAGGAGGTCATCAAGGAAGGCGACACCATCTCGCTGAACGGCGGGACCGGCGAAGTCTTCAAGGGCGCGCTGCCCACCGTGGCCCCCTCCTTCGATGACCAGGTTGACCTCAAGACCATTCTCGGATGGGCCGACAAAATCCGCACCCTTCAGGTATGGGCCAATGCCGACGATCCCGAGCAGGCCACCCGCTCCCGCAATTATGGCGCGCAGGGCATTGGCCTGTGCCGCACCGAGCACATGTTCCTGGGGGAGCGCACCGAGAAATTCCAGGAAGCCATCCTGGCCGAGACCGAAGAAGAATTCAATCGCGTGTTGGATGAGGTGCTGCTGCCGCTGCAGCGCGAAGATTTCTACGGCATCTTCAAGGCGATGGACGGGCTGCCGGTGATCATTCGCCTGCTGGACCCGCCGCTGCACGAGTTCCTGCCCTCCCTGGTGGATTTGACCGATGAAGTCGCCGAACTCAGGGGTGCTGGCAAGACCGACACCCAGGAATACAAGGACAAGAGCAAACTGCTGAACGTCGTCCGCGAGATGGACGAAGTCAACCCAATGTTGGGTCTGCGCGGCTGCCGTCTGGGCATTACCATGCCCGGCCTGAACCGAATGCAGGTCCGCGCGATCTTCGAGGCGGCTTGCGATGCCGCTAAAGAAGGTACCGTGGTGAAGCCGGAAGTCATGATCCCGCTGACCAGCCACGTTAATGAAATGAAGAAGATTCAGCCGCTGCTAGTCGAGGTCGCCAAGGAAGTCATGGCGGAGAAGGGCATCGAGGTCGAGTACAAGTTCGGTACAATGATCGAGATTCCCCGCGCCGCGCTGACCGCCGACGAAATGGCCGAAGTGTCCGAGTTTTTCAGCTTTGGCACCAACGACCTGACGCAGATGACCTTTGGCATCAGCCGTGACGATGCCGAGCGTAAGTTCCTGCTCCGTTATGCCGATGAGACGGACTTGAACATCCTGCCTAAGAATCCCTTCCAGACGCTGGATGAAATCGGGGTGGGGCAGTTGGTTATTATGGCTGTGGAAAAGGGCCGCAAGGTCCGCCCAGACCTGGAAGTCGGCATCTGCGGCGAGCATGGTGGCGATCCCCAGTCGATCGATTTTTGCCACCGCGCTGGCCTGAACTACGTGAGTTGCTCGCCGTTCCGGGTGCCGATCGCGCGCCTGGCTGCTGCCCACGCCGCGATTAAGAACGGCTAAAGTTACCGGCGGTTTCTGGTGCATGAGGGCGGGGGAGTCAACAGCTCCCCCGCTGTTATGGCGTCTTTTTGGAGCAAATCAGTATAATATACTTGGAGATCATGTATGACCACCAGAAGTTATTACGGGCTCGATAATCACGGGTTTGAGAACCTGGACCGTGAATACTGGAATCTCTCGACCTCGGCGTTGTACGAGCAAATTGTGCGCTTCCGCGAAGGCACGATTGCCCACCTGGGCCCGGTGGTGCTGCGGACCGGCCAGCATACCGGCCGTTCCCCGCGTGATAAGTTTATTGTGTCCGAGCCAACCACCGAAGACAAGATCTGGTGGGGCGATATTAACCGCCCGATTGAGGCGGCTAACTTTGCCGGGCTGAAGCAGCGGGTGCTGGCGTATTTCCAGAACCGCGCCGTATTTGTGCGCGATTGTTTTGCCGGCGCGGACCCCGAATACCGGGTGCCGATTCGCGTCATCACAGAGACCGCCTGGCACAATCTGTTCGCCCATAATATGTTTGTCAAGGCAACTCAGGAAGAATTAACGCACCACGTTCCGGCCTATACGGTCATTGATGCGCCGAGCTTTCACGCGTTGCCGCAGCTAGATGGCGTCAATTCCTCGGCGTTTATTTTGGTAAACTTCGCGGAGAAGCTGATCCTGATCGGGGGGACCAGCTATGCCGGTGAGATTAAGAAGTCGATCTTCAGTGTGCTGAATTATGTGCTGCCTTTACGGGGAGTGCTGCCCATGCACTGCTCGGCCAATTTCGGCCAGGACGAGGATGACGCGGCGGTTTTTTTCGGCTTATCCGCCACCGGCAAGACGACGTTATCTGCGGACAGCACCCGCACACTGGTCGGCGACGACGAACACGGTTGGAGCGATAGGGGTCTCTTTAACTTCGAAGGCGGATGTTATGCCAAGGTCATCAATTTGAGCGAAGAAGGCGAGCCGGAAATCTACCAGACGACGCGTCGTTTCGGGACTATTCTGGAGAATGTGGTGATCGATGCCGAGAGCCGGCGCATAGACCTCAACGATGCCACCCATACGGAGAATACGCGCGCCTCATACCCGATCAGTCATATCCCGAATGCCACGCGTACCGGGATGTGTGGCCATCCTACCAACATCTTCTTCCTGACGGCGGATGCCTTTGGCGTGCTGCCACCCATCAGTAAGCTTACGCCGGACCAGGCGCAGTACCATTTCATCGCGGGTTATACGGCCAAAGTCGCCGGCACAGAAAAAGGCGTGACCGAGCCGCAGGCGACTTTCAGCGCCTGTTTTGGCGCGCCGTTCATGGTCCATCATCCTAACCTGTATGCGGAGATGCTGGCCGAGCGTATCGACCAGCATCAGGCCAACGTCTGGCTGGTAAACACCGGCTGGACCGGCGGGCCTTATGGCATCGGCCATCGCATGGAATTGGCCTACACCCGGGCCATGGTTCGGGCGGCGCTCAGCGGCGATCTGGATGATGTGCCGACTTACGAAGACCCCATTTTCGGTGTTCATGTGCCAGTACAGGTGCCCGGCGTGCCTGCTGAAGTCCTGAATCCCCGCGATACCTGGGCGGACAAAGCCGCTTATGACAGGCAGGCGGCGCAGCTGGCTGACCTGTTCCGCAAGAAATTTACCCAGTTCGAAGACCGGGTTCCCGACGCGGTGAAAGCAGCCGGGCCGAAGGTAAGCTGAAGAACAGGCCGATATCGCTGGGCGAGAGGATGACACTTCCTGCCCCTGAGACGTAACGAAGCGGGCGGCTCACCTGGAGCCGCCCCTTTCATGGATAACGCTGGCGGGATTATTCGAACAGGTCCGGGTACAGCAGGGCTGCCATATCTTCGACGCCATCGACGATATACTGGCTGACGGCGCTGAGGTGAGCGTCGTTGCCGCGAACGGCTTGTTCATTCTGTACGGCGGTCAGGGCCTGCCCGGCTGCGTCGGAGAGCCAGGTCTCCACATCGACCCAGGCTGAGAACACGATCACGTCGGGATCGATGCTCAGCAGCGTTTCGCTGTCGATCTGGTTCCAGCCGGTCAGACCGGCAGCGCAGGCGGCGTTGACGCCTCCGGCCCGCGTGATGATGTCATCCAGCGTGGTGCTGCACCCGGCGATCCAGTTGTCCGTAGAGAGGTACAGCGCGCTGACCGGCGTTTCCACCAGGCTAACGGTCCAGGCAATGGCTTCCAGGCGGTCGGTGAGCTGGCCGATGATGAGCTGGGCTGCCGCTCGGGCGCCGATCATGTCACCTGTGGCGGCGATGTTATCCAGGATGGCTGGTACGCTTTCGAAGCTGCCCACCGAGACGACCGGAATGCCGGCTTCGCGCAGCTGGTTTACCACCGCTTCGTCGGTAAACGTCGCCGCAAAGACGAGATCCGGCGCGAGCGCGATCAACTGCTCGGGATCGGCTTCCACCCGAACGTGGGTGAAGCTGTCCAGCAGGTCATTGGCGGCCAGGTTGCTGATCGATGGGTCGTCTACCAGGTAAGTCAGCCCGGCCAGGCGATGGGGGGCGTCGGCCAGCAGGGCAGCCAGGATTTCATCCGTGCCCAGGGTCAGGCTGGCGATGGTTTGCGGTCGGTTGGCGAGGGTGACCTCGTTACCCAGCGCGTCCACGACCGTCAGCGGGTAGGCGGGATAGGCTTCCGGGTAGAGGAAGGCCGCCACGTCGGCCACGCCCTCCACGATGAAGTGGCTGGTGGTTGTCAGGTGCGCATCATTGACCAGATACACCTGTCCATTTTGCACGGCGCTCAAGCT
>DAOUEM010000630.1:0-3834 GCA_034430555.1 Anaerolineae bacterium | reverse complement strand
CGACTGCGACTTCCACCCGCTGGACCGCACCACCGTCGGCCGCTGGATCAGCGTGTGCACCGCTATGCTGCTCGACATCAACACCCTGCCGCCGGTGGAACTGGTGCAGGCCGGCAAGGGTTACTACGTCATCGACGGACATCACCGGGTCTCGGCGGCGCGCGCCCTGGGTTACCTGTACATCAACGCGGCGGTCACGCGCTGGCAGGTGAGGCCGTAAGCCGACATCACACCAGGAGAGTTAAGCGTGGCACCGGATGGCATGGGGGGCAGTTCTATCGTCAACAACTGGCAGTCTAATCTCGGCATCATCGGCGGCAGCGCCATCATCGGGCTGGCCGCCGGCTTGTTGATCGGCCTGGTGGTGCGGGACGTGTTTTCCGCCGGACTGACCGGGCTGGTCCTGGGCGGGGCGTTTGGGCTGGGCTACCAGTCGACCATCGACGAGCCTGCCGATACACCTTCCGGATAGTGGGGGGAGACAGCCGCCCAAAGCCAGCACCTGGCCAGCCACCCGCCGTGCTCAGCGGCGGTTTTTTGCGTTTGCACCCCGGCAGCGACGGCACAGTGCGGCCGTGGGGCATGCGGTCCGGCGCGTGAAAGCGCGGTACAATCGGGCGCACACAATCGACCACCGAAGGGAGTCCCCATGCCCACACCCCCCGATCCCGTGGCCCTGTTAGAGGCCGGCCTGGTCATCATCGACGTGCAGGTCGGCTTCGACGACTCCCGCTGGGGACCGCGCAATAACCCGCACGCCGAAAGCAACATGGCCCGCCTGCTGGCCGCCTGGCGCGCCGCCGGCCGCCCGGTGATCCACGTGCAGCACCACTCCACCGAGCCGGACTCGCCGCTGCACCCGAACCGGGCCAGCTGCGCCATCAAGCCGATCGTGGCCCCCCGCCACGACGAGCCGCTCTTCCACAAAACCGTCAACAGCGCCTTCATCGGCACGGACCTGGAGACCTACCTGCGGGAGATGGGCATCGAAACGGTGGTGTTCGTGGGGCTGACGACCGATCACTGCGTCTCCACCTCGGCACGCATGGCCGCCAACCTGGGCTTCCGCGCCTACGTGGTGGCCGACGCCACCGCCACCTTCGACCGGGTCGGGCACGACGGCCTGTTCTACCCGGCCGATACGGTGCAGGCCCTGGCCCTGGCCAGCCTGCACGGCGAGTTCGCCACCGTGATCGAGGCCGAGTCGCTGCTGCGACTGGTGAACGGCTGACCCCAACCCGCGCCCCCTCCGCTACCTGCCATCCGCCTGCCGGGCGTCCGCGATGAAGGCGCGCAGCCGCTCGTAGTGCGATCCCTGCCAGTACACCTGCCCGCAGGACCGGCACTGCCGGAAGGCGTCGTAATGGTCCCGCGTGCGCGGCGACAGTCGATCGGCGACGGCGGCTTTGTCCACGTCGACCAGCAGGCCGTTGCAACGCAGGCAGCGGTGGAAGGGGCGGATACGGTCGAACAGGTCGTAGCGACGCAGCACCTCGATCAGCTGCTGGCGGGGATCGGTGGAACGGGGATGGTAGCCGTAGGTGACCACGCTGCGCTTGAGCAGGCCGCGATCGCGCGTGAGCATGATGCGCCCCTCCTCCTCGGCGATGCGGGCCAGGTTGGCGTCGTCGTAATCCTCCGGGAAGAGGGAATCGAAGCCCAGCAGCCGCAGGTAGGTCGCCAGCTTACCCAGGTGCACGTCCAGCACGAAGCGGTAGGCGTCCGGCGGGGCGGGGCGGACGCGCGTCAGGCCGCTGATGTCCAGCGCGGTGAAGGCCGGGTACACGCTCACCCGGTCGCCGTCCTGCACGATGGCCTCGAAGCCGACCGACTGGCCGTTGACCAGGATCAGGTCGACCTCGGTATGGGGCACGCCCAGCGATTCGACCATGTCTTTGATAGTGGTGCGCGCCTCGAAGTCATGGGGGAAAGCCACGCCGCGCCGGGCGTAGGGTAAAAAATCGCCCAGCCGGGCATAAAAACGAAAGGTCGCGCGCATACGCCTCCTGGGGGCGGAACCGGCCCCGTGCCGAATCTATTGTCCGCGATTCCCCTACCCGCGCAATGCCGCACCCCCAACGGCGCAGAAAAAAAGAGCCTCCCCTTGCGGGAAGGCCCCCGAATATGCGGTTACGTCGATAGGTGTCGCTGGCGAAAGCCGCCTACCCCTGCCAGGAGAACACGTCCCAGCCGCTGCCATCGCCGGGCAGGGCGTGCACCTTGTTTTCGTCGTCGGTCAGGTAGACGCTGCCGCCGCCCCCGTGCTGGATCGAGCCGCCGAAGTCGATCTCCCATTCGTTCAAAGCCCAGCCGAGGCGCGCCCGGACCTCAGGGTTATTCCGCCAGACCTGGCCGAAGCCGCGCAGGGGCTGCTGCCACAAACCAAGCGGACCGACGATAGCGGGATCGCGTACCGCGCTGCCGTTCACCCAGGTGTCCGGGTAGCTTTCCCAGTAAGGCGCCTGCCAGTCCCGGTAGAGGACGTAGATGGTATCACCCGCGCCGTACCAGAACATCGTGCCGCGCTCGAACTCCAGAAAAGCGGCGGGCGAGTAGGTCATTGATCCCGTTGGGCATTCGCCGGGCGTGCGGCTGGTGAAGTACCAGGGGATGCTGCATCCCCCCTGCGCCGAAGCCGTCGTCTGCACCAACACCCCACCGAAAACCAGCACCAGCGCGCCGGCCAAAACCAACCCTACCCCCAGGCGACGAGACAAGAACGATAAACGCATAACGGTTTCCTTTCGAAAACGGTCGAAGTTACACCGGTGTAAGCATCCACCCCTTCATTGTAGTCATCTGGCCCACGGCCACAAGAGGACGTGCCTCCTACTGGCCGGATGCCCCGGCCTAACCGGGGTTCGGGGGCGGGTAATCGCCGCGGCTCTTGCGCCGGCGGAAGCTGCCCCGCACCAGCCGGAAGGCCAGCCGCCCCCCGCGGTGGGTCATCGGCAGACCGACGACGGCCCGGCACTCCGGGCAGACCAGGGGCGGCACCGCTGACCGGTCCGCGCAGGAACCGGCCAGATCGGCCAGGTCGGCGGGCGCGTGGATGCGGTCCAGGAACAGGCGCAGCAGGCCGCCCGAACCATCCTTCTGGTAGAGCAGGAGGTGCCTCCCGCAGGCGGCGCAGGCGATATCGAGAAAGTGACTGCCGCCGCCCTTGGCGTGGCGGTCTTTGATCAGCTTGTGCCGGTGGGGTTTCATGGTGGGTTGGCCACGGCCAAAAAACAAAAGGGGCAGCCACTGTGGCCGCCCGAATTTTTGCGCTCTTGAATCCATTGTAGCAGAAGAAATTCGCCATTTCAAGATGACTTATTGGGGGGTTGTAACGGGCTATGTTCCCCTTTATGATACTTTCACGTCTGTCTTCACACACCGCATCCCCCCAACGACAGGCTGCCGCTGCCTACTTTCGCCCGTTTCCGAATCCTTCAACCGTGCTCCACCTGTATCTCGCTTGCAGCATGCCATTCGTCTGACGGATATCCGCCGGCTAACCACAAGCCACCGCTGCCCTGTGGTTGGGGTCCAGGGTCCCTGGATCGCCGTCTTTCCGTCCCGCCCAATAGTGGTCGCGTTTCCTGCACACGAAAGGCCAGGCATGATCGACTCATTTGAGGTGATAGTGGCACAGCACCGGTATCAGGAGATGGTTCAGCAGGCCATCGAACGGCAGCAACTTGAGCAGATTTTGGGAACCGTAGACCGGCAGCCGTCTGACTCACGGTTCGCCCTGGTCCGCCGGCTGATCGCGCGGTACTGGCCGTCCACCGTGCGCATCCGGCAGCAGGCGGGCGAAGTTCCACCACCGAGCCGCTCCGAGGCGTAGTC
>DAOUEM010000629.1:0-1619 GCA_034430555.1 Anaerolineae bacterium | reverse complement strand
CCATTACGTCCTCGATCTCCGGTCCAAACACCCAGAAGAACAGCATATTGCCGATGATGTGCATCCAGCCTGCGTGCATGAACATCGCAGTCAGGACAGTGATCCAGTTTCGCCCAGCCACGATGTCGGCAGGCACGAGCGACCACCGGTTGATAAAACCATCCCCACCTGCCAGTTCGAGCAGGAACATCAGGACGTTGACGACGATGATCATGGCCGTGACCAGTGGAAAACGCAAGGGACGCCGATCAGCATCACCTAATGGGATCATTTCTCACCTCCCAGAGAATCTTTTGCATCTCCGGCGACACGCTGCAGGTAGAGGATCAGTGGAAACCCGACCAGCAACGGCAGCCAGAATGAGAGGAAACGATAGATGAGGATGACGACCACGGTCACGCCATTGGGCACGCCGAGGCCGTCGTAGAGTGCAGCCATCGTGCCCTCTACGATACCTACGCCGCCGGGCAGGAAGGACACCTTGCCCAGGAGCAGGGGCAGCCCATACCCCGCCAGCAGCACGCCCGGACTGACCTGATGGCCGGCCGCGATGAACAGAGAATACAGGGTTAGCATATCAAAGACCGTGTTGAGCGCCGCGCCCAGCACCGGCCCATGCCAACCCCCGATCCGCAGCGCGTCCCAGGCGCTGAACCAGCGCGCGGCGGCGGCCTCTGTCGCCGCCGGATCGTATGGCCGACGGCGCAGCCCCGCCCAGCGACCGGCGAGCCGCACCGCCAGCGCGGTGAGCTGGGGACGATGGCGCACGCCCCATGTGGCTACGCTTGCGATGAGGAGGAGTACCAGCAACGTCAGCCCAAACCCAACGGCCTGCAAGATCGAGAGATCATGTGCAATCAGCAAATGGATCAGGCCAAAGATCCCGACAATGACCAGCGTAGCATCGTAGAACAACGTCGGCAGCCATCCGGCGAGCGTGGCTCCCTCCGCGTTGACGCCGCTACTGCGCATCCAGCGGTAGGTAGTAGCGACATTGCCCACCGGCCCGCCGCCTGCCAGCCCCACGCTGGCCGCCGCCGTATAGACAATCGTGCCGCGCAGCACCGACAACTGCTGCCCGGCGACGGCGACGAGGGTCTTCAGTAGATAGCCGCTCCCCAAGTAGCTCAGCGTCTGGACAAGGACTGCCAGCGCCACGGCCCACAGTTTCATACCCTTGATGACCTGGAGCGAATGCTCCATAGTGGTGATCTGCGGCAGGAGGATGTGTACCGCCAACCCGAGCAAGACTAGAGGCACCAGGTAGCGCACCAGGCGCACCCCCGGGCGTGGTATGGAGGCAACGTGGTTTTTTTCGGTCATCGGCATTTGACCTGCTGGAGCGCCTTTCCTGCCACATCTGCCAAGATCAACGTCTCGTCGTCCACTTCGTTGACGTCCTTCTGCGTCACGGCCCTAAGGATGGAGACGGCTGGATACTCCCCCAGTTGCGGACCCACCGGCCCCAGGACGGCGTTCTGGTCCATCACGATATCGTGGGCAGCCAGCGCGATAAGCGTGCCGCCAGCACCAACCCACCCGGTGTGTGCAGGATCAGGTGGATGAGGAGTGATAACTCGGCTGCTCTGCTTCTGTTCCAGACGGCGCAGCCGTGCCAT
>DAOUEM010000628.1:0-9409 GCA_034430555.1 Anaerolineae bacterium | reverse complement strand
GGGAGATCGTTAGCCCTGCCCACTGGCAGGAACCGCCACCTCGTCACCCGGCTGCCCACTTGAGCGCGCCGGGCCTGGCGCTGTTGTCCCTCGCTTGTCGTTTACGTTTATAAGCCGCTCCTTTGATTCGCCAGCACCGCGCCTCATCATACCGCATTCGGTTCGCTTGGGGCAATTGGCGCCCGTGTCTTCCGCTGCCGCTGCTTACAGGTACTTCTCCACTGCCCAGCCGCCCACCCGCACGATCGCATCGGGGTGGATGAGGCCGCCTTCCGGGGTGAAGGTCAGTGCGTTCTGGCCGGTCAGCACGTCGAGCACGTCGCCCATCAGGTCGGCCAGGGCGACCGGTCGTCCCAACTCCGCCGCGATCTGCTGGGGGTGCTGATCGTCCAGGCTGATGCCGTCAGGATGGTCGAACATCAGGCGCGGCAGCACCACGACTTCGCCCAGGTCGCGCCCCTGCAACTGCGCGATCACGTCTTCGGCCATCAGCAAACCGGAGACCGTGATCGTCTCGCCCAGCCGCCGGTTGGCGATGGGCACCACGTCCAGCCGGACGCCGGTCTGTGCGGCCAGGGCAGACGCCGTTTCCGCCAGGACCGGCCCGAATAACGCCGCCGTGACCAGCGTCAGGTGCCGGTGCAACGGCTGCAAGGCCGGCACTTCCGCTCTACGGACCTCGTCCCACTCATCCAGGAAATGGCGCACCATGCCCAGACCGTTTTCCTGAAGACCCTCCAGGTCGTCGTAAGCGTCCAGCGGGGGCAGTTCTTGCCCGGTGACCAGGTACCATTCGTCCGTGGGATAGACGAAGCGCACGCCGAACCGGTCCTGGAAATCCGCCTGCCAGCGGTGACAGGCGTCGAGCACGGCTTCCGCCTCGGCGCGGGTATTGGGCCGTTTGCCGTACTTGTGGTGGTTGGTCAGCCCGACCGGGACCACGCTCACGCTTTGCACGGTGGGCCACAGCGCCGCCAATTCGCGCACGCTCTGTTCCAGGTGAGGGCCGTCGTTTTGCCCCGGCGTGACCACCAACTGGGTATGCACCGTGATGTGATGTTCGCCCAACTCTCGAAGCTGGGCCAGGACGTCGGGTGCATCCGGGTTGCGCAGCACCTCGCGGCGCAGGTCCGGATCGGTGGCGTGCACGGAGACGTACAGCGGGCTGAGGCGCTGCGTTTTGATGCGATCCCAGTCGTGGGCGCTGAAGTTGGTCAGCGTGACGTAGTGGCCGAACAGGAAGGAATAGCGGTAGTCGTCGTCCTTGATGTACAGCGTGCGGCGCATGCGCGGGGCCATTTGCAGCACAAAGCAGAACTCGCACAGGTTGTTGCAGCGCCGGATGTCGATGTCGAAGGTGGGATGTTCGAATTCCAGGCCGAGCGGCTGGCCTTCGGCGCGGTCGCCGGCCAGCGTGAGGGTCTCCGCGCCGCGCTGCACGGTCAGCGTAACATGGTCCTCGGCGGCATAAAATTGCACGTCGATCACGTCTTCGCACGGTGTGCCGTTGACGGTCAGAAGATCGTCGCCCGGTTGGATGCCGAGTGTGTCCCCCAGGCTGCCCGGCTCGACAGCGGTGATCCGGCCCGCCTGGGGCTGCGGTGTGGGCTGCGATGAAGGTGTGGTCATGAGAGAAATTCCAGGGTATCGGTGGTCATCTGGGAGAGGTCGGCGTAGTAGCCGCGTTTATGCTCCGGCAGCAGTCGCGCCAGTTGGTACATCATCTCGTGCGTCATCCGGGCCATCTCCTCCCGTGGGACGCGCTTGCGGCCATCCGTTTTGAGCCGGAAGGGGCGTCCATAGCGGATGTGCGCATCCGACCGTTTCCAGGGGATCAACGCCTCGGTCCAGAAGTTTTCCAGGCCCCACACCGCCGTCGGAATGATCGGTACGTCGGCCTTAAGCGCGATGTAGGTCAGGCCATCTTTGGCTTCCTGCAGGGCGGGGGTGCGGGTACCCTCCGGCGTGATCAGCACCAGTTCATCGGTTTGCAGCAGTTTGATGGTGGTGAGCAGGGCCTGCCGGTCGACCTCGCCGCGTTTGACCGGGAATGCGCCCCAGCTCTTGACGATCCAGCTTAAGGCCGGGTTCTGGAAGTTCTCTTCCTTGGTCATGGGGATCACGAAGCGCGGACGCACCGTGCCCAGCACCACGATGGCGTCGCCCATGGTCGTGTGGTTGGGCATGATCACGCCGGGGCCGCTGGCCGGGATGTTTTCCAACCCTTCCACCATGACTTTCCACAATAAGCGGGCGAAGATTTGCCGGAACAAAAAATCGCGGAAGAAGCGCCGCCGCCGTTCAAAGGTCGGCCCCTGCCATTTGACCCATTCCTCCACGCTCAATTCGAGTGCCTTGCTCACCGGGACCTACTCCTCAAAAAGTGTAATTTGTGTCGTTGATTATACAGCCAGCGGTCGCCGGTGGCGCGGCGAGCCGGTCAGACAAAGTCCAGGTAGTCGCTCGTTTTCGCGTCCAGGTCGCTGTAAGCGCCCCGGTTTTTATCCGGCAGCAGGAGGGCGAGCTGGTACATCATCTCATCCATCACGCGGTCTAATTCCTGGCGCGGGAAACGCCCTGTGCCCGCTCTGCGCAGCCGGAAGCCGCGCCCGTAACTCACGTGGACGGGCGTCCGCCGCCAGGGGCTGAACAGGTCGCGCAGCCACGTTTCGAGCTGGTACACGGCGGTCGGCACGATGACCGTTGCCGGGTTGGCCCGCGTGGCGATGTAGGCCAGACCGGCCTTGGGGCGGATCAGGGCCGGGCTGCGCGTGCCTTCCGGCGCGATCATGGTCACCTCGCCGGCGTCGAGCAGGTCCAGCGTGGCCTGCAAAGCCCGCCGGTCCACCGCGCCGCGCCTGACCGGGTACGCGCCCCAGCTCCGCGCGAACAGCCCGGCCACCGGGCTGCCGAAGTTCTCGATTTTGCTCATCGGCACCGGGAAGCGCGGGCGGGTCACTCCCAGGATCGCCACCGGGTCGACGGCCGTCACGTGGTTCATCATCAGGATGACCGGGCCGCGGGCGGGGATGTTCGCCAGGCCCTGGATGGTCACGTTCCACAGCAGCGTGCAGGCCAGCTTATCGAACAAAAAGTCGCGCATGAAATGGCGGCGAGACCGGAAGACCCTGTCCTGCTGCTGGACCCAATCCCTGGCAGTGGTATTCATCGGCGTTACTTCCTGCTGCTGCCTTTGCGGGGCTTGTCCGGGCGCGACTGTCTGGATTTCCCGGACCCGGCTTTCCCGCCAGGCCCGGTCTTCCCACCGGGGCCGCTGCGCGTCCGCGAGGTTCGCTTCTGTGAGGCGCGTCCTGGTGATGATGTACCCTTGTCGCCCGTCGCCTGGCGTCGCGAGGGCCGGCGTCGGGGTTTGCCGTAGTGGCGCGGGCCGCCCTTCTCACGTTTGATGTTGTGCTTCAGTGCATGGACTTCTTCCGGTTCCAGGTGCCGCCATTCACCGGCCTTCATCCCCGTCAGCTTGAGCGGGCCGATCTGGGTGCGGATCAGGCGCTCGACGTAGAGGTGCAGGGCCGCCGCCGTCCGGCGGATCTGGCGCTTGCGGCCCTCGCCCATCTCGATCTCGATCCAGGTGGCGTTGTCCTGGGGCTGATGCACGCGGACCTGGCAGGGCGCGGTGCGGCCGTCTTCCAGGTCGACGCCCGCTGCCCACTGGTCCAGGACTTCTTGTTTGGGATGTCCTTTGAGCAGCACGCGGTAGGTCTTGGTATGGCCGTAGCGCGGATGCGTCAGGCGCAGCGTCAGGTCGCCGTCGTTGGTCAGCAGGATCAGGCCCTCGCTGTCGGCGTCGAGCCGGCCCACCGGGTAGAGGCGCTCCGCCACCGGCACCAGGTCGATCACCGTCTGGCGGTTTTCCTGGCGCTGGGCGCTGACCGCGCTGACGACGCCCCTGGGTTTGTTGAGCACGATGTAGACCGGCTTCACGTCCTCCAGGGTGATGATCTCGCCGTCCACCCGGATCACGTCGGCGGCCGGATCGGCTTTGGCGCCGATATCGGCCTTTTCTCCGTTGATGGAGACCCGCCCCTGGCGGATCAGGTCTTCACTGGCGCGGCGTGAGGCGACTCCGGCGCGGGCCAGCAGTTTTTGCAGGCGTTCCTGGGTCATGATTTCCCATCTCGCTTCGATGGTTATGCTGTATATGTTAAAACACAGTCTAACCCTGAAGGGCACGTTTGACCATTGGCATTTGTTTTTATCTGGGGAAATTGACTCTGTTAGAGCGCTACGACAAGGTCGCCGCGATCAGCCAGCCGCCCATCTGTGCCAGCCGCATGATCATCATGGCCCACACGGTGGGATGCGGCGATTCGTTGCGGGTATAGCTGACCGCGCCCCAGGCCAGGGCTTCACCGTCGAAGGGGTGACCGCTGCCCCAGGCCAGCAGCGTCCCGGCGAAATAAACCAGGATCACGCTGCTCATAATCAGCGGGCGGGCCATGCCGCACAGCGTCAGGAGGGTGGTTTTCCGTGCATAGCACGGGTTTGGTGAGTGCTCATGTCCTTTTGACGCGACGTGACGGCGGCTGTTTACCCCGGCAGCCGCTGCCGAAAATAATCGACCACGATGTCGTCGATGGTGTGCCAGAATTCGCCCGGCTGGAGGCCACAGGCCGCTGCCGTCTGCGCGTCCAGGTCGGCCCGGCGGTGGCGGCGCGCCAGTAGTTGTTTCAGCAGGGCCGGGTGAGCGTCTAGCAGGTAGCGCGTGATCCAGTAGCCGCGAGCGTACACGTAGACCAGCGAGTCGTGATCCCGCAGGTTGAGCCGGCGGTTACCGGCCGGGTTGGTTTTGACGGTCGTGGTGGCCAGGATGTCCAGCGTGTCCGCCCGGATGGTGTGTATGCCCAGCAGCGCGTCGGCGGCGACCATCGCCAGCCCCTCGTTGAGCCACACCGGCAGCTTGAGGTGCGCCGTGCAGGCGTGAGTTAGCTCGTGGGCGGTGATGTTGCGCACTTTTTCGCTGAGAGATTCCGTTTTAACAAAAATCCGTTCGCCGATGCGGTGGTCTGCCTGGGCCATCAGGCGCGGCGGTTTCACCCCGACGGCGCGCCGCCGCCCATAACTTAACATCCAGCCGCCGGCCAGCGGCCACAGTCGCCGGGTGCGCCAGGCCCATACCGGCAGCAGCACCAGTATGATCCGCCAGGGCCACGGCGCGGCGTGGAGGATCATGCCGTGCCAGGTGGTCATGACGTACACGCGGCAGTCGCGCGGAGCGGCCAGGCCCCACCGCTCGTTGATGATCGCCAGGCTCTGCGCGCAGGCGTCCCGCACCAGTTCGGCGGCGTCGCGCTCGGCGGGCTCGTAATAGACGGTCAGGCCATCGACCGGCAGTGTTTCCATAGCAGCGTCTCCGATCAGGCCGGCCAATCCTGGCGCAAAAGACTGAAGATGCACAGGTCGACGTAGCCGCCGCGCTGGTAGCCACGCTGGCGCAGCACGCCTTCCTGCTCGAAGCCGAGTTTGGTCAGCACGCGGGCGGAGGCAGCATTATCCACCATCACATGCGCCTGGATGCGGTTCAAGCCCATCTGTGCGAATCCGAAGCGGAGTATCGCGCCCAAGGCCTCGGTCATCAACCCCTGCCCCCAGCAGCACTGCATCAGGTCATAGCCGATCGTGGCGCTGTTGTTCCAGCGATGCCAGGTGTTGTAGCCCGCCGTGCCGATCAGGGCGTCTTCGTCTGCCTTCAGGGCGATGGCCCAGCGCATGCCCTTTTTGCTCACGAAGCGCTGCCCGATCCAGTTCATCACCTCGACCGCTTCTGCCATCGACGTGAAGGGACCGGTGTCTGTGTACTGGGCGACGGTAGGGTCCGCGAAGAGATCGTACAGGGCCGGCAGGTCGGCTTCCGGTCTGGCTGCCCGCAGGACCAGGCGCTCGCTTTCCAGCCGGGGCATCGCACTGAAGTCAAACAGGCTCTCCATCGTCAGCCGCTCCAATCCCGGCGCAGCAGCGAAAAAAGGTAAAGGTCGTGGTATCCGCCTTTCCAATGCCCTTTCTGGCGGAGCAGGCCTTCCTCCGTAAAATCGAGTTTCACCAGCACGCGGATCGATCCCTCGTTGCCGGTCATGGTTTCGGCTTCGATGCGGTTCAGCGCCATGTGGGTAAAACCAAAGCCTATCATGGCTCTCAAGGCCTCGGTCGTGAAACCCTGGCCCCAGTAAGAAGGCATCAGCTCATAACCGATGACGGCGCTGTTGTTCCAGCGGTGCCATTCATTGTAGCCGCAGGTGCCGATCAGGGCGTATTCGTCGGTTTTGAGGGTGACGGCCCAGCGTATCGCTCGTTTGGCGGCGAAGGCTTCGTTAAACCCATCGATCAGGGTTTGGGCTTCGGCCAGGTCCTGGAAGGGTTCGAGCGCGTCATGTTGCAGTACGGCGGGATCCGAAAACAGGGCAAACAGCGCCTGTAAGTCACGTGGTTGGGAGATCTCGCGCAGGACGAGGCGCTCGCTTTCCAGCCGGGGCATGGCGGAAAAGTCAAACAGGTCGGGCATGGATTCTGGGCCTTTCGGTCAATCGTTCATGATATGAATGGTCTGCAGCAGGAGATAGCCCTCCGGGTCGGCCAGGGGTGTCCACTCTGCCCTGTCCGCGACCGGCAGCCGGGCGCCGTCCCACCACTGGTAGACGGTCAGCGCTAACCGGTAAGTACCCTCCGGTTGTCCCGGCGGAATGTGCAGCGTGCGTGTGTCCTGGTAAATCGTGCCCGGTTCCCAGGCGCTGGTCTGTTGCGGGGTATCGGGGGCCTGGGCCGGTCCATCGGCCTGGGCGATCAAACGGCCCTCGCCATCGAACAGCGCCAGGCTGATGCTGTAATCTCGCTCGAGCGGCACCTCGGCAGCCCACCACAGCTTGACCGTGATCGTCTCGTCCTCCGCGTAGACAAACACATCGTCTTCGATCAATTCGTAGCCATGAAAGCGCACCCGCTCCCCGAACGATATGCCTGCCCAGGAGGGCGGCCCCTCGTACAGGCGCAGCAGGAAAAACCACGGCCCGTGGAAATCCGACGGCACCCGTCCCTCGTTGACGGCGGCTTCCAGCGCTTCGTCGGTGCCCCAGCCGCGTGTGGAGAGATACCACACCCGCGAGGCATCGCCGGGGTGATCGACGATGGGCAGCCGGCCTGACGGGAAGTAGAGCGGCACGTAATAATCCCAGCCGAAGTCGTAGCCGCAGGTGCACAGCGGGTCGATGACCAGCACGTCGTCCGGGCGCAGACGCTCCGCCAGCCAGGCGAAGGTCGCCCGCAGCGGCGGCGAGTCCGTCGGGGACAGCCGGTAGCGGTCAAAATCGATCGGGGTGAAGGGCAGCGCCACCAGGACGGCCAGCCCGGCCCACCACAGGCGGCCCGGCAGCCGGCTGATGCCGTAGGCCGTCAGCAGGATCAGCCCGATGGTCATCCACCACATATAACGCGGCTTCATGAACTCCGCGCTGCCGGTGCCGAAATACACGACGACGGGAAACAGGTTCCAGGCGATCAGCAGGCCGACCAGGCGGCGTTCCGCCCGGCTGCGCCACAAGACGACCAGCAGCGTGATCGCGGCGATCATCACCAGCAGCACGAAGCCATCCGCACCGCCAAAATCACGGAAGATCAGGGCCATCGCTTCGCCAAAGGGCGGCAGCGGGATGATCATGCGTGCCCCGACCCGCAGCGGGCCGTAGCTGAAAAACTGCGGCATCACCGGCAGGGACAGTCCAAGCGTCGCCGCCCCGATAACGATCCAGCGGCCCAGCAGGCGCGGGCGCATCACGAGCACGACCAGGGTCAGGTAGGCGATAAACACGGCGCTGGTGAAGCTGGTATACATCAGCAGGGCGAAGGTCACCGCCACGCCGGCAGCCCGCCGCCAGGATGGCCGCCGCAGCCAGCGAATCGTCAGCCAGCAGGCCAGCGCCCCCAGCATCAGCAGCAGCCCGTAGGCGCGCACGTCGATCCCGGCGAAGACGCCATAGGCGATCACTGTCCCCACCAGGGCGGCCAGACCGGCCAATTTTCGGCGCTGGGTAACCGCCGGTGGATGATCGATCAGGTCGACCAGGGCCAGCGCGGCCCGGTACAGCAGGGCCAGAAACAGCATCGCGCACAGCGTCATCAGGGTGCGAGAGGCTTCCAGCATGGGACCGGTCAACTGCTGCCAGCCCCACAGCAGCACGCCAAACAGCGGCGGCCAGTCCGGCGAATTGCGAACCAGTGTAGCCTGCAGGCTGCCCTGGACCTGCCACACGCTCCAGATTTCGTCGTACCAGGTCGGCAGTTCCATGAAGTGCCGGATGCGCAGCGCCGCCGCCAGGAGCAGCAGCAGAACCATGCCGATCAGCGGCGCATAACGGTGATTCGCCAGCGTTTTCACGCGGTTCATGTCGCCCCGCCGATCTCCGCCGCGACCTGCCCCATGAGCGATACATCGTAACCCGGCAGGGCCGCCACCGCCGCCCGGAAGGCATCGTCGTGCAGCAGAGCCAGCGTGGCCTGCACCTGGGGCACCTCCGCCTGGCTGAGCGGCAGCGCCAGGTCGTAGCGTTCGGTCCCCAGTGGGATGAAGTCCAGGTCCAGGGCGCGCGCCGCCGCCAGGACGCCCATGCCGCCGTCGGCCTGCCCGCTCTTGATGGCCGCCGCCACCGCCAGGTGCGTGATCTGCTCGTTCTCGTAGCCGCGGACCTGCTCCGGCGTGAGGCCGGCCTCGGCCAGTAAATGGTCGAACAGCAGACGGGTGCCCGCGCCGCGCTGGCGGTTGGCGTAGGCGACGTCCGGGCGGGCCAGGTCCTGGATGCCGGTGATTCCTTTGGGGTTGCCCGGCGGCAGGATCAGCCCCTGCTCGCGCCCCACCAGCGTGATCAGGCGGACGGGCGTGCCCGGCACGTACTGCCGCACGTATGAGACGTTATATTCACCGCTGGCCACGTCCAGCAGGTGACAGCCGGCCAGGTGCGCCTGCCCCCGCCGCAGGGCGATCAGGCCGCCCAGGCTGCCCACGTGCGCGCTCACCAGCCGGAATTCCGGGTGCCGCTCCGCCAGGAACTGGGCCAGCAGGTCCAGCGTCAGGTCGTGGCTGCCGATGATCAGGGCCGTGTTGGCGATCTGGCGCGGGGAGCGGTAGAGGTGCACGGTCACGCGGTCGCCGCTGTTATGGCCTTCGCTGAAGCGCGGGATGCGCACCAGCCCGTCCGCCCGTACCAGCGACGAGATCACGCCCGCGCCGCGCCCCAGCGGGGAGACCAGCGTGCGTTCGCCGACCCGGCCCACCGTCACCCGCAGGAATTCGTCGTCGCCGGTTGGGCTGAGCACCTTGCGAGTCAGCTCGCCCTCGACCGTCGGCGGTGGGTCGGCGGGGCGGCCCAGCCAGCGCTCCAGCAGCGGCTGGACGAAAAGCTCGCCC
>DAOUEM010000627.1:0-9702 GCA_034430555.1 Anaerolineae bacterium | reverse complement strand
GCCTTCATGATAGGGAAATGATGCAGATCGCAGGAGATATTGCGAAAGAAAATAAAGACTCTAGGTATATTCGCCCGACCAATCCCCGTTTCCGGCAGAAAGGCCGCACCGCCGCCATGGATCGGGCCTCGACGCAGTGGCGCAAACCCCAGCCCCCGCCACCCCGGCCATCCCGCGACGAGCCGTGGGAAGAAGGGCCACGCCCGACCTATGACGAGGTTGAAGCACCGCCGGAGGAAGATTACGACGGCGATCTCGGCCTGGTGGCGGAGGGTGCCCCGGCCCCTCCTGAACAACCGGCCCGTCCGCGGTATAATCCCCCCCAGATGCAGGAGGCCTACTGTCTGGCCGTACTGCTGTACCGGCCAGAACTGCTCTACAAGGCCAACCGGGCCCTGCGAGAGGCAGCAGAAGCGACCATCGATGGGTTGCAGAACCGCGACCTGGAACCCTACCTCCGCCAGGCGCTCGCGCCGCTCAGCGTCGACGACTTCGTGGACCCGGCGCACCAGGCTATCGCCCGTGCCTTGCAGCAGTCGCTCAACCAGGACCAGCTGGACTCCCTGCAATTCATCCGCGAGGCCATCGGGGAAGCGCTGCAAGACGCCCTGGACGCCGTGCTGGCTCGCCACGAGCCGCTGGCCGCCCTGGAAGAAACGCTGCCCGGCCCCCTGCGCCCGGAACTGCCGTCCGTGCAGAAGCAGCAGCGCAAACAGGGTCGCCTGCTCGCCAACCCGGCTGACGAACTGGTGGACAAAGCGCTGATCCTGCGGCAGGAACGTCTGCTGCGGACGAACGAAGAACTGCGCTTTCTCCTGATGGAAGCCGAAACCACCGAGAAACAGACGTATAACGACGTCAGCGACGCCAACAATCGCGCCATTTTTGAGCTGGACCAGATACTGGACCAGCGAGCGCAGCTCATCCACGGATGAATCGCCGGGCCAGCGGCGCCAAGGAGAGCATCCCCGGCAGGTTTCGGTTTGAATTTTGTCGGCAAACGTATTATAAGTGACAGGCTGTAGGCCGCCCGCCCATTCAGCATCGCTAGGCTCAAGGCTCAACCAGCACGACAGGTGCGCCCGGCACCTTACGGCATTCGGCGCTTTGCACCGGAGGGTCATCATGGCAAAACAAAAAAGACGCACGGACAAGTCCCACCCCGCGAATCAGACCGCCCTGGCTGATGACGGTCATGAAGAGCCGTTTGAGGACGAGGATGCCTCCGAAGACGATCAGGCCTTGTTCGACGACTCCGAGATCGACCTCAACGACGACGAGGTCGATTCCGAAGACCTGAACGACATCTCCAGCCTGGCCGACATTCCCCTGGATAACGGCGACGGGGACGGCGACGAGGAAGAGGAAGAGGACGAAAAACCGCTCTACGAAAACCTGGGCGCCCTGACCGATGACCCGGTCCGCATGTATCTTAAAGAGATCGGGCAGGTGCAGCTCCTGGATAACAACCGCGAGATGTGGCTGTCAGCGGAAATGGCCGCGGCCCGGCTGTTAGAGGCGATCGCCGCCGAAGCCGACGCCCAGAACCTCAACCAGACCATTGACGTGATCAACATCCTGGTCGAGCAGGCCAGGAATGCCTGGAAGCAGTTGTGCGCCCAGGCCGACGCCTACCAGTTGGAACCGCCGGACCTGGCCATGATTATCGAGGAAGCACAGGCGGTCCGCGCCAACTGGGACCGCGACGCCACCTCCGGCATCCGCACCTACCTGCGCCAGCGGGAATGGGGTCATGACAGCGAATGGACCGAGCTGGCCCGCAGCCTGTTCGCGGTTTTCCAGACCCTTTACCTGCTGCCGGACGGATTGTTAGCCGAGCTGCGCCAGGGCGACCTGACCAAACGGGCCGTCAAGCGCTGGCTGAAGGCCACGCCGGACGCCACCGAGCGCACGTTGGACGCCTTCGAACTGGCCGAGACGCGCGCCAAAGAAGCCGCCGAAGCCCTGACGCGGGCCAACCTGCGGCTGGTGGTTTCCGTAGCCAAGCGCTACATGGGCCGCGGCATCAACTTCCTGGACTTGATCCAGGAAGGCAACATCGGCCTGCTGCGCGCCGTGGAAAAGTTCGACCATACACGCGGTTACAAGTTCAGTACCTACGCCACCTGGTGGATCCGTCAGGCGATCAGCCGGGCCATCGCCGACCAGGCCCGCACCATCCGCATCCCGGTGCACATGGTCGAGACCATCAACCGCCTGATGCGCATCGAGCGCGACCTGATCCAGCAATTGGGGACCGAGCCAACCGCCGAACAGATCGCGCTGGAGATGGACTTCATCTCCGAAGAGGAAACGGCCACCATCAAAAAAGCGCTGGCCGAGGAACAGCCGCTCAGCCAGAACCAGCAGCGCCGGATCCGCCGCGCAGCCAGCAAAGTCCGCCGCATCATGCGCATCAGCCAGGAGCCGATGAGCCTGGAAATGCCCGTCGGCCAGGAGGATTCCTCTTCGCTGGGCGATTTCATCGAGGACGATAAGACGCCCGGCCCGGTGGAAGCCGCCAGCCGCCAGCTCCTCAAGGAACAGATTCGCGGCGCGCTCAAAGTGCTCAACGACCGGGAGCGCGAAGTGCTGGAAATGCGCTTCGGCCTCAACGACGGCCAGTACCACACGCTGGAAGAAGTCGGCAAACACTTCGGCGTGACGCGCGAGCGCATCCGCCAGATCGAGGCCAAGGCGCTGCGTAAACTGCGCCACCCGACGCGGTCCCGCCCGCTGCGCTACCACCTGGAAACGTAACGCCGGGTTTACCAACCGCATACAGCAAGGGCGGGCCGCTGCCGGTGAAAGCGGGCCGCTCTTTTTTGTGCGGCCCAGCCACCGCCCAGGCAACGATCTTCTTGCGCCCGAGGACCGTTTGCCCGTATCCTGGCAGCAGGACTCCGGCAGGCGGTTCACACTGGCCCAGGGCGGGAACCTTTTGGCCCTGCCGGGCGTTATAGCTTTGGGAAGCGCGGGCTGATTGAGCCGCGCTGCTGACGCGCCTTCCCAGGCGGCGTCCCGGCCATCAACCGATACGACGCCATTATTGAGAATATTTCGAACCAGGAAAGTGAATTTCATGAACAGCAAGCGATTCACCTGCGCCGTTATCCTGCTGGCGGGAGCGCTGCTCGTCAGCGGCTGCAACCTGACGGCCGCTCCGCCCACGCCACCCGCCACCGAGACGCCCTTCGTCTCCCCGACGGCCACACCGACGACGTTTCCCACCATCACGCCGCTGCCCACCGCGGACGACTCCGGCAGCGTGCCGACGCTGGATTCCGGTTCCAACCAGGGCGTGGTCGACAGCGGCAGCGCGCCCGCCGTGACGCAAGAGACGGTCGCTGACCTGCGCGGCACGATCGTCAGCCAGGATGCCGGCCTGTTCGGCACCGGCATCGACGACTACCTGCAGGGCATGGATCAGAACGGCACACGCTATGGCATCGCCTCCATCGACCCGGTGATCGCCCAGCAGCTCGCCAGCCTGCGCGATACGGGCACCACGGTCCGGGTGTGGGGCGTCCTGCGCCGCAGCGTGCCGGACTACAACAACATGCAGGTCCAGGTCACCAGCCTGCTGACCGACCAGCCAGCCGCGCCCAACGTCGCCGCCACCTGCGACCTATCGCCGCGCCTCTCCGCCGGGACGTCGGCCAGGGTTTCGCTCAGCCCGCTGCCCAACGCGGTCCGCTCCGCGCCAGGCACGGACAGCAACAGCACCGTTTTAGGCAGCATCCCCGGCGGCACGGTCTTCACCGTGCTGGAAGGCCCGGTTTGCGCCAACGGCTACTACTGGTACCGGGTGGATACCGGTAGCGTCGATGGCTGGACGGCGGAAGGCCAGGACGGTGAATACTGGCTCGATCCGCTGAGCTGCCGCAACGGCCTGCCAGCGCGCCTGGTGCCGGGGCAGCGCGCCCGCGTCACCACCACGCCGCCGCTGGACAACATCGTCCGCAGCGAACCGGGCATCGGCCAGGGCACCATCCTGGGCGAAATCCCGCCCGGTGGCGTTTTCACCGTACTCAACGGCCCGGAATGCGGCCCGGAGGGCATCTCCTGGTGGCGCGTCAACTATAACGGGCTGGTCGGCTGGACGGGGGAAGGCGAGACCGGCGTTTACTGGCTGGAACCGGCCACGGAAGCCGTCACCACCGAGGCCATTGCCGATTGGCGCGGCGTGATCGTGAGCATCCAGCGCAGCGAACCCGGCTCCGGCCCGGACGATTACTTCGAGTTGGAAGATAGCTCGCGCTACGGCATCGACTCGACCGATCCCACCATCCGCCAGCAGTTGGAAAATGTCCGCGATACCGGCATCTACGCCCGCGTCTGGGGCACGCTGCGCCGCAACGTGCCCGACTACAACGACACCCAGATCAACGTGACCCAGGTCGTGCTCGACCAGGCCTTCCCCACACCGACGGGCTGCGACCTGCCCACCCGGCTGACCCTCGGCCAGTCGGCCATGGTGACGCTCGGCCCGCTGCCCAACGTCGTGCGCTCCGCACCGGGCACCGGCGGGAACAGCACGCGCCTCACCACCCTGCCCGGCGGCACGATCTTCAGCGTGCGTACCGGCCCGGAATGCGCTGACGGCTTCAACTGGTGGTGGATCGTCACGCCCAGCGTCAGTGGTTGGATGGCCGAGGGCGAAACCGGCGAATACTGGATCGACCCGCTGGCCTGCGGCAACAGCCTGCCGGCGCGGCTGGTGCCCGGTTTCCAGGGCCGCGTGGCCCCGGAGCCGCCGCTGGCGAACGTGGTCCGCGCCCAGCCCGGCACGAACCGGACGCGCGTCGGCGAGATTCCGCCGGGCGGTATCTTCACCGTGCTGAGCGGTCCGCAGTGCGGGGGCGAAGGCATGACCTGGTGGCGCGTCAACTACAACGGCCTGCTCGGCTGGACGGCGGAAGGCGAGCCGGGCCAGTACTGGCTGGAGCCGATCAACTAACCGCCCGCTAACACCCCCCTACCACTTCCGTAGGGTAAGCGCCGGGCACCCGTCGATTGCACATCAGGCGGGAACGGTTTATGGTGGTAGAGGAGCAGACCGGCACTGCTGCTCCTCCCGATCCGTAAACCGGTCCACGGGTGATCTGCCATGTTTTTACGCTTACGCCGCTTCCCCAAAAAACATCCCCGCCTGACCCTGCTGCTGGGCGGGATGCTGCTGTTGATGACCGTCGCGGTTGTCGCCCTGGTGGCCGTCCTGTTCACCGACCTGCCGGACGTCAACAACCTGGAAGCCGGGCTGGCCCTGCCCTCGACCCGCATCCTGGACCGGCACGGGCGGCTGCTCTACGAGATCGTGGACCCGGAGGGGGGGCGCAATACCGCCGTGCCGCTGGCGTCGATTCCCCGGCATTGCATCAACGCCACTATCGCCACCGAAGACGCCAACTTCTACAGCCACATCGGCGTGGACGTGGCCGGCATCCTGCGTGCGCTCAGGATCAACCTGGAAGGCGGCGAAGTCCTGGCCGGGGGCAGCACCATCACCCAGCAGGTGGCCCGCAACCTGCTGCTGGATCCCGAGCAGCGGGTCGAGCGCACCATGATCCGCAAGCTGCGGGAGACAATCCTGGCCATCCGCCTGACGTCCGCCTACTCCCGCGACGACATCCTGTTGCTGTACCTCAACCAGACTTATTACGGCAACCTGGCGTATGGCATCGAGGCTGCGGCACAGGCGTATTTCAGCCAGAGCGTCGAGACGCTGGACCTCGCCCAGTGCGCCCTGCTGGCCGGGCTGCCGCAGGCCCCCGCCCCCTACAGCCCGCTCGATAACCCGGACGCCGCCCAGCAGCGCCAGGAAACCGTCCTGCGGCTGATGGCCGAGCAGGGATACATCACCGAAGCGGAAGCGCGCCGCGCCGCCGCCGAACCGCTGTACTATGCCGCCTCGCCCTTCCCCATCGAAGCGCCGCACTTCGTGATGGCCGTGTGGGCGCAATTGACCGAAATGTACCCGGAAGCGCTGTACCAGGGTGGCCTGACCGTCACCACCACCCTGGACCTGGACTGGCAGCACGCCGCCGAGCGCATCGCCAACCGCCACCTGGCCCGGCTCAATACGCCCGACGACGGCAGCCCTTCCCACGAGGTCTATAACGCGGCGCTGGTCGCCCTGGACCCCTACACCGGGCACATGCTGGCCATGCTGGGCAGCCCGGACTATTTCAACGAGCGCATCAGCGGGGCCTACAACGCCGCCCTGGCCCCCCGCCAGCCGGGCAGCGCGCTCAAACCGTTCACCTACGCCGCCGCCTTCGACCCGGCCCGGCCCGATCCCTGGACGGCAGCCACCATGATCCTCGACGTGGAGACGCCCTTCGTCACCCAGCGACTGGAAAGCTACACGCCCGCCAACTACGGGCTGGTGGAGCACGGCCCGGTCCTGGCGCGGGAAGCGCTGGCTTCGTCCTACAACATCCCAGCGGTGGTGGCGTTGGAACATGTCGGCGTGGAAACGCTGGTGCAGTTGATGGCGCAGTTGGGCGTCACTACGCTGGCCGAAAACGAAAAGATCGACCTGGCGGTGACGCTGGGGGGTGGCGAGGTCCGCCTGCTGGAGCTGACGCAGGCCTACGCGGCGCTGGCCAACGGCGGCTTTTACGTGCCCACGGTGCTGATTACGCAGGTGGCAGACCGCGACGGTCACCGGCTCTATACCTGGGAGCCGCGCCCGCTCCAGAACCGCGTGCTCGACGAGCGGGTCGCCTGGTTGATCACGGATATCCTGAGCGACAACGAGGCGCGCATCCCGGCTTTTGGCCCGGCTTCGGCGCTGGCCATCGGGCGTCCTGCCGCCGCCAAGACCGGCACCACCACCGATTATCACGACAACTGGACGATGGGCTATTCGCCCAACCTGGTGGTCGGGGTGTGGGCAGGCAACGCCGACAACAGCCCCATGCGCGAGGTGACCGGCGTCAGCGGCGCGGGGCCGATCTGGCACGAATTCATGCGCGAGGTGCTGATCGGCCAGCCGGAGCTGACCTTCCCGCGGCCCGGCGGGCTGGTCCAGGCGGAGGTGTGCGCGCTGAGCGGCCTGCTGCCCACCGAGGCCTGCCCGCGCCGGGTGCGCGAGTGGTTCATCGAGGGCACCGTGCCGACCGCATCCGATCCCTTCCACCAGGTGCTGACCATCGACCGGCGGACCGGCCTGCTGGCCGTTGAGACCACCCCGCCCGAAGATCGCGTCGAGCAGGTGTACCTGGTCCTGCCGCAGGAGGCGCGCGACTGGGCCGTGCGGGAGGGCATCCCACAGCCGCCGCTGGGCGCGGCCATGATCACGCCGGATGGGGCGCATACCCTGCGCCTGCTGGAACCCGACCCCTACACCGTCTTCCGATTGTCGCCCGCGCTGCCCATCGAGACGCAGCGCCTGCGCCTGACGGTGGGCGTCCGGCCCGGCACGACGCGCGTCACCTACCTGATGGACGGCCAGCCGGTCGGCAGCGCGACGGAAGCGCCGTGGGTGGTGTGGTGGCCGCTGGAAGCCGGCCCGCACGAGCTAACCGCCGTGGCGGAGCTGGCCGACGGCACCACCGAGGCAAGCGCCCCGATCCCCTTCACCGTGACGGAATACATCCCACCGGAACTGATGCCTACCAGCGGCGAGTTGCCGTAAGCCGTTCTCTTTGAGGCCGACATCACGGCCAGAGAGGCGGTTTCACTCCCGCAGCACGAGGACTTATAATAGTGCCTGAACGGAACCAGGGTCTGATGCAGCTTGGGGGGATGAGTCATGGTGCACGCATCGGGTAATCGTGGTGCTCTGGCGCTGAAACCAGAACAGTTGGCACGGGGCGAGCCGATTCTCAGACGGCTCACGGGCAGCCGGGCATCACCCATCACGCTGGGCATCATCTACGCCGTAGCGTTTATCTTCATCCGCGCGGTCTTTGCCTGGCAGTCTGGGTGCCTGCTCAGCCAGGGAGCCATGATCGGATTCGTCGACGACCCTGGCCTTTACACCAATATTTTCTTCGCAGCGGCGATCTGGGCGGCCTACGTGTGGATGCCTAGAGGGATCGCCGGCGTTTTTAACGGCCTCCGCGACAACAAGATCGTTGGTGAGCCTGCTCCCGCTATCCGGACGGCAAAAGGAGCGAATTACACATATAGGTCGTTTCTGGCGGAAATGCAGACGATGTTCCGCCGGTGGTGGTGGCCGATCATCGCCTTGCTGGTGGCCATCGTCATCCCGCTCGTCCTGGTCCGGCCTGGATACCTGCGCCACATGCAGGCCCAGGACTGGTGCCCCACATCCGACTACCCCAACATGGTGCTGGCACTGCTTTGGGTGATCGTCGGATTTTACGCGTTCGCCGTGCTGTTTGTGCAGTGTGTGCTCGGCATTTACTGGCTCAACCGGCTCTTCAAAAGCTTCACCATCGACGTCCGTCCGCTACATCCCGACGGTGCGGGGGGCCTTTCGCACCTGGGGAATTTCGCGCTCAAGTTGAGTTACCTGATCACGATCGTCGGGCTGCTTCTGGTGCAGACCGCTGTGACCCGACACTACATCGCCCACCGATCATTCGGCTTCTCCCCAGAAACCGAAATCGTCGTAGGGCTGGTCGTCTACATGGTCGTGGCGCCGATCGTGTTCTTTGCCCCGCTCGCCGCCGCTCACCGATCGATGCGGGAAGCCAAGAAAAGCCTGTTGCTGAAAATAGACGACCGATTCGCAGCAGCATACAACGACATCCAGGACAAATTGGAGGACGAGAACACAGACCTGGAAGGCGAGCTCAAGACGTTCAAAGAACTGCAAGAGCTACACGACATGGTGCGCAAATTCCCGGTCTGGCCCTTCAACGCCGACAACCTGCGCCGCTTCGGCACCTCGTGGATGTTGCCCATCATGTTGGGCGTGCTCGTGGAAGTCGCGGCTCGGCTCATCGCATGAGACCCGACGACATTGCTGCCGGCCTCCAGGCCCGCAGGGACGTTTGAAAGAGCGCAGAACCACCAGCGACAGGAAGGCGACATGCACGACCAACCAACCACAGACGGAAAGCCCGAACTGACGGCCCGAAAAATCGCCAGTGGAGACCCGATTCTGGCCAGGCTGACCGGAAGCCCGGTATCCCCGATCACGATCGGCATCGTCTGCTCGCTTGTGTTCTTCCTGGCCCGGATGCTGGCCGCCAGGCAGGCCGGATGCCTGGTCGGGCAGGGAAACATGGTGGGCTTCCTCAACGATCCAGCCATGTACACGAACGTGTTCTACGCCGCTGCCATCATCGCCGCTTACGTGTGGGTCCCCAGAGGGATCGCCGCGGTCATAGCGGGCCTGTACAGGAACAACGTGATCCAGAAGCCCACAGAAGAAACCTATGAGAAGCGAGGCGACGACTACACCTACGCGCACTTCATCACCCAGATGGCCGACACGTTCGGCAAACGCCATTGGTTTTTTCTGGCGGCGGCGGCTTCGGTGGTGGCCCTGGGTCTGTTCCTGCCGTGGGCCACGCGGCTGCTGGAAAGACAGGATGTCTGCGCCGCAGTCGATGCCCTCAATCTAGGACTCACCCTGCTGTGGGTCATGACCATGATCTACGCCTTCGGCACAGGTTTCATCTACTGCCTGCTGTGCATCTACTGGCTAAACAAGTTGTTCCGGAGCTTCACGATTCATGTCCGCCCCTTGCACCCGGACCGTGCCGGCGGGTTGTTCCCGTT
>DAOUEM010000626.1:0-2371 GCA_034430555.1 Anaerolineae bacterium | reverse complement strand
CGCACTTTGCCAACCACGTCATTCTGAGTGATCCACGGCGCGGGGCGCCACTCTGTATGATAGAAATCTGGCCCCAGACAGAGCGTCATCCTGAGCGCAGCGAAGGATCTCTTCTATGCCCAGCCGAGATTCTTCCCCTTGGGATGCAGGGACTGCGCACTGCGTTCAGAATGACGTGTCTGTCAGTTTCTTAGCCTGTTTTCGACATAGAACAAACGGTCTAGCCTCTGCACTTTAACAACCGAGCCAAAAAAGAGTATACTGTCTCTGACACAACCACATGGGAGGGACAGCAATGGATGATGACACACTGGCCCAGAGCATGCGCGAAGCCATTGGACAGACTCACACTTTGACTCTGGGTGCACTGCCGCTGCTCTATCCAATCCTGGACACCCTGGGTCTGCGCGCTATCGTCAACGAGCTGCGCCCCACAAAGGCCAAAGTGGACCTTGGCCTGGTTGTCTTGGTGTTGGCGCTCAATCGCCTGATGGCTCCGCAACCCTTGTGCTGGGTCAACCGCTGGCTGACTCAAACGGTTCTGCCAGTGGCGCTGGATCTGCCCCCAGCCAAGATGTACGACCAACGCTTGGGGCGAGCACTGCAAGCGCTTCATCCTCATCTTGGCGAAATCTGGGCGCGCTTGGTGGTCCGAGCCGTCCAGGTTTGGCATCTTGACCTCAGCGTGTTGCATTGGGACATCACCTCGTTCTACTTTACGGGGGCCTATACCCAAAGCGAACTGCTGCGGCGTGGATACAGCCGGGACAAGCGGCCGGACATGAAGCAAATCAACCTGGAAGCAGATGTGACACACGGAACGCGTGTCCCGGTGGGTTATCGGGTGCTTCCTGGCCAGACAGCCGACATCACTTGTCCCCCAGGTCATCTGCAAGCCCTGCTGCGCCTGCTGAACCGACCGGAGCTGGCGGAATACAACCTTCAGCCCATCTTGGTCAGTGATGGCAAGATGGTCACGCCCCAGGCCATCAGTGATTGTCACCATCACCATTTCTTCTACCTGGGACCTTTGTCGACGACCAATGCTGTGCGCAAGCTGTTGCGCAGTGTTTCAGAAGACGAACTCGCTGCCAATCAACTGGCCTATCGACCGAGACGGCAGGCGCATGACGCCACGTTTGCGCCCTATCAGGGCGTATGGCGTCCCTACCGGGTAACCGTACCGCCACCCACCGACCAGCCTGAAGCAGCCAAGAAGGTGTACACCGACCGGGCACTGGTGGTGTGGAGTGCCGGCAAGGCCCGACTGGACATGGGGAAACGGCGGACGTACCTGAAACGCCTCCTGGATGAGCTAGACAACATCCGTCGCCAACTAAACCGAGGGCGCTACGCCGAGCGAGACTACGTCGTCGAACGGATCGGCAGTGTGCGGCGTGGCAACCCAGCCAAGAATCTGGTATGGTGGGAGCTGCAGGGAACGGACGGTGAATTAAGTCTCAAGTTCCACATCGACCGGGAGCGATTGGCGGCTGTGCAGATGCTCGATGGCCGTTATGCCTTGGGCACGAATGCCGACCAATTGTCGGCTGATCAAGCCTTGCGTCTGTTCAAGGGGCAGGATGATGCAGAAAAGCAGTTCCAGGTCCTGAAAAGCCCATTGGCCGTACGGCCGGTCTACCTACACACCGATGAGCGGATCGAGGGCTTGGTCTTTGTCACCCTGGTGGCCTTGTTAGTACGTGCGCTGCTGGCCTTTCAGTGCCAGCAAGCGGGACTGAATGCCTCGGTTGACCGCATACTGGTTGAGTTCGCTCCCTGGTCGGCGGTCGAGCTGTCCTTGACGGATGGCAGCCATGTACGCCAGGTCGCGACTCCGACCGAGTTCCAGGCTGAGGTGATGAAGCAGCTAGGAGTGCCAGAATGTAAGCGATACTTGACTACTCTGACCAGATAGGACAGACACTTCAACGCCAGCGGAACCTGTCCGCGATGGCGGGGGCGCGAGGGAAACGGCATCGTATGCCGTCTGGTTGTCGAATCTCCTCCCGGTCATCGGCAGCCCAAGCTGTACTGGGCTTGCCCTGGTATCCCAAGCGGAATGTCGAGGATCGTGGTGCCGGACCGAAACAACGCTGGTTGTGCCAGGCGCGGTCGGGTATCAGATCGAGATCATTCGTGTCTGCGCCTCATAGGGCGCCTAAAGGTGATGCTCTTTGGCTCGGTTGTTAATGTACGTCGGCGGCCGGGCAGAAACTGCCTGGCATCACTGAGATAGGTTGTTGCCTGTTCTCGAACTACACTGTCGAAAACAGGCTAAGCTCGAAGTGAAAAGAAAGAGAGGAGATTACCTGATGACAACCCAGAGAGACACGCTATCTGCTCAAACGCCCGTGTTCCGCCGGATGTT
>DAOUEM010000625.1:0-2564 GCA_034430555.1 Anaerolineae bacterium | reverse complement strand
GCGCGCCGGCGATTCATCACCATTGCCACGATGCTGGATACTGACATATGGGCGGATTTCGAACCCACGCTCAAGGCCATCATGGGCACGGTGACCCTTGACGGAGAGAGCCTGCCACCCGGCGACATCCTGGTCCCTTATGAGGCTGTGGCTACCGGCTAGCCCTGAAAGCATCGTCTTCCTACCAACGTGAGCGCCAAAACAAAAGCCCCGGACCGTTTCCGCCGGGGCTTGAGCATACCAAATACAGGCTGGCTACAACTCGACGGGTTTGCCAACCACTTCGGTCAGCAGATTCACGCAGGCCTGCACGTCATTCATATCGACCGTTTCGCTGACGGTGTGGCTATAACGAGTCGGGATGCTGATGCAGCCACTCGGCACCCCGGTCCCGGACAGGCTGATGCCTGACGCGTCGGTAGACCCCATCGGCAGCAGTTCCAGCTGGTAGGGAATGTCGGCAGCCTCGGCGCGCGTGATCATCATGTTTTTAACGGCCGGCGGCACGACCAGTCCACGGTCATACACCTTGATGGCAGCTCCTTTGCCCAACTCGACGGCCATTTTTATCGTGGAACGCGGCGTATCCGGGCAGGGTGTGATGTCTACCGCAACGCCCAGGTCCGGCGAAAGACCAAACGCCGCCGGACGCGCACCGCGCACACCCACTTCCTCCTGCACGGTGAAGACAAAGTATACTTCGTTAGGGAGGCCGTTACCTGCGGCCAACCGGCGCATGGCTTCAATAGTAATCGCGCAACCGATCCGGTCATCCAGGCTCTTGGCGATGATGCGGGTCCCGCGCTCCTCAAAATAACGGAAGAACCCGGCGGGGTCACCGACCTTAACGTCGTCATGACCACCTTCGCCATCGCTGACATCCACGAAAAACTCGTTCAGATCGCCCACATCGGTGCGTCGGAAGCCGCCCTCACGCCCAATGACGCCGGTCGCGCCGTTTTCGAAGCGCACCCGGTTGGCATACATGGTTTCACCCAGCAGGCCGCCAAGCGCGTTAAAGCGGAAAAAGCCCTTGTCGTCCTGGTAGGTCAGGATCAGGCCGATCTCGTCCATGTGGGCGGCGACCATGATCTTACTGCCGCCGCTGCCCATTCGGCAAATCAGGTTGCCCACCGCATCAGTGCGAATCTCGTCCGCCAGGCCGGCGACCTCCTCTTCAATCAAGGCGCGTACCTGGTGTTCAAACCCACTCGGCCCCCAAGCCTCGACCAGTTTTTTGATGATATCTTTCATCGAGTCCCTTGCTCCCACTCTGTCACTGCCGCGCCAGCACATCCGGCGAGAAACGCTCCAGCGCCGCCCGCATCAACTTTATGGTACGTTCAACATCATCCAGGTGACACATGGCCGACGGCCCGTGTATATACCGACACGGCACGGATACCACTGCGCTCGGCACCCCGGCATTGGTCTGAAAGACGGCGCCGGCGTCCGTCCCGCCAACCATCGCCTGCTTATACTGGTAAGGGATATCCGCCGCCTCGGCGGCATCACGCAAATGATTCAGCAGCCGGCGATCCACGATCACCGATCGATCGACCAGGGTCAGGACCGGCCCCTTGCCCAGTTCAGACACCGGACTGGGTCGCGGGATATCGGGATCGTCATCAACCGGCGGCAGATCATGGGCCATAGTTGTTTCCAGCACAAAAGCCACATCAGGCTGGATGGCCTGGCCGGCCACACGTGCACCACGCAGCCCGATCTCTTCCTGCACGGTGAAGGCCACGTGCAAGTCATAGGGGAAAGGGTCGCCCTGGATCAAGTCGATAAGCACGGCACAGCCCACCCGATCGTCAAGCGCCTTGCCGATGGCAGCCCGCCCTCGCTCGACATAGGGCGTATTGAAGGTGGCCCGGTCGCCAATATTGACCTTGCCGTTGGCTTCTTCCTTGGTATTCACCCCAATATCGACCCGCAGCCGGGAAAGCTCAACCACCTTACGATCGCGTCCCAGGTGGACGGGTTTCCAGTCAAAAACACCGGGCACTTTTTTACCGCCGATCACCACCCGCAGGCCGGGCAATATCCGGTCATCAAAACCACCGACGGCTGCCACCCGCAGCGTACCGTCGCTTTCGATCCCCTGCACCATGAAGCCCACCTCGTCCATGTGCGCGGAAACCAGCACGCGGGGATCGTGTTTTTTGGGTTTGCTGCCTTTTTTGACGGCCAGCACATTCCCCAGCGGATCGATGCGGATGTCGACCACGTGATCCTTAATAGCCTTCAGGATGACCGCGCGGACCTCGTCCTCCGCGCCGGAGACACCGAAGGCTTCGGACAGTTCCTTAATCAGCATGGTCAGCCTCTCCATCCTCAGCTTTTGGCGCGAGCGGGTCTTCCCAGGCGATGGTGGTCAGAAAATCTGCGTCCAACCCGGCTATAAACTCCGCCAATAATCGTCCGGCGCGCTTGATGTCTCCAAGGTCTACCATCTCGACCGGGCTGTGCATATTACGAAGGGGGACATTGATCAGCGCAGTGGGGATACCGCACCGATGCCTGGGAATTACAGGTGGCGCGGTGCGGTTTCCCCGATG
>DAOUEM010000624.1:0-16015 GCA_034430555.1 Anaerolineae bacterium | reverse complement strand
TTGACGATGATCGAGTCCAGCAATGCGCGGTAAACGGCGTCCTTGTCGCTGCCGACGATCACGCACGACGCGTCGGGCACCTCCTGCCGGACCAGGACCATCGCTTCCAGCAGCACGTGGAACCCCTTGCGCGCTTTGTTCACGCCGACGCCGAGCACGGTCGGGCCGGTTTTGGCGGGCAGGTCTGGGGGGACGGCGGCAAATCGATCGAGGTGCACGCCATTGGGGATGATACGCTGCCGGATGCCGGGCAAAGCGGCTTCCACATGCTGCCCGGTATAGGTGCTGACCGGCAGCACGGTGGCCCGCCGCGCCGCCCAGCGAAAGAGCGGGCCGACACCCCGCCGCCGGACACTGCGCGGCAGGTAGGTGCCGTGCGCCGTGACGAACAGCGGTCGCCCCCCCGCGACCAGGGCCGCCGCCGGCAGGTAGTGTTCCGCGATGGCATGGATTACGTCGCAGCCGCGGAAGGCAGCCCGCATCCCCGGCACGGCCCGCAGGCTACGCGGTGTGATCCAGCGGCGGGCGGGGACCAGGCCCGGCAGCACCGGCCGGTATCCGTGGTGCGGCAGGCCGGCATCACCGGGGCTGAGCGCCGAGGCGGCGATCACCAGCTCGACGTCCAGCGCCGCCAGCGCCCGCCCCAGGTCGATGGTGTAGCGCCCCCAACCGTGGGCTTCGGTCAATTCCGGGGTCAGCAAACCAACGCGCATGATCGTCCTTTTGTCCGAAGAATACACCCCGGATTGTGCCGCTTCCCGGCCCTGAAGACAACCCCAATCCCGGCCTGCCCTCCCCCCGGCGCAACCGCTGCCCATCCCGGCGCGTATACTATGGTAGAAAAGCATCTTTGATGGGCATGTGTCCTGTAAGGGGGAACTGAAATGCGGAATTTCCTGTTACGCCTGGTCGTCAACGCCATCGCCATCATGATCGTGGCGGCCCTGCTGCCGGGCATCCAGATCGCCAGCACGGATATCGGCACGCTGGCCATCGTCGCCCTGGTGATCGGGGTGGTTAACGCCATCATCCGGCCCGTGGTGATGATCCTGAGCTGCCCATTCATCATCCTGTCGCTGGGCATCCTGGTGCCGGTCATCAACGGCCTGATGCTGATGCTGTCCGCCTCCATCCTGGGCGACCGCCTGAGGGTCGACGGACTGGGCTGGGCCATCGGGGGCGGCCTGATCATGATGGTGGTCGTGCTGATCCTGGAGAGCGCGCTCGGCCTGCGGGACGAGGACAAAAAACGCCGCGAGCAGCGCGATCACCGCTAAATCACCGCCCCACCGCGGCTGGCCACGGGCAGAGGCTTATCCCGCTGCCCGTCGTTGCTTTCTTCATAAGGGAGAAGTGCCAGCTGGGGAGACTACCCGGCGCGGCGTCCTGCCAGAAAGCGGCGGGCCTCGGCGACCGTCGCCACGAACACGAACTCGTCTTGCAGCCGCTGGCCGAAGACCCGGCTAAATATCTGGGCCATGGCCTGGATGAAGGTGCCCGCCCCGGCGATCACCACCAGGCCGCGATTCTCCGGGCTGCGCGCCAGGGCATGATGGTAGCGGGAGAGCGGGTTTTCCGGCAGGGTCGAGCTGTTCTCCATGTTGGCGATGACGTCGACGGTGTGATCGACGCCGGTGATCAGGGCGTCGGATTCATCCTGGACCTCGGCGAACTCCTGCCAGGTCCAGCGTCCCTCAAAATCCCAGCGCACCGCCGTGTGCTGGTCGTCGTCCCACTGCACCATAATCGGCATCTGATCCCCCTTCCACCGACGATTTTGACGGTAAGGGTATTTATACCGGCTTCTCAAGTTTTCGCCAACTCGATCACAAACGATCCTCTTACCAAAACCGGGAAAGGGCGGAACATGTTCCGCCCCTACCGATCGTGGGGAGGATTGAGACAGCCGGTCAGCCCAACGGCTCCAGCGGCTCCTTGCGGTTGGCCACGCGGATCACCGGGCCGGGCACCGGCGCCGCCCACAGCACGGCATTGCGGATGACGGTCTGCACCTCCGGCTGGTGAAAGATGGGGTACGTCTCGTGGCCGGGGCGGAAGTAAAAAACGCGGCCCCGGTCCCGCCGCCAGCAGCAGCCGCTGCGGAAGACCTCTCCACCCTGGAACCAGCTCACGAAGACCAGTTCATCCGGCTGGGGAATGCCGAACGGCTCGCCGTACATCTCGGCCTGGGGAATCTCGAAGTATTCGCCCAGCCCGGCGGTGATGGGATGCCCCGGCGCCACCACCCAGAGGCGCTCTTTTTCGTCAGCTTCGCGCCACTGCAAATTGCCGGACGTGCCTATCAGGCGCCTAAAAATCTTGGAGAAGTGGCCGCTGTGCAGCACGATCAGGCCCATACCGTCCAGCACGCGGGCCTGCACCCGGTCTACGATGGCGTCTTCCACCTCGTGGTGGGCCATGTGCCCCCACCAGGTCAGCACGTCGGTGGCGTCGAGCACAGCCTCGGTCAGGCCGTGTTCCGGCTCGTCGAGCGTGGCCGTCCCCACGCTGAAGCCGGCCTCGCGCAGCGGCTGGGCGATGGCTTCGTGCATGCCGTCCGGGTACAGCTCGGCGACCTTGGCGTTGGTCTTTTCGTGGCGGCATTCGTGCCACACGGTCACACGTGGTTTATCGGTCATTGGGGTCTCCCTTTTCTGGTGGTCAGGTGTCGGTCGTTCATTTGGCCGGCGGTCATTTAACCGCGCCGCCGGTTACATCGTGCGGGCGCTGACGGGGTTGCCGTTCTGCGCCGCCGAGGCCTTGATGGCATCCCACAGGCGGGCCATGCGCAGGCCGACTTGCGGCGGGCAGGGATTGGCGATCTTCCCGGCGCGGACGGCCAGGAACTGCTGCCAGGCCCCCAGCGATTCCGGCACCGGCACCGGTTCCAGGGCCGGCTCGCCGTCACGCTGCCATTCCAGGCACTCGCCCCACATCCCCGTGCGGATGATGCCCTCCGTGCCGAAGACGCGGATATCGGAGGCGCAGGTGCGGATGGTCGCGCCGCAGCCGTGGATGGTGACCATCACGCCCGATTCCAGCCGGGCCATGATGGCGCTGAGGATGTCCACCTTTTTGTCGCGGTGGTCCTGCCAGGCAGCCACCTCGGCGAAGTCCTCCCCGGCCAGGTCGGCCACGGTATTGAGCACGTGCGCCCCGGTATCAAACATAAAGCCGCCGCCGGACATGGCCGGGTCGCCGCGCCAGAAGTCGGTAAAGTCGTCCCAGTTCTGCCAGACCACGGCGCTGATGCTCAGCACCTCGCCCAGGTCGCCGGCGCGCAGCATCCGCACGGCGGTCCGCACCTGCGGCGACAGGCTGCCGGGGAAGGCCACCACCAGCAGCTTGCCGGCCCGGTCGCGCACGTCGATCAGGCTGCGCGCTTCCGCCGCGTTCATGACCATCGGCTTTTCCAGCAGCACGTCCAGGCCGGCGGTGAGACAGGCACAAGCCTGGTCATGGTGAAAGACGTGGGGCGTGATGATGAAGGCCGCGTCGAGCTGGTCGCCGTAATCGGCCAGCAGGCGATCCAGGTCCGGCTGGTTGGGCGGCGGCTCCAGGCCGGAATCTTCGAACAGGGCGACGGTCTGCGCCCACTGCTCGGCGGACGGCTCGCAGCCGACGATCACGCGGGTGGTGTCCTGCTGCCGGAACATGGCGCGCAGGTGGTGGCGGGCGAAACCGCCGCAGCCGATCATGGCAACGCGTACAACTTCAGGGGTGGACATAACCAAACGCTCCGGGTGGGTGCCAGGCCAGGCGGGAGAGGGCGGGCACAGGCAAACGCTCTCCAACGTTGGGGCGGATTATAAACAAAAGCGCGCAGGGGGCAATAAGCAGGGCGCGACAAAGGTCACCTGCGGGCGGCCCAACCATCACCTCCCGCCGCGGGGTTTGCCTTCAGCAGCCGCCCGGCCGCCCAGGTCTACCGCGCGTTGCTAGGAACCGGGGATCACGATCACGTTGCCCACGCCGCTGCGCCAGTAATCGTCGCCGTAGGCCGCCTGGAAAGCGGCCATCGCTTCGCCGCCCGTGCAGTGACTCGGCGCGACGTGCCGCACGCCCAACGCCTGCAAATCGGTCACGACCGCGTCGAGCTGCTGACCGGTCGCCTGCCCCAGGTGGAAGCCGCCCATCACCAGGTAGACGTCCCGCCCGGGGAACAAGGCCTGGGCCTGGGCCGTCATTTCGACCACGCCGGGATGCGCGCAGCCGGTGATCACCACCAGACCGCGCGGCGTCTCGATGACGAGCGCCTGCTCCGCCACCGGACCCTCGACCTGGCCGGTAGTGAAGATGCCCGGCGCGATCATTTGGCCCGGCGCCGTTTCGATCACCTCAGCAGCAGCTTGAATCTGGTTCTTGAGGGCCTGCGGGAATGCCGGCAGCAGGTAAACGCGTGGCTGTTCGCCGCGTGGCTGTTCGCCGCGTGACTGCTCGACACGGCCAACCAGGGCGCGCAGCCCGCCCACGTGATCGCCGTGCTCGTGGGACAGCACCACCGCCTCGATGGCCGAGGTGTCCACGCCCAACTCATCGATATTGTCTAGCAGGATCGCGCCGTGGGTCCCGGTATCGAACAGCACGGTATGCCCACGATACGTCACCAGGGCGCTGAAGCCCCAATCGGCCCGCAGATCGGTATCGTAAAGCACGTTGTCGTAGAGCACGGTGATGGTCAGATCGCCGCTAACGTCCGGCGGCGGCTCGATCGCCGAGGTCGTGCCGGTCATCAGCACCGATCCAATCGCCAGCAGCACCCGCGGCACGCAGCCGGTCGTCAGCCCGGCCAGCAGAACGAGCAAGAGTACGTGCTTCATGGTTTATCCCCCCATTTGTCAGATCAGAAAACTATCCTTCTGTTTGAGCCGCGATGAAGGCCATGATCGTCGCCGCCCGCGCCGCCCACGTATAGCGCTCGTAGACCAGCTTACGGGCGTTATCGGCCAGCCGCGCCCGCAGGCCGGCGTCATCGTAGAGCCGGGTGATCGCCGCCGCCAGCGCCGCCGGGTCCGAGGGAGGCACGAGCAGCGCCGTCTCGCCATCGGCCACGATAGCCGCCGTGCTGGGCAGGTCGGTCGCCAGGATGGCGCGCCCACTCGCCATGTATTCGAACAACTTGATGGGCGAGGCGTAATAGGCGAAGTGCTCGGTCCAGGGGAAGGGCATGGCGGCCACGTCGAAGGCGGCCAGCGCACGCGGCACCTCCGCTGACGGCACCTGCCCCAGGCTGTGGAAGCGCTCCGGCGGCAGGCCCAGGCCGATCCACTGCCGGCGGTAAGCGTCGGCCATGTCCTGCGGCCCGCCGACCAGCATCAGGTGCAGGGGACGGTCAGCGGCCAGCGCCAGGGCGGACACCAGGTCGTCGACGCCCTTGCCCATGTTGAGGGTATGCAGACGGCCCATGTAACCCACGATAAACGCCTCCGGCGGCAGGTCCAGCGCGGCCCGCGCCTCAGCTTGGGGAAGCATCCCGGCGAAGCGCGCCTCGCGGAAGCCATCCGGCGCGACCAGCAGCCGGTCCCGCGGCACGCCCAACTCGACCAGGCGCTCGGCCAGGTGATCGGTCACGGCGACCGCGCCGCCGATGTGGCAGACGAGATCGGCCATCGCCTGGCGTTTATGCGGCGAGTCGGGCAGGCTGTGCACCTCCCAGAACAAGCGACGGGCCGGTTTGAAGCGCCGCAGCGCCTCCAACACGAGCGGCTGCCGGCTGTAGTACACCGCGTCCGGGGCCGCGCCGCGTAACATCACCCGCAGGGAGAGGGTGTAGGTGGTCGTTTGCAGGCGAAAATTCGCCCGCCCAAAGAGATTTTCCCGCCCGCGGGTGAGCAAAACCAGGTCAATGGTCGGCACATAACGAATGTCGAAGGAGTGGGCCACCCCGTAATGATCCCAGGGATCGACGCCGCGCAGCGCCGGGGCCTGGTGGCGGCGCGCCGGGTAGAGGGTCACGGCGGCGTGGGCGGCCAGCGCCTCGCAGTTCTGCACGATCTGGAGGCCGTGCGCTTTTTCGGTCGGCAGGCGGATGTTGCCCAGGTAGTGCAGGTCCATGGGGCGGGCGTGGCTTTCTCAGGTGCCGGGCGATGCCTCCAGTCTACACCGAATCTGCCGCCTGCCCACTCCTCCGGGGCGTAAAAGCCGCCTACAGCGTCGAAATACTTGACTCGGTCCTTGTTCCCGCGGATACTGCGGCTGGGCCAGCTATTCCTGTGGAAAGGGACAGACCCATGATCGATCTACCCCACAAACGCGAGCCGGACTTCGACCTGCTGCGGCGGGCGCTGCTCCGCCAGGGAGAACTGGAACGCGTGCCGCTGCTGGAGCTGTTCGCCGACACGGAGATCATCGACCATATCCTGGGTCACACCGCCGACCGCCACCCGGATGCCAGCGAAAAAGCGCGCCGGACGCGCCACAAGGTGCAGTTCTGGGAGGCGCTGGGCTACGACGCGATCTGGCTGGGCGCCGGGCCGGCGCTGACCTACGAGCAGGTCCACGGGTTGGACACCGCCGCCCTCCCCCGCGACCGGCGGGCCTGGTTCGCGGCGGACGTCGGCATCCTGACCTCCTGGGACGACTTCGAGTCTTATCCGTGGCCCACCGCCGCCGACGCCGACTACAGCGAAGTCGAGCTGGCGGCACAAATTCTGCCGCCGGGCATGAAAATCCTGGGCAGCGTCAGCGGCGCGCTGGAGCCGGCCATGTGGCTGATGGGCTTCACGCCGTTCGCGCTGGCTCTGCACGACGACCCGGCGCTGGTGGCGGCCATCTTCGAGCGGCTGGCCGCGATTTTCACGCCGGTGGCGGCGGCGCTGCTGGACATGGACGCGGTCGGCGGGCTGTTCGTGGGCGACGACATGGGCTTCAAGACGGCCACCATGATCGCGCCCGAGCACCTGCGGCAGTACGTGTTCCCCTACCACCGGCGGCTGGCCCGGATGGCGCACGACAGGGGCAAAGTCTACGTGCTGCACGCCTGCGGCAACCTGGAAGCGGTGATGGGCGACCTGATCGACGACGTGGGCATCGATGCCAAACACTCCTACGAGGACGTGATCATGCCGGTGGAGCAGGTCAAGGCCCGGTACGGCGACCGGATCGGCGTGGTGGGCGGCATCGACGTGGACTTCCTGTGCCGGGCGGACGAGGCCGCGGTGCGGGCGCGGGTGCGCCAGGTGCTGGCCGCCAACATGCCGGGCGGCGGTTACGTCCTGGGCACGGGCAACAGCGTGGCTAACTACATCCCGCCGCGTAATTTCCTGGCGATGGTGGACGAGGGTCACACCTGGCGGCCATGAGGTGCGCCGGGCGGCCCCTGGGCCACGGTGAACATGCCGGTCAGGGCCGGGTGCTGCTCGAAGCCGAACTGCGCGTAAAACGGCCCCTTACCCTCCGCCGCGAACAGCCCGATGAAGGCCCTGGCGGGCGCGTTGGCCGCCAGGTAAACCATCAACTTCGTCATGATCTCCCGGCCCAGGCCGCGCCCCTGGTGATCGGGAAACACGGCGATATCCTGGATATAAAAGAAGATCGCCCCGTCGCCCACGATGCGCCCCATGCCGACCGCCCGGCCATCCAGTTCGACCACCACGCCGTACAGCGAATTGGGCACGGCGGTTTGGGCTGCCTCGAAATTCATCACCGCGCCCCAGCCCACCGATTCGCAGAGGGCGCGGTATTCGGCCTGGGTGGGCAGCCGTTCGACCAGCGTGTAGGGCTGGGTCATCTCGGACTCTCCTGCTTGATTGACCGAACCGCCGGGATTGTACCGCCCGCCCGCCGCGCGACCAGCGCCAAACGTCACCGGGGCGGCTGGACGTTTGGCGGGGGCCTGCTACAATCACGAGCGTTTGATCGAAGAAACGAGGCGCATCCCCTATGCTGGACCCGCTGATTCCCTGGCTGGCGGCTGTCTTCAGCCTGCTGCTGGCCTATCCCTGGGCGCGCTGGCTGCTGGATCGATCCCCTGCCGGCTCGACCGGTCGCCGCGACCCGGTCCTGGCGCTGTTGCTGACGGTCGCGTTGAGCGTCGGGGCGCTGACCTGGCTGCTGCTGATGCTGTCGGCGGTCTCGCCGGGGCTGGCGACCTTCTGGCCGGCGACCGGGCTGGCGCTGATCTTGAGCGCGTTGGGTGTGGTCGCGCGGCGGCGGACGGGGAATCCCGTCCAGGCTGAGACGCCCGATTCCTGGTGGCGGCAGCCGCTCCCCCTGACCGCCGCCCTGGTCATCCTGGGACTGGCCGGGCTGACGCTGCTCAACGCCGCGTCCTGGCCCTTCTTCGAAGACGATACGATGGCCCTCTACGGCCCGATGGCCTACCGCTTCGCCGAGACCGGCCAGTTCACCGGCCTGGGTCTTTACGACGCCTATCCCGTGCTCACCCCGCTGGCCATGGCCTATCCAGGGCTAGCGGCCGGCGCCCTCCACGAATACGCCGCCCGCTTCGTGACGGCGGTCCAGGCGCTGGGCACCATCGGGACGGCTTACGTGCTGGGCCGCGACCTGTTCGACCGCCGGGTGGGGCTGGCGGCCGCCTTCCTGCTGGCCACGGTGCCCATCGTGCCGCACTGGGCCGCTGCCGCCTACACCGACCTGCCCGCCGGTTTTTATTACGGGCTGGCCGTGATCTTTGCCTGGCGATTGTACACCATCCCCCACCCGGTCCACGCCCTGCTGACCGGCCTGATGGCAGGGCTGGCCGCCTTCACCAAAAACGGCGCGCTGCTGCTGGCCGGGTCGCTGGCCGGCTGGATCGCCTACAGCACCTGGCGGCGCTGGCGCGATCCCGCCGCCCCGGGGGCCGCCATCGGCGGGCGATCGATCGCGCTGATGATCGGCGGGTACCTGCTGACGGCCGGCCCCTGGTACCTGCATACCCTGATCGCCTACGGCCACCTGGTGCCGCCCACCGGCTGGGTGGACCAGGCCACGCACACCCTGACCGTGTTGTTTGGCCCGGCCCTGGCGCCCGGTCATTTCCTGCTGGGCGGGCCGCTGGGATTCCTGGGGCTGGCGGCCATGCTGTGGGCACTGTGGCGGTCGCGCTGGGCCTTCGCGCCGCGCCCGGCCCTGCTGGTGGGCTTCAGCGTGCCGTTCTGGCTGGTGTGGTGGTGGTACTTCAGCTACGATTTACGCTTCCTGCTGATGGTGTGGCCGCTGTTCACCGTGATGGGCGGGCAGGTGACCCTGGCCGCCTGGGACCGCCTGGCCGCCGCTTTCCCCGCGCCGGCGAAAAGCCATCTGCTAAAATGGGGCCCTCTAAAACAGGGACTGCTGCCGCTGGCCCTGCTGATCCTGGCGCTGCCGGCGGCCCGCCAGAGCGTCGACCACAAGCTGGAACTGCTGCGCGATCCCTTCATGGACGACGCGGCCCGCCACCGGGTCCAGCAGGCCGGGCTGTACGACGTTGCGCTGTGGCTGCGCGCGTTCGCGCCGGCGGATGCCCCGATCATCTACTACCAATTCCGCCTGAGTTACTACCTGATGCAGAGCCACCCGGACGCCTTCCGCGCGGCCACCTATGACGAAACGACCATCCGCCGCTTCGCCTACTGGGTGACCTCGCCCGGCCAGACGCTACCGGCCTGGGCGGAAGCCGCCGGCCTGCGCCCGGTTTATGAGAGCGGCGGTTATGCCGTCTACGACCTGTCCTCACCAGGAAACGAGGCCGACTGATGCCCTCCCCCCGCCCGGAACACCTGGCCGAAGTGCCGCCGCCCTTCTCGCGGGGGGCGGTCCGCGCCGCCTGGGTCATGCCCTGGAAGGCCCGCAACGAGATGGCCCGCCTGCTGCTCTGGCCGTGGGCGCGGCTGCGCTTCGCGCTGGCCGGCCTGCCCTGGGGACCCGGCTGGCGGCTCTACGGGATGCCGATCCTGCAGGTGCACCGGGGGGCCGCGGTGACCCTCGGCGCGCGCCTGAACCTGCGCTCGTCGGTCCGCAGCAACCCGCTGGCCCCCAACCACCCGGTCGTGATCAGCGCCCGCCGCCCGGAGGCCGTCCTGGCCATCGGCGACGACTTCGGCATGACCGGCGGCGTGATCGTGGCCGAGCAGCGGGTGACCATCGGCCACCGGGTGCTGGTGGGAGCCAACACCACCATCGCCGACACCGACTTCCACCCGCTGGACGCCCAGGCCCGCCGGGCCGATCCACTGGCCGGGGCGGCTGCGCCCATCACCATCGAAGATGACGTGTTCATCGGCATGAACTGCCTGATCCTGAAGGGCGCGCACCTGGGCGCGGGCTGCGTGATCGGGGCGGGCAGCGTGGTGACCGGCGCCATCCCGCCCGGCGTGATCGCCGCCGGCAACCCGGCGAAGGTGATCCGGCCCATCCACTCAGACGAGGAGACTCCCTGATATGCCCACTCCGCACGAAAGCCTGGACCTGCCGCGCACGCTGGACGGCGACCTGACCCTGCGGCTGGCCGCCCCGGAAGACGCCGACGACCTGGTCGCCTTCAACAACCGCATCCACGAGGACGAGGCGGTCGGCATCTGGACGCGCGACCTGATGTTCGGCGACCATCCCACCACCTCCGCCGACGACTTCGCGCTGGTCGAGGATGCCGAGGGCAATATCCTGAGCAGCACGGTGCTCATCCCGCAGACGTGGGTCTACGAGGGCATCCCCTTCGAGGTCGGCCAGTTCGAGATCGTGGGCACCGATCCCGCCCACCGCCGCCGGGGGCTGACGCGCGCCGTGATGGAGGTGCTGCACGAACTGAGCGCCGCCTACGGGCACCACGTCCAGGCCGTACTGGGCATCCCCTGGTTTTACCGGCAGTTCGGCTACGAGTACGCGCTGGCCGTGGGCGGGCTGTATCACCTGCCGGTGACGCGCATCACCGCCCTCAAGCCCGGCGAAGTCGAGCGCTACCACTGCCGCCCCGCCGACGAGCCGGACCTGCCGACCATCATGCGGCGGCACGACGCCTTTTTTGAGGACCGCGTGGTCACCACCCAGATGCGCGAAGACATCTGGCTGTATCACCTGGGCGGGCACAGCCGGGGGGCCGTACTGGAGACGCGCCTGTTTATGGTGGAAAACCTGGACGGCGCGGTGGTGGGCTACTACCGCACCGCCGCCGCCCTGCGCGGCACGGTGCTCTTCGTGATGGCCCTGGCGCTGGCCGACGGCGTCTCCTACCATGACGTGCTGCCCGCCGTGCTACGCGCCCTCAAGGCCCAGGGCCGGGAGTACGCCGCCGCCCAGTCCCGGCGCGAGGCCCAGAGCGAAACTCCGCCGCCCGAGGAAACGCCGAAGCCGCAGTGCACCGACATCGTGTTCGAGCTGGGCGAGGCGCACCCGGTGTACAAGGTGCTGGGTCGCCGGCTGGACCGCTACCAGAAGCCCTACGCCTGGTACCTGCGCCTGCCGGACGTGGCCGCCTTCATCAACCACATCGCGCCCGCCCTGGAAGAGCGGCTGGCCGACTCGCTGCTGAGCGGCTACACGGGGGCGCTCAAGCTCAACTTTTACCAGGGCGGCCTGCACCTGCGCCTGGACGAGGGTAAGATCACCAGCGCCGTCAACCTGGAAACGCCGGACGCCGACGACGAGCCGGACGCCGCCTTCCCGCCGCTGGTCTTCCTGAAGCTGCTGTTCTGCTACCGCTCACTGACGGAACTGCGCGACGCATTCCCCGACTGCTGGGCCAAGGACGAAGCCGCCCTGCTGCTCGACGCCCTGTTCCCCAAGGGGCCGTCATGGATCACCATGGTGGCATGATGAGAGGCTGCATATGATCGCCCTGATCGCCCAGGGCATGGGCATCGGCTTCAGCGCCGGCATGACGCCCGGCCCGCTCCAGGTCTTCCTGCTGACGCAGACGCTGCAAAACGGCTGGCGGCACGCCATCTGGATCATTTTCTCGCCGCTGCTCAGCGACGGCCCCATCGTGGCCCTGATCCTGCTTGCCCTGCAAAGCGCCAGCGGCGGCCTGCTGCGCGCCGTCAGCCTGGTGGGCGGGGGCTTCATCCTGTATCTGGCCTGGGGCCTGTGGAAACAGATTCGGGCCGGTGACTTCGCGCCGCCAGTAGATGCGGCACACGTGCCGACCGAATCCACACCGGCGGAAGCCGCGGCGGCAGTACTTGCCGTGCCGATCACGCCGTGGGGCGCGCTGCGCCGGGCGGTAGCCATCAACGCGCTGGGGCCGGGGCCGTGGCTGTTCTGGGGCACGACGATGGGGCCGACCGTGATCCTGGCCTGGCAGGAGTCGCCGCCCTCGGCGATTGGTTTCGTGGTGGCCTTTTACGGCGTGTTCCTGGGGGTGATGGCCATACAGGTGATCCTCTTTCACCAGGCGCGGCGGCTGGGGCCGGGCGTGATGCGGACCGCGCTGTGGATCGGGCTGGCGGCCATGCTGTTTTTCGCGGCGGGTCTGTTCTGGCGCGGGCTGACGGGCGCAGTGTAAAGCCGGGCGTTGCGGCCGCCGTCGCTGGGACTTAAGCGTGCTTGTCCGGCCCTATGACCGGGCTATATAATGGAACAGCAAGCAGCACCCGTAGGCTCAGTGGAGTCTCCCCCATGAGAATCAGTGGCCGATACAGCCAACACGCTCGCCGGGCCATGATGCACACCCGCCTCTTCGCGCGGGAACACGACCACAACGTGATCGACACCAGCCACCTGCTGGTCGGCATCCTGCGGGCGGAGGGCAGTATCGGCCAGCGTGTCCTCGCCGACCTGGACATGGACCGCGCCACCGCCGAACTACGCACCGCCACCCTCCACAAAGACCACCGGGCCGACGTCACGACCGCGCCCATGAGCGACGACCTGCGGGCCACGCTGACCTACGCCGTGGAGGAATCGCAGGCGTTAGGCCACCATTACATCGGCACGGAACACCTCCTGCTGGGGCTGGCGCGCGGCGGCGGCGGGGCAGCCGAACCCCTGCTGCACACCTACACCATCGGCCTGGACCAGCTACGGCGGCAGGTGTGGCGCATGTTACAGGCTGGCCAGACCGAGATCGGGCTGGAGCGGGACAAACGCCTGGCCCGCCTGAGCGAGCTTTCCCGCCGGGTGCTGGTGCGGGCCTCGCTGATCGCGGAGGACTTCGAGCAGGAACAGGTCGACCTGATGCACCTGGTGCTGGCCCTGGCCGACGAACGCCGCAGCCCCGCCGGGCGTTTGCTGCACCGCTGCGGCCTGGAAGTGGAACGCCTGCGCGATGTCGCCGCGCGGCCGCGCCTCTTCAATAACGAAGCGATGGAAAACGTGATCGACGAGGCCGTGCGCGCCGCCGAGCGATTGGGCAACCATTACACCGGCTCCGATCACCTGGTGCTGACGCTGGCCCACGACCGGCGCGGCGGGCGTCTGCTGGGGCAGTACGGCGTGGACCTGCTGATGCTCATGGAAGAGATGGAAAACCTGATGCGCCGCGAGCGGTGAGTTCATGACATGAGCCTGCGGCATCAGCCGGCGCCGTCCCCTTGATCGGAAAAACCTCCGGGCGAGTGGTCGCGCCGGAGGTTCGTTTACGGTCGGAAGCCCGGCCCTGCCGGACCGGGCCGCTTCTAGTTGCGCCGGTAGCGCACCAGGTAGATCACCAGACCCAGCCCTGCCATCAGCACCATGATCATACCCGCGCCGCCGATAGCCAGCACCAGCCGGACCGTATCGCCAGCGCCGCCGCTGCTGCTCGCCGGCTCCTGGATCACCGCCTGGGGGACCAGCGCCGCCGCGTCCACCGGCGAGGCGCCATACAGCACCTGGGCCGGCACCAGCTGCCCGGCTGCCAGCGTCACCGGGAAAGCCTCCGGCCCGGTCGCCTCGACCAGGCCGCCGCTAAACCCCACCGTGTATGTGCCCGCCTCCAGGCCGCTGAAACAAAACGGCTCGCTGACCCCGTCGGTGGCATAGCTGGCGATGACGACTCCCTGGTCGTTGTAGAGGCTGACCACCACGTCGGCCAGCAGCGGCTCGATCGAGTCGCGCAGGCTGTTGCGGTTGGCATCGTTGAAGGCCGAGACGCAGATCCGCCCGCCTGTCTCCTGGGCGTGCAGCGGGCCGGCGGCCAGCAGACTCACGCCCAACAGGGCCGCCACCCACAAGGTGGCCCACCTTTTTTTGTGTACACGCATCATAGCCATCCTTATCGTGCAGAGCGGGCGCATTATACCCCGCATCGCCAGGGCCGGGCAACAGCGGCAGCGGCGGCCGGCGGCAACGGCGGCGCGGCGGCAGCGGCGGCAGCGCCGGGCGGAGAATGAGCGATCCGTGAAAGGAAACAGGCTGGTCATTGACGGGCAAACTCAGGCATGCTACAGTTATCAGCACAATTACAGATGCCGTAAGGACAGTGCCCCCTGTTATTGTGTTATTCACCCGGTCGCCGCGGCGGCGGCCCCCGAACGGCACGAGTCTGGGCGATGGCCCGCCCCGTTTATCCGGTTGGGCCGCCGACGGCGCGTAATACAGCGCGCCGACGATTGAATGGTACTTATCACATGTGCTGCGCCTCCCATACAGCGCTCAGTCCCCCCCGCGTTGGCCCTTTATCCACCAACCGGGCGGGTTTTCCTGGCGCTTTCACCCCTGCCAGATGTTACTTCCACAGGATCGGCGCAGACAGGGAGATTATTATCCAATGAGTTTTGAATTCCTTTTTCGCCTGATTGGGATGGTGGTTTTTGGCGTCATGGGCGCGCAGCTGGGCATCGAGGCCAGCACGGCCCTGCAGATCGACGTCGACCTGGCCAGCGTGGTCTTTTCGCTGGTCGGCGCGCTGGTCGGCCTGATCGCCACGCCCTGGATCACCACGCGCCCGGCCCGCGCTGGCCGCCACCTGCTGCTGTCAACTCCCACCGAAATCGTGAGCATGGCCTTCCTGGGCCTGATCCTGGGCCTGATCCCGGCGACCCTGCTGGCCTTCCCGCTCTCGCAGCTCCCCCAACCGCTGGGGCCGCTGGCACCGACCATCGCCGCCGTGATGACCGGCTACCTGGGCATGACGCTCTTCGCCCTGCGCGCGGAGGATGTACTTGACATGCTGGAGCACCTGCTGCGCAGCGGGCGCGCCGGCGGCAGCGTCGTCATCCACTCGGAAATCCTGCTCGATACCAGCGTGATCATCGACGGCCGCATCCGCGACATTGCGGAGGCCGGCTTCCTCAACTGGACGCTGCTGGTGCCGCGCTTCGTGCTGGAAGAACTTCAGCACATCGCCGACTCGCCGGAAATGCTGCGGCGCAATCGCGGCAAACGCGGCCTGGAAGTCCTGCGCGAGCTGAAGCGCCTGGAAAAGGTCCACATCGAAACCATCGACGACGACGTGCCGGATGTGGTCGAGGTCGATCACAAGCTGGTCATGCTGGCCCGCCAGCGGGAAGCGCCGATCATGACCAACGACCTCAACCTCAACCGGATCGCGCAACTGCAAGGGGTGGTCGTGCTCAATATCAACAACCTGTCCAACGCGGTGCGTGCCGAATACATCCCCGGCGAGGAGATCACCCTCAAGATCATCCAGGAAGGCCGGGAGCCGGACCAGGGCGTCGGTTACCTGGAAGACGGCACGATGGTCGTGGTGGAGAACGGCCGGCGGCACCTGGACCGCACCATCCGCGTGGAAATCACGCGCCTGATCAGCCGCGAAGCCGGCAAGATGTACTTCGCCCGTCCCTCGGACAACAGCTGACCGGCCGCCAGGGCCGGCCGCCGGAGCAGTCACAGCCAGGCCCTGAACGACGACTGCGACTGCCACCCGTTGGACCGCACCACCACCCGCCGGGGTCACCCGCCGGACACGGCTGAAGACTCCCCCACCGCCTGAACCGCCTCCCCGCCGGCCGGCCACCGACATCCCACCGCTTTTATGTTAAGAAATAACCTGAAACTTTAAATCCATGTTAAAATACCTTTAACTTTTTTTCTTATGGGAAGAACCGTTGTTGCGTCGTACCCGCACAGAGAGAACGGCGGTGCATCATGCAGGCGTATTACTACCAGGCTGCGGGCCTTGGCAGCGACACGATTGGCCGGGAAGGCCGGGCGACCC
>DAOUEM010000623.1:0-14639 GCA_034430555.1 Anaerolineae bacterium | reverse complement strand
CAAGGGCCTGGGCATCACCGAATCGCTGATCGGGCGCTGGTTCGCCCGTGGCGGCGGGCGGCGGGAGAAAGTCGTGCTGGCGACCAAGGTCTACGGCCCGATGGGCGAAGACCCCGGCCCTAACGACCGCGGTTGTTCCGCCCGGCACATCAAACTGGAAGTGGAGAACAGCCTGCGCCGCCTGCAAACGGACACCATCGACCTGTACCAGATGCACCACATCGACCGTAACACGCCGTGGGAGGAAGTCTGGCAGGCGATGGAGCAGCTCGTGCAGGAGGGCAAGGTGCTCTACGTGGGCAGCAGCAACTTCGCCGGCTGGCACATCGCCCAGGCTAATGAAGCCGCCGCGCGGCGCAAATTCCTCGGCCTGGTCAGCGAGCAGAGCATCTACAACCTGGCGGCCCGCCAGATCGAACTGGACGTGATCCCGGCCTGCCAGGCTTACGGGGTGGGCATCATCCCCTGGTCGCCGCTGCGGGGCGGACTGCTGGGTGGTGTGCTCAACGTGACCGACGGCAACCGCCGCGCCGGCGAACACATGCAGCAAACCATCGAAGAGCGGCGTCCGCAGCTGGAGCGCTGGGAAGCCTTCTGCGACGACCTGGGTGAAGCGCCGGCCACCGTGGCGCTGGCCTGGCTGCTGCACCAGCCTGCCGTGACCGCGCCCATCGTCGGGCCGCGCACCATGGCTCAGTTGGAGGACAGCTTCCGGGCGCTGGAAGTGACCCTGAATGAAGATCAGTTGGCGGCGCTGGACGACATCTGGCCGGGGTATAAGCCCGCGCCGGAGCACTATGCGTGGTAGGGATGCATGATCTGACAGCGGCGGATTCTGGCAAAGCGGCATCCGCTGCCATACTGTGAGAGGACTCCACACATGGACTACACCTATCTGGGACGCACCGGCCTGAAGGTCAGCCGGCTGTGCCTGGGCACCATGAACTTCGGCACCTACACCGACGAAGCCGCCAGCATGGCCATCATGGACCGGGCGCTGGACGAGGGCATCAACTTCTTCGATACGGCCAACATCTACGGCCACAACTGGTTCGCGCCCGGCGCGACTCATCACCCCGGCCTCACCGAAGAGATCATGGGGCGCTGGTTCGCCCAGGGCAGCGGGCGTCGGGAGAAGGTCGTGCTGGCGACTAAACTCGGCCACCCGGACATGCCGGATGGTATTGGCTCCTCAGCGCGCGTGATCAAACAGTCCTGTGAAGACAGCCTGCGCCGCCTGGGTACCGACCACATCGACCTGTACCAGATGCACCACATCGACCGGGCCACGCCCTGGGAGGAGACCTGGCAGGCGATGGAGCAACTCGTCCAGGCGGGCAAGGTGCTGTACGTGGGCAGCAGCAACTTCGGCGGCTGGCACGTGACCCAGGCCAACGAGATCGCGCGGCGGCGGCGCTTCCTGGGCCTGGTGAGCGACCAGTGTCACTACAACCTGGCGACGCGCTCCCCGGAGCTGGACCTGATCCCGGCCTGTCAGGCGTACGGCATGGGTTTCATCCCGTGGTCACCGCTGGCCGGGGGACGGCTGGCCGGCATCCTGCAAAAGCAGAAGGCGGGCCGCCGCGCCGATTTCCAGGGCATCAGCGAGGAACAGCTCAAGCAGATCGAGGATTACGAGGCATTTTGCGAGGAATTGGGCGAGCACCCGGCGGCGGTGGCGCTGGCCTGGCTGCTGCACCAGCCGGTCGTGACCGCGCCCATCGTCGGGCCGCGCACCGTGGAACAGTTCACCGGGGCCAGCCTGCGCGCCCTGGAGATAACATTGGACGAGGCACAGCTTACGCGGCTGGACGAGATCTGGCCGGGGTACAAACCCGCGCCAGAGCATTACGCCTGGTAAATGCCAAAGGCCGTAGGGGGCGGGCGGTGCCTGACCCGGCGAACGGCGGGGCGTCTCAACGAGGTGCTCCGCTGTTTTTTTGGCAGCGAAGGCGCGCACGATCCCAACCGATGACTGAAAACCAACCACTAACCACCAACCACTACAGGACTACTTGCTTTTTACCTCTGTGGTGCGGGCGATAACCTCCCCGCAGTTGGCGCAGGTCACCGTCCAGCCGGCTTCGCCGCCCTTGGTCCAGGCGCCCACGCGCAGGTAGTCGCTTTTACATTCGGGGCAGCCGGTATGTTTCCGCAGCAAATCTTGCTCGGCGGCCTCGCGCCCTTCCTCCAGGAAGTCGAGCAACTGGCCGGGGGTGACATCGGCTGGCGCCTGGCGGGCTGTCTGGTTCCAGCCGCCGACGATCTTCCGTAAAAAGCTCATGATCCATTCCTCCCTGGCGCGGTCGTGCCGCCCGGTGTGGGGACGGGCACGGGCTGGCCGCGCAGATCGTCGTAGCCGAGATCGCGCATCCACTGGCAGATGATGGGGCCGCCGTGCCGGTCGGAGCGCGGACGCCCGTCGGGCTGGGGCAGGCCGTCGAAGCCGCGCAAGTAACCAAAGGTGCCGTCGATCTGGGCGCGGGCGATGAGGCTCAGGTCGCGGTCGCCGATGGCGATGGCGTGGATGTGGATCGGCGAGTCGGGGTACAGCGCGCCGGTATCGCGCAGCCAGGCCGCGAAGCCCGCCGTGCGCAGCGCCCCGATCATCGGTTCGATCTCGTCGGTCAGCACTTCCCAATTGACCCGGCTGCGCACCGAAAGATCGACCGCGCCGCCGCCGTCGTGCGTGCCGAAGCTGGCCGCCACGCCGCCCGCGTTGTAGCTGCCCTGCGTGATCGCCGTGCGGAATTCCACGAAGCCGTCCGCCAGGTGGTAGAGCGCTTCGGCATGGTCCAGCATGGCCAGCGTGCGGGCGTTGAGTTGGGCGTTGCCCTGCTGGACGATGGTGTAATCGTCGGGAGGCCGCCAGCAGCCCGCGGGTTCCAGGAAAGGCGTGGCGGTGCGGGTGGGTTTAGGCGGCACGGTGGCCGTCTCCCCCTGCCGGGCCAGCCCGGTCGCCTGGACGGGCAGCGCCAGCAGCCAGACGATCGCGCCCAGCACGAGCGCCAGGGCGGCGCAGACCAACGGGGGCGTATGGGGTCGGGCGGGACGTGATGACCGAGTCATGGTGATCGTCGCGGCTCTCTGGCTGATCCGGATTCCGATTAATCGTGACATGCTCGACGGGAGATTGGCGGCTGGCGAACAGCTTTCAGCCATCAGCGCTCAGCTAAAAACCAATCACCAGCGACCAACCACCGATTTTTACGTTAATCGTATCATAGACCAGAAAACGCGCCGGGTAAATCACCCTCCAGGGCCAGGGACGGAGCGGCGATGTGAATCGCCGGCCTAAAACGGCAGCCCGAAGAACAACCGCAGCCACATCTCCAGGTCATCCAATTCCACCGCCAGCCCGGTCGAGTAAAGGTAGTTGCGCATGTGGGCGGAGAAACCGTCGCCGGCGAAGACGACCAGCCCCCGGATCGGCCAGGCTTCGATGTCCTTGATGGTGGTCGGGATTTTTTCCTCGGCGGACCCGGCGCTGCCCTGGAATTTGCATTCCAGGCCGAGGCTCAGGCGGGTGTCGGGGTCGGTCAGCACCACGTCGATGCGGCGGTCCGCGCCCCAGATGCGTTTGCCGACCCGGACCTGTGCCCGCACTTTGAGGCCCAGGTCCTCCCCGATGTGGCTGACGGCCCGTTCCAGGTCCTGGCCGGAGGCGACGGCGTTGGCTGTGCCGGGCATCACTTTCCTCCCTGGCTAACGCCGGGCATGAAGGGGGTGCGTTCTGAAGCCCCCCTGCCCGTTTTGGACAGATCATTTACAGGCGGCGGGCGGCGGCGATCATGCCTCCGGCGGCCAGCAGCAGGACCACCACCAGCCCCAGCGCGTTGGCCAGCCCGACGGACGCCGCGTCGGCGGCCCGGCCCAGCACCAGCGGCGCGACCAGGATCGCCAGACCTGCCGCCAGCGAAACCCGCGCGCTGGCCCGGTCGACGCGGTCGGCGGCGATGGTGGCGGCGATGGACAGGCTCAGCGGGAACAGGTTGGCGATGCCCAGCCCGGCCAGGAACAGCCCCGCCACGTTGAGGACGGGGACCTTCGCCAGCCAGAACAGCAGAAAGCCGGCGAGGGCCAGACCCAGCGCGCCGGGCAGGAGAGCCGCGCTGTCCAGGCGGGCCGTCAGGCGGCTGCCGACCCAGCGCCCGATCACCATCGCCAGGAAGAAGGCGCTGGTTAAACCGGCGGCCAGGGCGGCTTCCAGGCCGACCACATCGACCAGGAAGTCGGCGCTCCAGGTGATCAGACTCCACTCGGCGGCCACCACCAGCACGATCACCACCCAGTAGGCCCAGAAGGCGCGCGGCAGCGGCTCGCGGGCGGCGGAGGGCGCATCAGGTGCAGCGTCGTTCGGGGACCGGGGCAGGGGCACGCGGCGGCAATAGGCGACGGCCGCCAGCCAGGCGACTCCCGCTACCACGAAAGCCCAGCGCCAGCCGATCTCGAGTCCGACGAACAGGCCGATGAACAGCGGCGGCAGGGTGGTGGCCCCGCTGGCGACCACGTTGGCCTCGGTGAGGGCGGTGGCGCGGCGCGGGCCGTGCCGGTCGGAGAGCGTGGCCGGGATCATGGTCATCAGCAGCGTGCCCGACAGGCCCATCGCCAGCGCGGCGGGCACGCTCGTCCAGGCGCTGCGACCGGCCACCAGCAGGAGCGCGCCGATCACCATGCCGCCCCCGCCGCCCCAGAAGAGGGGACCGCGTCCCCAACGGTGCGCCAGGGCCGCGCCGCTCAGCCCGGCGGCGATCATGCCGACGGCGAAGGCGCTGATTTGCAGGCCGCCCACCGTGTAACTCAGGCTTAACTCCCGCCGCAGGAAAGGCATGGCCGGGCCTAAGGCAGCCTGGGTATAGGCGAAGAAGGCCAGCATGAAGTAGGCCAGCCAGGTGAAGCGATCGCGCGTGAGGGGGGCGTGGGATACGGCGCGGGACACGGCGTGGGACACGGTTGACGGTGGGGGCATGGTAACCTCGCGGGCGGCGGGCACGGGTTTGACAGGGCGCATCTGCCGGCGAATAATCAGGGCGGTGCGCTGCCAGACAAGCATAAACCCGATGGCCGGTTTCGCCAATGGGCGGCCAGGGCCAGACCCACCAGCGGCTGGCGGCCGAATTGCTCTCGTATGGGCGGCGGATCGGGCCGGCCAGTATGATCAGGGGGGAGGCGGCTTAATAGTCTTCTTCTTCTTCTTCGAAGTCTACATCTTCCTCGTCCCAGAAGCTTTCATCTTCGGCCAGGGCCAGCAGGTCCTCGGCTTCAATGTCGTTGAACAGGTTTTCCAGGAACTCGGTGACGTTGCTGACTCCCAGCGATTGCAGATTGGAGATCAGTTCCACCGGGATGTTGAGGGTGATTTTTCGTTTCGCCATGACTGTACCTCAAGTGGCATGGGCCACATGTGCACCGGACCTTACTCATTGTACACGCCCCCTGCCGCGGACGCATACCAGACAGCCCCGCCACAACCGGAGGGGCGCGCTTTGGCCGCATCGCCGGTCGTGCACGATCGGCGCCGAATTGTAGCCGCTGCCCGGCGGTTCGGCAATGCCCAATTGGACCGGTTCTCGCCGCCAGCGGCGCCGCCAGCAGGGCCATGACCGGCGCATCTCACGCACTGAAGCAGGGGACGGCCGCTCGTCTTGGAATCGCGTTAAATCCCCCGGCGGCCCGGTTTTTTGTGTTATGATCGAGGTGACTTAAGCAGTTTTTGGCATACAGAAGGAGTTAGGATAGTACGATGTTAAGCGAAAAGATGCAGCAGGCAATAAACGACCAGATCAACGCGGAGATGTTCTCGTCTTATATTTACCTGGCCATGGTCGCCTATTTCGAGGACCAGAATTTCTCCGGATTTGCCACGTGGATGCGGATGCAGTCCAATGAAGAGACGATCCACGCCATGAAGCTGTACGACTACATCATCGAGCGGCAGGGGACCGTGGTCCTGCAAGCCATCGACGCCCCGCCTGCCACCTGGGAGTCGCCGCTGGCGGCCTTTGAGGCTGCCTTCGAGCACGAGCAGTACATCTCCGGGCGGATCAACGACCTGGTCACCCTGGCCCGCGCCGAGAACGACCACGCCACGGACAGCTTCTTGCAGTGGTTCGTGGACGAGCAGGTCGAGGAAGAGGCGTCGGTGGATGCCGTGGTGCAGGATATGCGCCGCGTGGCCGACTTCCCGCCGGGCCTGCTCATGATGGACCGCGAGTTGGGCCAGCGCACGTCCGGGGCAGGGGGCGAAGCCTAACCACTACCGCGGCAAGTGATCTCCTGGCGCGCGTTTGCCCGGTGCGAGCTGCCGGCGCAGGCGCGCGTGTTTGATTCCGGGCCATAACCCTACAGACGCACCAGCCGGGGGCGGCAGATGCGTCTGTATACAGGGTAGTGGAAACCTGTCCAGGGGTGCTGTGAGTGCTTCAGGAGAAGGAGCGTTTTCGAGCGCGCCTCCGGACAGAGTCCCAACAAAGTTTGGAGGGGCGGTTTTACTGCCGCCCGAGGGTCAGGATACAGCCATTGGTACCAGGCCGGCTGGTATCGTAGCTCACGTTCGGGCCGTTGGTGATGATAACCCGGTAGCCGAAGTTGGCCCGGTACGGTTCCGCCCAGGTATCCAGGTTGCCGACGTTGTTGTAGCGCAGGCGCAGGTACTGGTGGTTGGAAGACGTGATTACCCGGTCCGATTCGCTGCCGATCATGGCTACCCCGCCGGGCGTGCCCTGGTTGGAGATGGTGACGCTGGTCACGCCCTGGTCGGTGATGTCGCCGCCCCACAGATCGCTGCCGCGCGTGCGCAGCCAGTCGACGAACTGGTCGGCGTCGCTGGGGTGCCATACCCAGCGTACCGTGACTTCCTGGATGTACATCGAGTAACCGGCCGTGCTGGTGAAGTTGGCACGCATCGTCTTATTGTTGCTGGGCCAGTAGACCTGTCCCGCTACCGTGGTGCCCACCAGGTCGAAGGCCGCACAGTCGACGCTGTCGCAGGCGTCGCCGTAACCGTCGCCGTCGCTGTCGGCCTGGCTGGTATTGGCCGTATTGGGGCAGTTGTCGCTGCTGTCGGGGATGGTGTCGCCGTCGGCGTCAGGGCCGTAGGGCGAGTCGTCGCAGGCATCGCCGCTGCCGTCGCCGTCCGTATCGGCCTGGTTGGTATTGGCTGTATTGGGGCAGTTATCGCTGCTGTCGGGCACGGTGTCGCCGTCGGCGTCGGGGCCGTTGGGGGTATCGTCGCAGGCATCGCCGCTGCCGTCGCCGTCCGTATCGACCTGGCCGGTGTTGGCGTCCGCGGGGCAGTTATCGTCGGTGTCAACCACGCCATCGCCATCCGCATCATCGCCGTTGGGGGTATCGTCGCAGGCGTCACCTTCGCCGTCGCCGTCCGTATCGACCTGGCCGGTGTTGGCGTCCGCGGGGCAGTTATCGTCGGTGTCAACCACGCCGTCGCCATCCGTATCAACGCCGTAAGGAGTGGCGTCGCAGGCATCGCCTTCGCCGTCGCCGTCCGTATCGACCTGGCCGGGGTTGGCGTCCGCGGGGCAGTTATCGTCGGTGTCGAGCACGCCGTCGCCGTCGCCGTCGTCGGTGCTGCCGTCGTCGCTGCCGCCGTCGCCGCCGGTATCGCCGCCAACGCTGATGGTGCCGCCGGTATCGCCGCCGGTATCGCCGCCGGTATCGCCGCCGGTATCGCCGCCGGTATCGCCGCCGGTATCGCCGCCGGTGTCGCCGCCGGTATCGCCGCCGGTATCGCCGCCGGTATCGCCGCCGGTATCGCCGCCGGTATCGCCGCCGCCGGACGGATCATAGCCGCTGCCCGTTTCCAGGCCGACGACGACATTGCTGAAGGTGTTGCCGATGCTGGCGCCGAGTATAGAGATCACGCTGATCACCACGACAGCGACCAGCGCCAGGATCAGGGCGTATTCGGCCAGACCCTGGCCGCGCGCGGCCTGAAACCTGGCTGATGAAGCTAGTGGTTGAGGTGTTTTCCCGATCATGACGGGGTGCTCCTGAGATAAACCGGATAATGGGTACGCGTTATCGCGTGAATAATTGCCGGAATTGATTGATAAGGTCAATGATGACTTTATGATGTAAATCAAGTATACATCAATTATCCGCCTGGCTTGTAAAGATTTTATAAATTCGCGGGAGGGCGGGAAGCAGCCGTCTTGCCCATTCAGCAGAGTTCCGGGGGCGGGCGGCCCACCCAAAAAACCGCCGGCCCTGGTGTGGACCGGCGGTCTGGTGGATAGGGTGATGAGGCCACGTAGATGGCCTGCTGCTTACGTCTCCCTTATGGATCCCTTACGGGCAGGAGATCGCGGCGGGCGAGTAACTCGGATTGTTGGTGATATCGATCACGTCGATGCGCGCCCCATCCTCGCGCCCACGGAACATCAGGGTGTGTGTGCCGCGGGTGAAGAAGATGGTTTGCGGGTCGGTGCCGGTGTTCTCATTCTGGAGTTGATCCCACGTTACGCTGCCGTTCGTCATGAACCACTTATAGGTGAAGGGATCGCCGCCATCGTAGGAGACCCAGAAGGAGTCTGACGAGCTGCTGGGACCATAGATGCGCCCCCAGATGTGATAGGTCGCGTCCATCGGCACGTAGAAGGTGATGGTCGTATTGCCGAGGTTGGGTGTGCCGGTGCCGCTGGTGTCGGACTGGCCAGCGTCGGTGGGAGTGCTGACGTAGTTGCACCCGGAGTAGGCGTTGTCGTTCACCGTCGTCAGCGGGCCGGTGATCGCGCCAGCTTCGGCTTCCACCCGCACCGTGGTGATGGTGGAGCTGTCGCACACGTCGCCCTGGCCGTCGCTGTCGGTATCGCGCTGGTCGGCGTTGGCGTTGGATGGGCAGTTATCGGAGGCGTCAAAGATGCCGTCGCCGTCGCTGTCCAGGCCGGCGCAGGTGATGGGATGGGTGGGGCTGTTGCCCTGGGCGGTGATTTCGATCACGTCGATCCTGGCCCCGGTTTCGCGCGGGGTGATCACCAGGGAGTGGGCGCCGGCTGAGAGGTTGAAGACCTGGTCGCCGTTGGTACGGTCCATGACCTGGTCCCAAGACCAACTGCCGGGGATGTCCCACAGGTGGGTGGTGCCGCCGTCCATGGTGGCGTAGAACGAGTCGGAGTTGCCATCCAGACCGTAGACACGGCCAAAGACCACGTAGTTACCGGTTACGGATAAGTTAAAGTTGAAGGTGAGGGTGCCGCCGCTGCTGGACGTGGCTCGCCGGTAGCTGCACGAGGACACGCCCGAGTCGGTGAGCGTCTCAAAGTTGCCGGACAGGGTGGCGCTTTCCGCTTCGATGATGATGGGGTTTTGGACCTCGCAGGCGTCGCCGGTGCCGTCGCCGTCCGTGTCGGCCTGGCTGCTGTTGGCGGTGCTGGGGCAGTTGTCGCAGGCATCGCCCACGCCGTCGCCGTCGCCGTCCGCCTGGCTGCTGTTGCTGGTGGCCGGGCAGTTGTCAGTGCTGTCGTCCACACCGTCGCCGTCGGCGTCGCTGCCACCGCCGCTGCAAGAGATGGGCGTGTGGGTCGGGCTGGCGCTCATGTCGGTGGTGATTTCAAGGATGTCGATCGCGGCGTTGGTCTCCCGCGGCGTGAAGCGCAGGGTATGGCTGCCCGCCGTCAGGTGGAAGATCAGGGGATCGAATTCCGGCGAGGTCTGCGAGCCGCTGCCGCGGATGCGTGCCTGGTCCCACAACCAGGTGCCCCAGGTCGGGCTGGGGTTGGTCTCCAGCAGGTCCCACGCGTCGGCGGGAGCGCCGTCCATGCTGATGTAGAACGAGTCGGAGCCGTCGTCGCCGCCGTAGGTATAGGCCCACACCACGTAGTCATTTTCCGCCGGGACGCTGAAGGTGAAATCCAGCGTGCCGCTGCTGCTGGCGGTGGCCCGGACGTAATTGCAGGAGGAGGCGGCGCTGCTGCTCACGACCGCGAAGTTGCCGCTGAGGGCGCCGGTCTCGGCCTCGATGACGATCGGACCGCCGGCCCCGGCTTCACAGGCATCGCCGATGCCGTCGGAGTCCGCGTCGGCCTGGCTGCTGTTGCTGGTGGCCGGGCAGTTGTCGCAGGCATCGCCCACGCCGTCGCCGTCGGCATCAGCCTGGTCGGTGTTGGCGGCAAAGTCGCAGTTATCGAGCGGGTCGGTCACGCCGTCGCCGTCGCTATCGGGGTCGCTGCTGCCGGCCGGGTCCGCGCCGACGCCGTAGTTCTGGGAGACCTCGGCCTGCGTCAGGGCGCAGGAGTAAAAGGCGACCAGGTGCACGTCGCCCAGCCAGGCGCGGTCCATGGTGAGTTCATTGCCGATGGCCAGGCTGTAGCTGTTCCAGGTTATGGTGCCGTCTATCGTGCTGGAGCCGGCCGGGCTGCCGTTGAGGTAGATGATGGTATTGCCGGCAACGTCACGCGTGTAGACGACGTGCTGCAAACCGGTGCTGGCGCCGCCCGCCGTGGTAGACGGGATGCCGTTGCTGTTGGTCGTGGTCGTGCGCAGGGGGACCTCCCACGTGGAGGAGGCCTGGCCCAGCGTGATATTCCGGTTGTTGGTATCGGAGGAGATGGACACCACGCGCGCCGGGCCATTTTGTGACGTGTTGGTGGGGGCCACCCAGGCTTCCAGCGTGATTTCGTTGGAGGCGGCTACCGCCGAGTTGATCTTGGTGGCCGCGCCGCTCGTCTGGATGATGCCGGAGCTCTGGAAGCGCACGCCGCCGCTGAACCAGGTCACGCTGCCGGGGCTGGTGATGGTCAGGTTGAGCGGGCTGCCCACGTTGGAGACGTCGTTGACCGTGCTGCCGCTGCCTTCCTGGAAGGTGTACAGCGCCTGCAGGCAGGCGGTGACGCGGCCATCGCCGGCGCCGCCGTCGCCGTTGGGCGTCGGATCGCACACGTCGCCGAGGCCGTCGCTGTCGGTATCGGCCTGGCCGGGATTGGCCACCAGCGGGCAGTTGTCGTTGCTGTCCAGGATGGAGTCTTCATCGTCATCCAGGTCGCACACGTCGCCCAGGTTATCGCTGTCGTTGTCTGACTGGTCGGCGTTGGCATGGACCGGGCAGTTATCCACATCGTTGTCGATGCCGTCGCCGTCGCTGTCGGTTGTGGTACCGCCGCCGCCAGTGCCGCCGGTCGGGGTCGGATCGCATACGTCGCCGATGCCGTCGGCGTCGGTGTCGGCCTGGCCGGGGTTGGCGTCGAGCTGGCAGTTATCGGAGCCGTCGAGCACGCCGTCATTGTCGTCGTCGATATCGCAGGCGTTGCCTTCGGTGTCGCCGTCGGCGTTTTCCTGGAGGGGGTTGATGATGGACAGGCAGTTATCAACGCTGTCTTCCACACCGTCGCCGTCGAAATCAGGGCCGGGGACGCCGCCCCCACCGCCGTCGTCGCCACCGTCGTCGCCATCGCCGGGGATGCCGCCGCCGCCCGGATTGTCGAAGTCCCAATCCATCGGCATGTAAGGAGGCATGTTGACGATTTCGTCGACGGCGTCCTGGAAGGTGTTCTGCACGGCTTCTTCCAACGCGGGCAGCACGGCCAGCACGGCCATCGAAACCAGGGCCAGAATCATCACGTATTCGACCAGGCCCTGGCCCTTAGCACTTCCGTTAAAAAGCGAGTGGGTTTTCATACAGTAACTGCTCCCTGCGATAATAACGGTCGAATGAACAGGTGTTCAGATGATAAACCCTCCCCCTGAGATTATCGAATAATATACTGGCAGGGGAGTCTGTGTTGAATGATTAAGTCTACCATAAGTATAGTTGAAGGTTCCCCCTTTGAATCTAAAATCGCTGTGAAAACGTTCCGCCAAAGATAATACAAACAAATGAGGCAGGATAGAGCCTTGCTCTATGACAATTATATTTCAATTGTGCAGGAATATTGTGAGGATGTTGTCAGAATACGTATGGACTCTCAAGTATTCGACCCTGTTGGGTCGCATGGAGCACGGCGGAGGGTCGCCGGGCAGCGACAGACCGCGTCCGGCCCCGCGGGCGGATGCTCACAACGAGGGCTGGACGGCCAGGCCGTTGATGAGCAGCAGAAGCAGCAGGCAGATCAGGATGAGGAAGCCTGCGAACATGTTGAGAAAAGACCGGCTGTGCATTACATTCGCCTCTGTACCACGAACCCGTCATACCGTTAGAAACCGGTAACACCACTCATCGACTCTAACACCACCATCCGGCAAAGGTTACAGCCGCCGGCCTACAGGAGGACCCCCCATGTCTGAAACGCGCCTGGAACGCTTCCGCGCCGAGCGTGAAGCCCTCAACGAGACCGTGATGACCTATGCCGGGCAGGGCATCAAGCGTTTTTATCACCTGGACTGGCAGGCCTACCAGCCGGGCGCGCTGCCCGTCAAAACCAAGGAGCTGCTGGGCCTGGTGGCCTCGCTGGTGCTGCGCTGCGATGACTGCGTGACTTACCACCTGGACCGCTGCCTGGCGGAAGGCGTCAGCGATGCCGAGCTGGAGGAGGCGCTGAACATCGGCCTGGTCGTCGGCGGCTCGATCACCATTCCCCACCTGCGGCGGGCGCTGCAAACCTGGGACGAGGCCCGTCGTACCGACGAGTAGGCTCGCCGTACCGACGAGTAGCTCGCCGTACCGGCGAGTAGGCCCGTCGCGAGGACAAGGCCCGTCATCCTGATGAATAGACGCCTGCTACACCTCCGCGGTTCCTACTCTTTTATACGTTACAGGACGATGTGGGTTGCGTGCCGCAAACGACATCAGGTGAGACCCCGTATATTGCCGGGCCTCACCTGGATGATGCGGCTTGTCTAGCTGCCGTTTAGCTGCAGAAAGCGGCCAGGGCTTCCGGCGCCGGGTTTTCGGTCGGCCAGCCGGAGGGGTTGGGCCAGCCGGGAGGTGCGCTGTATGCCGGCACCCGATGGTTCAAGGGGTTGGCATACCCGTCCGGGGCGCAGATCGCGCTGCGAAACTCCGCCCGCTCCTGGGCCGAGAGGTCCAGCCAGGTGCCGTCCAGGCTCAGGACGTAGTGCTTGACCTGGTACTCGCGCCCCGCCGACCACATCTGTCCCGCTTCCCAACTGGTGCGTAACGTGCGCGGCCCGCGGCCCCGTCCCTCGGTCTCGTACTGGTATTCCTGCCAGGAATGGCCCACTTCCTCGACGTACACCGCCAGGATGTCGTCGAAATGCGCGCGGGCGGCCCAGGTGCCATCCGCCTGCCGGGTGCTGAAGGTTGCCTGGCCGAAGCGCACCAGCGGCTCCTGCTCAGGCGACAGGTTGCCCTCGCATTCAGCCAGGTGCCGGCTCAACTGGGGATTGGCGCAGTCCGCCGGCAGGTCGTCGACAGCCACCACCGCGCCGCGGATGTTCCAGGCCATAGCCGGGTCGTAGACCACCACGTCGCCGGGGGCCGGTCCCCAACCACCGCGTGCGGCAGCGTCCTGAGCCAGGCGCTGCACCGCGACCTGCCCTTCGCCCCGCAGGACCAGTTCCAGCGCCGTCTGCACCTCCAGCCCTTCCGCCAGGACCGGCACGACCTGCCAGGCCAGGAGCAGTATCACCATCGCGGTGATGATTCCCCGGCAACGACGCTCTCCGCTGTTCGCCCGTCCTAATTTGACCTGTCGCTGACCGTTCATCGTCTTTCTCCCTACGCTGAGGACCCCGGCCTAGCTGTCCTCGCTTCAGTTACTTCCAGCGTAGAGATCGACCGTTTGGCGAAAGCTCGGTGAGCATTCGAGAAACGTTCGGAAAACGTTCGGAGGGGCAAAAGGGGCTAAAACACCGGCGATTCGAGCCGCGATTGGGCCGGGCAGTCGCTAAAAGGGCGGTTTTGAGGGCCGCAAGGTGGGCACAGGTGGCCGTTCACGGCCAGCGAGCGTGAAAGGGATGTCCAATGACGGGGAATAAGCCATACCATGAAAACAAACAGCCGCCCCGGTCAGGAGCGGCTGTCTTTTTATCCGAATACTCCGGGCGGGCCGGTTAAGCCGCCGGCTCGTCCTCGGGTTCATTGCCGGGGCCGGCATCCGCCGGCTCGTCGTCCTCCGGGCCGTCGCCGGCCGGCACCGGCGTATCCTCGGCTTTGTCCTCGGCCAGCACGGCGTCGATTTCGGCGCGCAGCCGGTCGCTGGCGGGCGTCCGGCGGCGCGACCCGGTCACCGGCGCGCCGGTGAAGAGCCGGTCTCCGCGCTTGGCTTTGCCATTGTATTTGAAGTGCCCGCGCCGGTCGCGGCCCTGTCCCTTCAGCAGCAGCCAGGCCCCGACCAGGATGAGCAGGGCCGGCAGCAGGACCGGCAGCAGGTGGCGGCTCAGGCCAAACCCACCGAAGATGAAGATCTCGAAGAACGCGCCAAAGGCCAGGAAAGCGATCCCGCCCCAGGTGACGAAGTTGCGGCCCGCACCGCGGGTGCTCTCGTCGCCGGTGCGGCGGCCCAGGAACATCAGGCCCAGGCCCAGGAACACCGGGTACAGCGTCCAGATGTAGGCCCAGCTTTCCCAGCGGCCGGTGCTGTTCTGGTAAAACAGGATCAAGCCCGTCCCGGTGACGATCGAGCCGGGGATCGCCAGCGAGGCCAGGTCACGGCTGCCGGTGTAGGCGAAGTACAGGAAGGCCAGGCCCGGCACGATGATAAAAAACGGCCATAACTGGCCCAGCG
>DAOUEM010000622.1:0-2945 GCA_034430555.1 Anaerolineae bacterium | reverse complement strand
AACTTTTCCGGGGCGTCGGTGAAGGTGATGGGATTGACCTCGATAGGCTGGTCGACCTGCAGACCGCTGATAAATACGGTCTTGCCCCACTCCCCCATGTCGTCGCGCCCGATCTGATCCCGGTAACGCACGATGGCCGCGCGCCAGGCGGCTTCGGTCAGGTTACGGCCCAGCAAGATGCCCGGCTTGGGTTTATCGTCCAGGAAAGCCTCGACGTACCGGCCCATCAGCACCTCGCGCTGAATGAGCGCCGCCAGGCGCGACATGCCGCACAGGCCAATCGGGCCGGGCCGCGTCTCGTCGCTGTCCGGCATGTCGACCAACCGGAAACAGCGCGTGCGGTGCAGCACGTGTTTTTTGCCGTCCTGGGCGCGGTAGATGACCGGGTAATCCGGGTCCCCCGTCGGCGTGCAGCGCAGGGCGTCCAGGTAGGCCAGCCCCACCGGTTCGCCCGTCATGGCCTGGCTTGGTTGGCCGGGGCCGATGACCTCCATAAAACCGCCCACGTCGTGCCGGAAGAAGTCGCGCAGGAACGGCCCGATGCCCAGCGCCCAGCCCATGCCAAACTGCATGTCGCGCAGGAATTCCTGCCAGTGGTCGATGCCGCCTTCGGCGTCGCTGCCCGGGCCGCTGATCTCCCACTGGGTGGCCAACACGCGTTTGATCGTGCCCCCAATGGCCCCCTGCACCATGGTATTGTAGGGGTGCCGCTCCCACTCGCGCAGCGCCTGCTCCCGGCGGCGGCTGCCCCAACGGGGCAACAGGCTGCCGCGCTGCGTTGAAAAATGCTGCACGATGCTGACCTTGTCCGCTTCGGGCAGTTTTTGAACGGTCTGTTTCTGGGCCTGGTCGGCTAACACCACCATGTTTTAGTCCCTCAGTGGACCGTCACGGGCTGGATGATCAGCCGCGCGTTGGCGTCGGCCCCGATGAAACTGTAGACGCTGGTGCCATACACCCACGGAAAAAGCACGGGCGGGTCGTCCTTTTTGAGCAGGAACGAGGCTGGCGTGGCCGGGTTGCCGTCCATGCGCCAGTAGATGTTGCCGCCGGTAGCCTGCACCAGCAGTGCGTTGGGCTCCGCGCCAAAGGTGGCGGGCACGATGGGCGTGACTGTCGTGCCGATCACGTGCTGATAGCCCGTCGATCCTTCGACATGGGCAAACTTGGCGATCCAGACCGGCTTGGCTCCTTCTGTATCCAGTCCCATGTGTTTATCCTTGTGCTTTCAAGCGCCAGGCCAGATAACGTAAAGCGTCCGGGCCGTGGTCGTCGATTTTTAATGGTAGCGGTTCGCCCGCCGTGGCTGCGGTCGACCGCGGGTTATACCGGTAACTCTGCATCTCGCGGATCAGGTGCACACAATCGGGATGGATTCTTAACAACCGCATCCCTTGCCCATCACAAATCAATCGCCGTAAGTTTTTAATCCCTTCGGCCACCACATGGGTGGCCCCAGTATTGTGCAACCCTGCCTTGGATAATTCGCCGCGCATCATAGCCGCCGACGAGTCGGCATACACCAGTTCGGGCCGGGGATGCGGCCAGGCCAGCACTTCGCCCAATGTATCCTTATGAGCCGATACCAGCGTCCGGTAGTATTCGGCAAAAATATCCAGCCCGCCGATAGCGGTAAACTGCCCCAGCAGCACCACCCGTGGGTGATAACCCGCCGTGCCCGCCCCCTCGCCTTCGGCATACCCGTCATCCATGCCCCAGAACACTCTGCCCTTGTCCGGGCTGTAGGCCGCCGCGCGGCTCACGTTTTCCGCCAGGCTGAAGTTGTCGTAGATCAGCCCCTCAAAGGACACCCAGGCCGCGTCCAACTCTTGCTGGGCAAAAGCCCCCGTATATTGGCTGCGTAATACCTGCTCATAACTGGTCGGCAGGTATGGGTTTTCCGCCGTCCGCACCGTGATCATACGGCTGTTCGGCACCGGATGCGTAAAAAACAGGTCGTAAATCCAGTGAAAAATGCCACTGGGCGTGGTGGTGAGCCACAACTTGCGCCGGGGTCGCAACTGGGCACTGATGATGTCGTAGGCTTCACGCGTCCGCAGGTTGCGCGGTTCGTCCATCCAGCCCCAGGCCCGGTTCGGCCCGCGTAAACTGTCCGGGTTATCACACGACCGGAAGGCGATCTCGCTGCCATTGATGAGCCTTAACAGCCGTCGTTGTTTGTTAAAGTCCTTTATCATCCCCCGGGGCAGCCACCGGAAAAACTCGTACATGGTGGCGTCTTCCAGCATCGGGTAGGTCGGCGCGGTCACGATGCCGCGCTCCCCCGGCTGGTACTGCACCGCTTCCAGGATGGCCTGGATGGCCCCCGCTGTCGTCTTGCCGCTGCCCCGCCCGCCGCTGAATAATACGTCGGTATAACGTCGCACGTAATGGTGGAAGGCCGTCTGCTTAGGGTGCGCGTTATAGGTCTGCCCCTGGCCCGGGGCCCGGCTCGGGGCCGATGTTGACGGTAAGGCCACCATGTAAGGTCATGTCCCCCTGGAAGTCGATCTCTTTGGGCGGTGGGCCGTCGATTTGAGCATATAAAAATTTGACCGCTGCCATCCAATCACCGGCATCTTCCGCCTTAATAATTTCCCCGCACGGTAGCGTTGCCTGCCCGGTCGAGACAAACTCCCACAACATACGAGCCAGCACACGTTTGTAAGCGCGTTTTTTTTGGTCGACATCTTCAATGGTGCGATTACCGGCTTTTTCTAACAGGTCAGTCAGGGCACGGGATTTAGGGGGGCGACCATGTGGATTGCCGCTGGTGCCCGGTTCCCATTGGCCTTGCTCATTTCTTGGCATCCTGTTTCCGCCTGTAATGCACGCGCAGTTTTTCCATACAACACAAAAAGCGGACAGCCTACCGATTCACCGCCCGCGCGTCACGGCGTTTCGATATTCCGCCCGCAGAAAAGCACTAAAAGCCCAGGCGGACG
>DAOUEM010000621.1:0-9353 GCA_034430555.1 Anaerolineae bacterium | reverse complement strand
CGTATCCTTGCACAGCACGACGCCCTTGCCCAGCACGCCGCGCCCGTAAGCCGTGATGAAGTCCAGCAGCGCCGGGTCGGTCTTGGCGTGCGGGATCACTTCCAGCAGTTTGAGGTAGCGCGGCGGGTTGAAAAAGTGCGTGCCCAAAAAGTGCCGCTGGAACTCCTCGCCCCGCCCTTCCGCGATGGCGTTGACGCTCAGGCCGGAGGTGTTGGTGCTGACGATCGCGTCCGGCTTACGCACCGCTTCCAGCTTTTCCATCAGGCCCTGCTTGATATCCAGCCGTTCGACGATCACCTCGATGATCCAGTCGGCATCGGCCAGACTTTCGAGGTCATCCTCCAGGTTGCCCAGCGAGATCAGCGCGGTGTCGGCCTGGCTGTAGAGCTGCGCTGGGCGGCTCTTTTGCATGGCCGTGTAATTGGCCTGCACGATGGCGTTGCGCTTTGCGGGCGGATCGCCCGGTTTAGTATCTTTGGCCGGGATATCCAGCAAAACGACGTGAACACCTACCCCGGCCAGCAACGCGGCGATTCCACTGCCCATCGTGCCGGAACCGATGACGCCGGCCTTACGAATTTCATAGGTCATGGGAACTCCTATGGGTTATACCCGGATAGTTATGGAACCCAACAAGGGACGCCGCACGTACGCAAGTGGACGGTTGTCCCCACCGGAAAACACCCGGTCAATTCAACTCCTGGCTGCCGTAGTCCAGGATGCGGCGGGCCACGATCAACAGGTTGATCTGGCCGGTGCCTTCGTAGATATCGTTGATCTTCCCGTCGCGCATCCACTTCTCGACCAGCCACTCGCGGCTGTAACCCATCATGCCCAGCAGTTCGACGGCCTTCTGAGTGACCTCGGTGACCGCCTTGCCGGCCTTGGCCTTGGCCATGGAGGCTTCCAGGCTGTTGCGCTGGCCGTGATCGAGCATGCTGGTGGCGCGCAGGGTCAGCAGGTAAGCGGCTTTGAGCTGGGCCTCCATCGTCAGCACATCGCGCTGCACGGCCGTTTGCTTATGGCGCGGCCTGTCATAAGGAATCTCGATGCCCTCTTTCTTGAGCTTCTTTTTGACGAATTCCAGCGCCGCCCGGCCTACGCCCAGCGCGCTGGCCGCCACTAAGGGCCGCGACGCATCGAAGGTGGCCATCGCGCCCTTGAAGCCTTTGCGGCTGCCACCGGTACGCACTTCCGGGTCGCCGAGGATGTTGTCGTAGGGGATGCGCGCGTCCTGGAAGCTGATCGATACCGTGTCACTGGCACGGATGCCGTGTTTGATCTCCGGCTTGGTGACGGTCACACCCGGCGTATTGGCCTCCACCACGAATGGCTTCATCCCGGCGCGGCCCGCCGACCGGTCTACCGTGGCCCAGACGACACACACGCCGTCCGATTCGATGAGCGCCAACCCACCGTTGGTGATGAATATCTTCTCGCCGTTGAGCACCCATTCGTTGCCCGCCTCGTCGTGCACCGCCGTCATTTCGATGGCCTTGGTATCGGAGCCGGCGTTCGGCTCGGTCATGGCCATGGCGCCCCAGACCGGGTCCTTGCCCTCGGCGAAACGGCGCAAAAAGCGCTCCTTCTGCTCGTCGGTGCCCACTGCTTCGATGGCCGAACCGGCCAGCAGCGCCGACGGTATACACAGGTACTGCCCGGCATCGCCCCAGGAGAGCGCCTCTACCTGGAACATCATGCGTAAATAGGTAATGCCGGGACCTTCGCGCTTCGGCTTGTCGGGATCGGGCGGGGCCTTGAGCTTATCCAGCGCGCGCGCCTGCTGGTCGCGCAGGACCGGCCAGATCATCTTTATGAAGTCTGCCGGGCGTTCGTGTTCGTTTTCGTCCAACTGGCGCGAGACCGGGCGCATGATGCCCTGGGCCATAGCTTCGGCCATCTGCGCTTCCTGCTTCACCCGTTCGGGAATTTCAAAACTGATCGCCATTGTTAATCTCCAGTCCCCCTATACAATCGCCAGCCCGTCAAACATGGCAAAACCGCGCGCGTTGCGCAGCCAGCGCTCCACCGGGTATTCGCGGATGAAGCCGTAACCGCCCAACGTCTGCACGGCGGAATCCGTCACGTACAGCGCGGCCTGGGCGGCGTAATCCTTCGCCAGGTAGGCCTCCGCCGTGGCGTCCTGCCCCTGGTCCAGCATCCAGGCCGCTTCCCAGGTCATCAGGCGCGCCGCGTCGACCTCGATCGCCATCTCGGCCAGCATAAAAGCGATGGCCTGCTTGGTGGCAATCGGCACGCCGAACTGCACGCGCTCTTTGGCATAGTCGCGGGCATATTCGAAGGCCGCGCGCGCCACGCCAATGGCCATCGCCGCCAGGGCGACGTTTGAATAGTTGTGAATGGTCTGGAAAGTGATGCCGGCCTCGCCGCCCAACTGGCAGGTTTTTTCGAGGCGCACGTCGCTGAAGGTGACCGGGTAAGTCTCCAGGGCACGGATGCCCATCAGCTTTTCCCGCTCGCCAACCGTGACGCCGTCCACGTTCCGATCGACGATGTAACCGCCGACCGCGCCGCTCTCGCTGTCGCGGGCGTAGACCAGCAGCTTCTCGGCGTCGGCAGCCAGCGGGACGTTGGCCTTGGCGCCGTTGAGCACGATGTCGCCGTTGTGGGCTGCCGCCGTGGTGGCCGGGTTAGCCGCGTCGAAGAACACGCCCGGCTCCATCAGGGCGGCCGTCATGGGCAAAAATTCCTCGCCAAAACTTGGCAGCAGGTCCTGCTTCTGCTCCTCCGTACCAAAGGAAAGCACCGGGAAGGCAAACAACGCGGGCGCCAGCAGCTTCATCGCCAGGGACAGGTCGCCCCAGGCCAGCTCTTCCGCCGCCAGGACGCCGGTCACCGCTTCGCGCGCGCCAAAACCGCCGTAGTCCTCCGGGATGGCGGCCGGAATCAGGCCTATCTCCCAGCCGGTATCAACAACCTCCTGCGGCAGTTGGCCGGCTTCGTCCGCCTCGTGAGCGATCGCCCGCACGTCCGATTCGGCGTAACGATGGATCGCATCGACGAGCATTTGCTGCTCTTCAGTGGGCGTAAAAGACACCATGTTTCAGGAACTCCTTTTGATCAGCGCTCATCAGTAGGAATGCTCGTTCAACCTTGGTCCAACATGCTCACGTCCTATCCCGCCCGCTGCCGGCTGGTACCGTGTTTTTGAAGCGGCCCGTCATCACCCTGGTAAGCTGGCATCACATTCAGGCAAAGATGATCTCACGCGCATGGAACAGCAGCGCCGGGTCATGACGCAGCACCTTGAGGATGATGTCAAAAGCGCTCATTTCACTCAAGGGCAGGTCGGCGGCCAGCCCGATCAGCTTCTCGTAGCGATCATCCTTAAACTTGAGGGCCATGTGGCGGGCCCTGGACATGGCGTTGATGGCTTTGCCGTGCTCTTTCTGCCACTGCTTGGCGTACGGCTCCAGCGCCTGGCGCGAGACATCCCCATGGGCGATGGCCTGGGCGGCGACCGTGGCCGCCATATCCCCGGCGAACATGGCGAGGTTGAGCCCCCCGCCCGTGACCGGCTCGGCCTGGTGTGCGGCGTCGCCGATCAGCATGATGCCGTCATCCACGATCTGCTTGAGGGTGCCGCCCACGGGAATGCCGCCCAGCACCATGCCCAGGATCGAAGCCTCCGGGTACAGGCGCTCCACGAAAGCGTCCAGGTAATCCTGGGCGCTGCGGCCATGAGGCTCGAAGGTGGTCGTGATCACGATGCCGACGTTCGCTTTGTCCGGCCCTTTAGGGAATATCCAGCAGTAACCGCCCGGCGCGATCTCATTGCCGATGTGATACTGGCATTCGCGCGCGTCTGCCAGGGTGATGCCGGCCAGCAGGTACTGCACGGCGGAATAGTACTCGCTCAGCCGGGGCGAGGTCTTAAAGCCGGCCCATCGTCCCACCTGTGACTCCGGGCCGTCGGCGGCGATGGTCACCCTGGCCCGCACCTCGATTTCCTGGCCGAGGCTGATCATCTTCGCGCCGCGTACGTAACCGTCTTCGCTGATGACGTCGGTCACCCGCGTCATGGCGCGGACGGTGGCGCCGGCCTTCACCGCCTCATTGACCAGCTCACGGTCGAAGACTTTACGTTCCACGACGGCCGTCGGCGAGGTCGGCGGCAAACGCACCGCACTCCCGGACGGTCCGACCACCCGAAAGGCATCGATCCAGGCGCAAACCCAGCGCTCGTCAATGGGAATGTACGGCGCTACCTGCTCGTAGCCGATGGCCTCGGCGCACCGGACCGGCGAGCCAAGCTCCTGTCGTTTCTCGACGAGCAGCACGTCCAGGCCCAGCCGCGCCCCGACCAGGGCGGCGGTGGCCCCCCCCGGCCCGCCGCCGATGACCAGCAAATCATACTCGTCACGAAGCGTCATTATATCCCCCCGCCAGGCACGGCCACCGGCTCCGCCGGCACGTCATACAGCGCATGGGTGGGGCACACCGGGATGCACTTCAAACACTCGGTGCACGTCTCGTTATTCACTGCCAAATAAGCATCGTGCAGGGTAATGGCATTCGGCGGACACACCGCCACGCAGCAGCCGCAAATACCACAACGGTCACGATTCACCAGAATCAGCACGTGGGATTGTTTTGAGTGGTTCATTGAAGGCCCTCCCGCTCGACACACCTGGCGCTGTCACCGGCGTTGCGCGCTGGTTATGGCACCATCAGCGCACTGAGAAATATGTCTGCAACCTGGTCGGCGATAGCTGCTCCCTTTAAGCGCCCGCCGGGCCGATACCACACGCTGACCCAGTTAGACGCCCCCATCATCGTGCGGGTGAACAGGCCGACATCCACCGGCCGGAATATACCCGTCTCGATACCCTCGGCGATCATCTGCCGGTACAGGCCCTCAAACGCGTCCCGCTGCGCCAGGTACTTCTGCGGCACGTCGGGCAGACTGAGCGTGGTTCGCATTTCGAAGATCATCAGCGCGGCGACCGATACGTTGTTGGTCACGCTTAACACGTGCGCCCGAATGGCGCGGCGGAGCCTTTCTTCCGGAGAGAGCGCCGATTCGGCAATACAGCGCACGGCGGCTGTCACCTGGTCCAGGCCGGCTTCCAGGACGGCGACGAGGATCGCTTCCTTGCCGCCTTTGAAGTGGTGGTAGAGGCTGCCTGCCGTCAGCCCCACGGCAGCGCTGATATCCTGCATGGTCGCGCCATGATAACCATGCTCATGAAAGACGTGGGCGGCTGCTTCCAGGATGTCTTGCGAGTTCACGGTCTGGTCGGCAGGTTTCCGGGGCATGGTATGCTCCCAACCGGCGTCAGATTAATCAAATCTTCATTTGATTATAAAACGCCCTGCCCGGTAAGTCAACACACCCACTAGCAAAACGCTAGGTGTCTCGTATAGCTTAGGCGAAAGAACGGGCGAGCCGGCGGATGTATCAGCGGCCGGGTTTGCGCCAGGAATCAGGCAGTGCTACCCTGATGCTCGAACACACGACCCGTGATTGGTGCAATTGCGGGCGTCTTCAAGGAGAAACCTTCATGTGCGATCTCAAGCGCGTGTTAATCCTGCTGTTTATAGTGACGATGCTGGCCGCCTGCGACGGAGGGCCGGGAGATGGCGGCGACCAGAACCTGGACGCTAACGTGACGGCGACCGAACCCGCGGCAGCGACCACCGTACCCACCCCCACCCCGGAAGGCACCGAAGACCCGGACGAAGGACTGATCTTCGACGCGCTCACGCTGACCCGCAGCGGCGGCCCCAGCCACACCACCCAGACGATCACCGTGCTGGGCAACGGCGCCCTTCTGGTGGACGGGATACTGCTGGGCAGTGTGGCGCAAGAAGTCCTCATTTCACTGGATAACCAGCTGGACGCGATGGGCTTCTTCCGGCTGGAGAGCCAGTACGGCCCCGGCCAGGCGCGACAGGACACCTTCAGGTATGTGATAGCCGTCGAGCGCGGCGGGGCCAGCGGGCAGGTCGAGACCGTCGACGGCTTCGTGCCGACCTCTATCCAGCGCCTGATCGACGAGCTTTCCGGCCTGACGCCGACCGGTCCTGCGCCAGCGGCAACCGACGACCCGGCGGCGCTGCCTTAGGCCTGGCACCGGCCCGGCTAGCGCCTCAAGGTGGCAACCAGGCGGCGGGGATTCAGCAGCAGGTCCAGGGCATCGGTGATGGAAAAAACGACCAGGTCGGCGGCCTGCAGCGCCGGCACCGCCAGGCCCTCCGGTCCCAGCACGGCGATTCCCAGCGCTGCCGCTTCCAGCATAGCGGCATCATTGGCCCCATTGCCAATGGCGACCACGTCGGCGCTCCCCAGTTGACGCACACGATCCGCCTTTTCCGATGTGCCGCCGGTGATGATGGTGGCCGGGAGGCCCAGTGCGGCGTCGATGCTGGCCTGCATGCCATGCGTATCAGCGGTCAGCATGTGCAGCATCAGGTGCGCTTGCAGCACGGCGAATCGCTCCGCCACGCCCGGCAGCAGCCGACCATCAAAGGCCAGTGTGCCGTTGACGTCAAACACGGCGTGGTTCAGGGTGATGGAGCCGCGGCCAGGAATATCGATCTGGATCATGGATTGTGTCACACTTTCAATTGCAGGCGGCTGAGCAGCAGCAACAGTCCGGTCAGGTCCGGCAAGCGCTGACCGTCCCACCCGGTACGCCGATCGTCCCGGTCGATCAACACGGCGCTCGCGCCCAGGGCCACGGCCACCTGCGCGCAGGCCGGGCGATCGTCCACGACCAGGCATTGTTCGGGCGCAGCGCCGGCCCGGGCGAAGGCCAGCCGGAAGTACCCCTCGTCTTTTTTCCCGTAATAGCCGACTTCCGCCGGCGTCACGATCGGGCCAGTAAACCGGTCGCGCACCCCTGCTCCAACCAACAGGCCTTCCGCGTAGGGCATGATCCCATGCGAGATCAGACCCAGGATCAACGGCCGGTCAGCGAGTGTATCCAACATTTCATGTGCGTCCGGGTAAAGCAGGTCGACCTGACTGGTCACGTCGTAAAACTGGTCACGTACCAGGCGCGCCAGCTCATCGGACGGCGGATAAGGGTGGCCGGTCAGGCGGAATAAGGCTCTCAGGGTGCGCGTAGTGCCCTCCCACATGTGCGCCAGGCTGTCATCGCCATCGAGGTCGAGATCGGCGTAATAAGAATCCCAGTCAGCGGCGACAAGTCGTTGTGCGTCCGCCCAGGCTTGCGGGTCACCGCCAAAGCGCCCGGCCAGATAGCGGCTCCGCGCAACGGCATACGGCCGGCGCCCCGGGCGATCCACCTCCACCAGGACGCCGTGCAGGTCAAAAAAGAGGTGCGTGATCGGGGTCACGAGTGCGCAGCATCCAGCGTAATGGTCATGCCGTCGTAAGCCACGTCTACACCCTGCGGCTCGTAATACCCGACAAGGTCTTCGTGAATGCCCGGCGATTGATGCACGAAGTGCGTCGCCACGGCCAGACCATCCGGCTTGAGGATGCCCTCCTCCCGCATACGGGCGGCGGTGGCGATGGTTTCGTCCGCCGTCAGGTGCTCGCGGCTGTCGAGGCCGGATTGCAAGCCGAAGCAGGAATCGAGGACGACGGCATCAAAATGGTGGTCGCCGAGCATCGCCCAGGCTTCAGCGGAAAGTGGACCTGTATCGTAACAATGAAGGTAAGCGCCCGTCGCATCGGAAACCCCGCCCAGCACGACTTCCATCCGACCGGATTCACTGATGGCGTGGGTAGCGGGGAAAAAGTGCAGCCGGTAAGGCCCGACCAGTTTCATCATGCCAGCGCTGATGGGCTGCCACACGGTGCGCATCCGCGCTTCCACCGCCGACCGGTCCAGGCCCACCTGGCGCTGGTAAAAGGCGAACACCTCGTCCAGCACATCCTGCGGGGCGTAGACGCACAACTGCGGCAGATCAGTATCATTCACGCCACGCCGTTCCCAGAAGAACCAGGGATCAAAATGATCGGAGTGGCGATGGGTGATGATCAGCGTCCGCAGGGAGGTCAGCCGCAGCCCAAGCTGTCGCAGGCTGGCCCGCACGTCGGGGCCGCAGTCGATCAACAGATCGTCGTTGATGAGGACGGATGGCCCATTGCGCAGGCTCTTGCCGCCGGCAGCCCGCGCCGCTTCACAATTCAGGCACTCGCAAAAAGCGTTGGGAATGCCCGATCCCCCACCGGAACCCAGCATCGTGATCTTCATAACCCGCTTGCTTCCACTAACAGACTCGTGTCTTACGGTCCGGCCACCCCCTGAACGCTCAGCAGGTAGCGCGCCGGCTCTCCTGCCAGCGGCGGCACCGGCACGTCAAAACGGGCCGAATCCCCGGCGGCCAGCATCCCTTCTCCCACATCAACCATGACATACCCGGCCACGCGGTCCGCCGCATCAAACAGGGTGATCACCGCCTGCAGGTCACCGGCCTCAGCTTCTCCCAGGTTCCAGATCGTGCCCCGGATGTGCAGCTGTCCCGCTGCGTCATATTCGGCGCGGTCCTCCCAGTCGAAAAACTGCGGCCCATAGAATCCGCCCAGACTGCCGCCCGCCGCCTGTCCTTCCGCGCGCAGGCCGAAACGCACCGCCGTCGACGGCCTGTCCCCTTCGAACCGGATATCAAACGGCGCGTACTCGCCATCGAGGAGCAGCGTCACCGGGCTATGACCGACCTGCTCCGCCAGCACCGCCCCCATAAAGTCGTACAGGGTGCCGCGCACCACGACAGCCGTCATGGCGTAAGGGGCACGGTTGGCCAATCGCCCGCTGATGTGAAAGTGCCCCTCGGCATCGGCATAGGTCAGCAGGCCGCTGAACGCCAGGTTGCCCCCCGCCAGGATGAAGTTCTCCGGCGGCTGAGGCACATCGGCCACCGAACCGACCGGCCAGTCGGCGTCGGCGTTCACCGTATAAGAGTTGATGGCCCGCTCCAGCAGCGTGGCCGTCACTGGATCATTCGACGGCACCACGACCTCCAGGGCGGAAAAGAACGCCCCATCCCGCTGCATAAACACGTTCACCGGGATGGCCTGCCCCTGCACCCGGCGCAGGCCGGTCACACGCCAGCTGCCATCACCCATCGCGGCCTGGTCCTGGATGGTTAGAGTCTGGTAAACAGGAGCAGCGAGGTAAGCGTCCATGGCCGCACGGAAGGCGCTTTCGTCCGGCGCAGCTTCCAGGCGCACGGCAAAAACCGTCAGCATCACGCGGTCCGCGCGCGGCGGGGCAAAGGTCACCAACAGCCCGGCGCCCTGGCTGAGATCGCCGACCGACCACGATGGCGGCAGACGCAGCGCCAACACCCCGCTGGGATGGGTGTACAGGGTCCCCAGGTCCGGTGTGGGAGCCGGCTCACCGGGAATGGGCGTG
>DAOUEM010000620.1:0-4702 GCA_034430555.1 Anaerolineae bacterium | reverse complement strand
GGGTCGCCGATTAACGGCTCGTCCCTCAACCTGATTCTGAAGGCATCTGGTTACCAGGTGGTGGCGCGCTTTTTTTTCATCGCCCCACCGGTAGTGAAGCTCTTTCTGCGCTATTATTCCTACTTCATGGCCAACGATGGTCGGCGTATATCCCGCATGATCGTGGAGGATTTCTCCAAGGTGTCCACCAACTCGTTTTTTGAGAGCATCGGCACCCTGCGGGATACCGACCTGCGCCCCCGTATGGGCGAACTGAAAATGCCCACGCTGGGCATCTATGGACGCAAGGACATCATCGTCAACCCTAAGCAGCGCATAGTCCTGCAACAGGGTGTGCCGCACGCCCGTGTTCACCACTTTCAAAACTCTGGGCACTTCCCAATGATGGATGAGCCGGAAGCCTTTCACGAGGCCGTACGGGATTTCCTGCATAATGGCTAACTGGGGGCGATGGTGACCGAGCAGCAGTCTGATATGCTCTCGCCGGCTCCGGATACCGAGCCGCAGTATCACTATCCCAACCGGATGGGGCGGATCATACTGCTGGCCTACGAAGACGTGGTCAGGCATACCGCGCTGCACGCCTTGCTGAAGATGGCCGGTCACGCACACTACGCGCAGGTGCCCCCGCTTAACAACAACGATAAGCAGTTTTCTTTTGAGGTGATCGGGGGCCTGACCCAGGCGCTGCTTGATATGTACGGCCCACGCGGCGCGCGCGGTGTGGCGCTGCGCGTGGGCCGGGTGTGCTTTAAACACGGCATCCGCGAGTACGGGGCTATGATGGGCGTGGCCGAGCTGACCTTTCAGCTACTGCCGATGAGCATTAAAATGGAAAAAGGCGCCCGCGCGCTGGCCGATCTACTCAACAACCACACCGACCAGATCGTCCGGCTGCAGGAAACACCCGATACCCTGTACTGGCACATTGACCGGAATCCAGTATGCTGGGAGGTGGAAGCCGCGCGGCCCTGCTGTCACCTGGCGGTTGGCCTGCTGCAGGAATCACTTTTATGGTTGAGCGGCGGCAAGACATTCCAGGTGGAAGAAACATCTTGCATCGCCTGCGGAGATGACGCCTGTACCATCGCCATTACGAAAAAACCACTTGACTAAATACTATGACGCAACGTATCCGTAAATTTGTGATCGAAGACGACCGCCACATTCCGCCCTTTAACGAGGCCGCCCGCGAGTTGTCGGTCATGGGCAAGCAGCTTAAGCTGCACCAGGACGAAGTCGTGCAGGATTACCTGGGCGACCGGCTGGAAGCGCGCGCCGAAATGCCGCTCAGTTCTGTGTTCGGCCTGGAGCGCGGGGTTGGGCCGAGCCTGGTCTACCGGGATAGCATCTATTTCGATCGGGAATACTTCGCCGCTTTTTTCGCCGGGGCACAGAAGCTGGCGAAAGAGACCGGCCGTGCGGTCCGTGCCGCCTACGCGCCGGGTGACCGGGTGTTTAACACTTACGTCAAGCCGCTGACGCGCGGCTTTGAAGAGCTGCCCGGCGAGGATGGCCAGCCGGTCGCCTACATGGCCGACCTGTGGTACTTCCCGAACGGCTACACCGAAGACGTGCAGCCGATGATCATCCCCACCGATGCCAAAGAGAAAGGCTTTTACTCCGTCCCGCATTATATGTCCCAGGACGGACAGGACCTGACTCATTTCCTCTCGGAGCGCGTGCTGTTTTCGATTGAAAGCTGGGTGCACGTCTATTTTGCCAACACGGTGCAGGGCGTTTTTGCCCGCGGCAGCCGCTTTGAAGAATATGTCAAGACCCACAACCTGTTCCAGCTCAAGGTTTTATGGCGCGCCCTCCTGGAGTGGAAGCAGATTCTCAGCAGTTCGGCGCTGGTCGAAGTGGGCGAGGGCACCGAGGTTCATCCCACGGCGACCGTGTTAGGGCCGACCACCATCGGCAAGGACTGCTACATCGGGCCCGGCGTGGTGATCGACAACTGCCATATCGGCGATAACGTGTCCGTCGATCAGGGCTGCCAGTTGATGACCAGCGTCGTCGGCAACAACTGCTTTTTCCCCTTCCGGGCATCGAGCTACTTCAGCGTGTTTATGGACAACTCGATCCTGGCGCAAAACACCTGCGTGCAGATGTGCGTGATCGGTCGCAACACGTTCATCGGGGCCGGCAACACCTTCACCGACTTCAACCTGCTGCCCACGCCCATCCGCGCGATGAGCATCCATGGGCTGGAAGAAGTGGGGCAGATTGTGTTAGGAGGGTGTGTGGGGCATAACTGCCGCCTGGGGTCGGGCTTCATCGTTATGCCGGCGCGCATGATCGAATCGGATACGGTGATGGCCGCCGAACCCAACAACCGCATTGTCCGGCGCAACGTGGATTTCGAGCAAAGCGCCCATCACACCATGCCGGAGAAGATTCGCGAGATGCATCCGCGCTACTACGCCCGGCCTGACGAGGAGACCGAGGAAGAAACCTGGTAGCTCTCAAGTGGTATTCCTGCCTGCGAGCGAAAGTGATATCATAAGCAGAAACATGGGGGGGTCGCATAAAGGCGGCTCCTTTCGTCGTCTGGGTGATCACTGTATTGGCCGGGCGCGCGTTTGATTGGTGATGTTCCGGTGGCCGTTGGTAGCCTGCTGTTGTTGATGAAAACGAGTGGTAGATGACCGATAATCCCGTTCAAGACACCTTTGCCTTTATCATCCACCCCATCGACCCCAAAAAGGACGTCTCACGCAAGTGGCCGTGGCTGGGTAAAGTCCTCACCCGGCGGCAGGTCGACTTCTTCTCCCTGTTTTTCCCGCCGGTGTATATATCCGAGATCACGGGCATTCGCTCGACCGATACCGGCCAGGAGCTGCATGGCTGGTTCTGGGCCTGTCCCTTCACGCCGCAGCGTATGATGAGCCTGCCGGTCGATCGCGTGTACGACAAGATCATCGCCACCTGCCAGAAAGCTCGGGGCCTGGGTGCGCGGATCGTTGGCCTGGGCGCGTTTACGTCGGTGGTGGGCGATGCCGGCATCACGATCGCCAGGGCGTTGGACGTGGCCGTCACGACCGGCGATTCCTACACCATTGAGATGGCCGTGGAGGCCGTGCGCCAGGCCGCCCGCTCGATGGACATCCCCATGGCGGAGGCGCGGGCCGCCGTGGTCGGGGCGACGGGCACCATCGGCGGGGTGTGTGCCGAACTGCTGGCGGAGGAGGTGGCCGATCTCATCCTGGTGGGCCGCCGGCCTGACGCCCTGGAAGCGGTGCGTGAACGCTGCCAGGATGGGGCGCGGGCTGCACTGCGCACCAGCACCGATCTCGCCAGCATTTACGACGCCGACCTGGTGATCACCGTCTCCAGCGCCATCTCGACCATCATCGAGCCGCAGCACCTCAAGCCGGGGGCCGTCGTCTGTGACGTGGCTCGCCCGCGTGATGTCTCTAAGGTCGTGGCCGCCGAGCGCGACGATGTGCTGGTGATCGAGGGTGGGATGGTGGCCGTGCCGGGCGAAGTCAACTTTCACTTTGACTTCGGCTTTCCGCCGCGCATGGCCTACGCCTGCATGGCGGAAACCATGGCCCTGGCCCTGGAAGGCCGCTACGAGAACTTCAGCCTGGGCAAGCGTATCACCCGGGAGCAGGTCCGCGAGATCAGCGCCATCGCCAGCCGACACGGCTTCCGCCTGGGATACTTCCGCAGTTTTGAGCGCGGCCCGGTCACGCCGGAACAGATCGCCCTCGTGCGCGAGCAGGCCGCCGTCACCCGCCGCCATTGGGCGCCCAAGCTTTCTTAGGAAGGCCGCCCTCCTGAGGGGCCCAGCCATTCGGACGATGGGGCCGGCCCTGCCGTTGGCTAGTAAGATTTTTTTAACGATTCTAACCAAATTCGAGCCAAATTGTTATAGTCCGCCGGGGATTCAGGCGGGTGAGGGCCGGGATATCCTGCCATAAACCTCATAAAATCTACAGGCAGGCCGGCGGCCAACTCCCCCGGAATGGGGGGCACAACCGTTAGAAACCGTTAGGGTTTGGTTGGTATCGCAGTGGCATCACTACAATTTCGCATGTATAGTATAAATGTATCAAAGCCTTGCTGGCTGAGGGGCCGCTTACGGTGCGGCAGTAGTATATACGAGCGAAAAGGACCGTTCGCGGTGGGTGTGCCCCTTCACGTTGGGGAGTAACAGTATGAGCAAAGCCAAGATTCTGGTAGTCGAAGACGACGTCGATATCTCCAACATGCTGCGCATTTATTTCAGCGGCCAGGGATATGACGTCCAGGTCGCACCGCGCGGCGGCGACGCCCTGAGTTATACCCGCAAGCAGCTCCCGCACCTGATCGTGCTGGACATCATGCTGCCGGATATGGATGGGTATGCCGTGTGTAAAGAACTGCGGACGACTACCCGCACCAGCCATATCCCGATCATCTTCCTGACGCAGAAGGATGAGCGGAGCGATAAGATCGCCGGGTTGGAGCTTGGGGCCGATGACTACATCACCAAGCCTTTCGACATCGAGGAACTGAAGCTGCGCGTGCAAAACGCGATCGACCGCTCCGAGATGATCTCGCTGACGGATGCCAGTTCGGGACTGCCCAGCGGCCGCCTGATCGAGGACGAGCTGCGCAGCCTGATGCGCAGTCCTGACCAGAACACCTGGACCTACATTGATCTCAAGATCAGCCAGCTCGATGCCTTCAAAGAAGTTTACGGCTTCGTGGC
>DAOUEM010000619.1:0-7990 GCA_034430555.1 Anaerolineae bacterium | reverse complement strand
GCACTGGCCGCAGGCGCTACCTGGGCGGAGTTCGGCGGATTCGGCGCACAGGCCGTCAGCGAGATGATCCCACCGGCGACCATCGACAACCTGGATGAGTTGTGGGCCGGCACGCTCAATGAAGACTGGGCGGCCACGTTGAACGCCGAACTCAACAGCGCCATCGCCGCCCAGGGTGAAGCCATCAGCGCCGGCACGGCAGACGCGCAGACCGCCGCCCAGGCCGCCTACGACCTGTTCTGGTCGGACTATTATGCCGCCGTCAATACGATGGCTCAGGAAACCTTCAACATGACCCTGGCCGACGCGGAAGCGCTGTACCAGGAAGCGGTCGCCCTGGCTTATACGGCCCTCGACACCTACGATGAAACCGCCGCCTATTACGCCACCTACTGCCTTTACTACCCGTGGGACTGCTACGCCTACGCCTACGACGCCGCCGAGGGCGCTTACCAGAACGTAGAAGCACTGAGCCAGACTCCCGCCGGTCAGGTCGTGATGGGCGAACTCGACAGCGCCATCGATACGGCGGCTGCTCTGGCCGTGGAGACATTAGCCAGTTCGCCGGAAGCCTTCGAGGCCATCGTGGTGTTCGCCAATGACCAGCTCGGCGCAAACGTGGAGCCGTTGTATGCCGGTTCGCTGACGCAGGATATCGCCAATTACCTGGTTTACCTGCCGGATGAGATCGTGGCTTATGCCTCTTTGTTCAGCGACGTGACGACCTACTGGGGGCTGTTACGCGGCGGCGTGGCCGGCGTCGCCATCATCGACTGCGCCACCGACATGATGTGCGCCGTGGAAAACCTGGCAGTGGAACTTTCGGATGCTTCCGGCGGCCTCTACGCCCTGGATGTCTCCGCCCCGCTGCCCGGCAATGCCGACGCCGCGCTGGCCCTGATCACAACCGTCTTCCCCAAGCTGAACGGCTTACCATTCTCCCAGATCATGGACATGGACGAAGGAATGGCCTTCCTGGCGACCGCCTATGGCGTCGGGGCGGACAACAACGGCCAGCCGCTGACCGTCGCCAAGCTGATTTACACGGGCGTGATCAACCTGGAAGGGCAGACGCTGGTGTATGCGCTGGTGGCCGTCGGCGAGACGCAAATCCAGGCGTTTTACGGCCTGTTCCAGTAGGAGGGGCCTACTATAAGCCGCCAGAATCGAACAAGGACCGCCCGGCAAAGGACGGTCCTTGTTTACGTTAGGCCCGGTCGTCGCTCACACTGCCGTGATCACCATCGGTTGATCCTGAGTCACGACGATGGTGTGCTCATACTGGACATTGGCGCTGCCATCAGCGGAGCGCAACGTCCACCCGTCCCGGTCAGTGAGGATACGGTTCGAGCCGGCACACAAGAACGGTTCCACAGTGATGACCAGGCCATCGGTCAGGGGCTGGCGCGCCCGCCGGGCATAAAAACCGGGCACGGTCGGCGGCTCGTGAATATGCCGCCCCACCCCGTGGCCGGTCAATTCCCGGATGACCGCGAAGCCGCCGCGCTGCGCCGCCGATTCCATGGCGCGACCGATGGCGTTCACTGGCTGTCCGGCTCGCGCCGCCGCGATCCCGTCGGTCAGCGCCGCCTGCGCAGTGTCGCACAGCTTGCGGTGCAGCGCCGATACCGGCTCCACCGGCACAGTGATAGCCGCATCGGCGAAGTATCCGTCCAGTTCCGCCGAGACGTCGATATTCACCAGGTCGCCGGGTCGGATGGTCCGCGCGCCGGGGATGCCATGGGCCGCTTCGTCATTGATGCTGATGCACGTGTAGCCAGGAAAGTCATAGACCAGCATCGGCGCGGAACGCGCGCCATGTGATTCCAACACGGCACGCCCCACCGCGTCCAGCTGAGCCGTGGTCAAACCGGCCTGCACCGCCGCTTGCATCGCTTGCAGGGTCAGGCCTACGATTCGACCAATCCGCAGCAGCCCTACCAGATCCTTTTCCGAATCAATCGACATAGTGCCATCCCATGGTACGTATTCGCTTAGCCAACGGAAAACGTGTACTGGTGAACGATCACCTGCCCGGCGGAATATTGCACGATGTTGTACGACGGCGGGAAGGCTTCATCCACCACAGGCAGGTCATCCCAGGGGCGCCACTGGTATTGCAGCGCCGTGCTCCCTGCGCACGTATAGGTGATGCCGTCCCGTACCAGTTGGCAGCTCCGGTGCATGTGCCCCAGGAACACACCGCGCAGCCAATCGCGGGCCGGCAGCAACGCCCGGTGTAAATCCGCGCCGTTATCGACCAGCATATTGGCATTCAACCAGGGTGAGGCCATGGGGAACAGCGGATAGTGCAGCAACACGGTCAGCGGCGAGTCGTGCGCGTCAACCTCGGCCCGCACCCATTCGAGCTGTGTCTCTGTCAGGTGGCCCTGCGGATCGGGCACGGCCTCGCTGCACGCATCCAACACCAGGAATCGTTCGCCATTCACGGAGAAGGTGTAATCCAGCGGCGCACGACGGTCGCCGCTGGCATGCGGCAGTGAATCAAGCATCTCTCGCATGAGGGCCGGGTCGTCATGATTGCCGCGCACGTAATAGACCGGCGTCTGCAAGCCAGACAGCGCTTCGGCAGTGATGGCATATGACTCCGGGCTGCGATCCGTGGAGACGTCACCCGTGTGCAGCACAAAATCCGGCGGCTCCGGCAGGGCGTTGATCAGGCTTATCACTTGCTCCAGGCAGGTCAGCGTTGGCACGCCGTGCAGGCTATAGGCTCGGTCCGGACCGATGTGAGAATCCGAGATATGCACGAAGGTCAGCAGCGGCTTCATATGGACTGCCTTTCAACGACAGATCAGCCTTATTCATCGGCCAGGGGCACACGCAGATAGGCGGCAATCACCTTTGCCCCGGCCCGCGCCAGGGAAGGCCCCGCCTGTTCATCGGCCTGGCGGCGCAGTGCCGACAACGAAGGCATCACGGCAGGATCAGGCGGCAGCGATGAGGGGCGCATCTCGCTGATCAGCGGCACATCTCCGGTGTCCAGAATCAGGGCCACGGTACGCTGGTAGGCCAGGGCTGAGCGCGTCCGAACGACCTCGCCACGGATGCGCACGCCGTGCACTGACTCCAACGGCACCTGTTCGAGGGGGGAATCATCGTCAGCGGGCAGGGTAATGATAGCGGTCTTCAGGTCGAACACCGTACGCTGCTCTAGCTGGCGATTGAGCCGTAACAGCAGTCCCAGACCGCCCACTCCCAGCACGATCAGGCCGACGGCAATGCCCACCAGACCCAGAACCGGGTTACTACCCAGCACGCCGCTCTGCAGCAGCAGCAGAATCACCACGAAGATCGCCACCGCCGCCACACCCAGCAGCGTGATCGCCAGCGATGGCGGCCGCGACTCGGTGGCGAGGGTCAGCACCAGTCGCCCCGCGTTATCCCGGTCCAACGACGAGCCACCGCCTAACCGCAGCGGCAGCCGCACGTCCTGCCTATCATCTACATTGTAAATGGCCGGGGGAAGGGCTTCTTCCAGCACGGGCACCACGGGCGGCGGCTCCGGTACAAGCGGTGTGACCTCCTCAACAATGGGGGCGCCAAGCTCAAGCGGCGGCATCTCCGGCATGGGTGGCTCTTCCAGACGAATGCGTGTGACGGAGACCGCATCCTCCTCGTCGGCCTCACCACCTTCCGAACGTAAGGGGCGGTCGATCAAGTCGGCCAGGCCGCGCGCCACTTCATCCGCCGTGGTGATCGCGCGCGAATCTTCCCACCGGATCAACCGCCGCCACAAGCTGTGGGGCACCAGGCAAATACCGACCGCCCAGCCGCCATCCCAGCGAACCTGCACGCTCTCCACCGCATCAACGCTCATCCGGTCGCCCGGCGGCAGATCGCGCCAGCGGCCAAAAAGCGGATGATAGTACAACAGGCCGGCACGCGCTTCCAGCACGGGGTTGCCATCCGGGCCATGCAGACGCCATACACCCGGCCCAAAATACACCGTCATCTGTTCATCGGCGGAAATGGCATGTACGCTCATACCACAACGCCTTCCTGGCAGTTCTGTGAATCTCACGGCAAAATCAGGGTACGCTGCCTACTATAGCACAAATAGGTTTGTTATCGCATGACACCGACAGCGGCTCAGGCCCGCCCCCAGGAGACAACCATGTCCTTTGACGTTACCGCCATTCGTAAGCAGTTCCCGGCCCTCAATCGCCCGGTAGACGACAGCGGCATCCTACCCGTGCATTTTGACAACCCGGCCGGCACGCAGGTGCCGCAGCAGGTGATCGATGCGGTGACCGATTATTACGTCACCATGAACGCCAATCACGGCGGCGTCTTCGCCACCAGCCAGCGCTCGGACGCGATGGGACACCAGGCCCGACAGGTGGCCGCCCGTTTCCTAAACGCGAGCCGCCCGGAGGAGATCGTCTTTGGCCCGAATATGACCACGCTCAATTTCGCCCTGAGCCGGGCCATCGCCCGCACGCTCCAGGCCGGCGATGAAATCGTGGTCACGCACATGGATCACGATGCCAACATCGCGCCCTGGTTACGCATCGCCCAGGACCACGACCTGACCGTCCGCTGGGTGGATTTCGACGTGGAAGCAGGCACGCTGGATAGGCGCAGCCTGCAAACCGCCATCACCAGCCGCACGCGCGTGGTGGCCGCAGTACATGCCTCCAATGCGCTGGGGACGATCAACCCGGTATCGACCATCGCCAGGATGGCTCACGACGCCGGCGCGTACTGCGTGGTGGATGCCGTGCAAAGCGCGCCGCACATCCCGATCGATGTGCAGGCCATCGACTGCGACTTTCTGCTGTGCAGCGCCTACAAATTCTTCGGTCCGCACATCGGCGTCATGTACGGCAAACACCAGCACCTGGTGGACCTGCCGGCTTACAAGGTCCGCCCGGCGGATGACAGTCCACCCTACAAGTGGGAGACCGGCACACCCAGCTACGAAACCTGGGCCGGGACCGCCGCTGCCATCACCTACATCAACGATGTGGGGTTGGACCATATCATGGCTTATGAACAGGATTTAGTACTCTACCTGCTCGACCGGTTGAGAACTCTACCCAGGGTACAGGTCTACGGCATCACCGATCCGGCGCAGATCACCGAGCGGGTGCCCACCGTGATCTGCAACGTCGCAGGCCACCGGCCGCGCGCCGTGGCCGAATTCCTGGGGAAGCGGCACATTTACCTGTGGAACGGCAATTATTACGCGCTGGCCGTCATGGAGCGTTTGGGCCTGCAAGCGAGCGGGGGCGCGGTGCGCATCGGGCTGGCGCACTACAACACACACGATGAAATCGACCGGCTGATCGACGCCCTGGCCGAGCTATAGACCATCATGCACCCGGATAGACCGTCAGATCGTCTGCGCTGCCGGGTCCAGTGGCAGTTCAATCGGCTGCCCGCCCGCCAGTGATGACAGCCGGATGGCCAGCGTGATCTCCTGGTCCAGGCGAGCCTGGTGCGGGCCATAGGTCGGCGCTTTATCCGTCCGCACGGCATGGACCAGGCTCATCAGGCAGCCGGCCACGCCGATTTCGTCGTCGTGCCATTGGACGCCGTGTCCCTTTTTCGCCGGGCGAAAGGGGTTCTCCCAGGTGACGATGGGTTGTTCCGAGTCGCCAGTGTGAGCGACAATCGCCACCAGCGCACCGCCGTCGTTGCGCTCCCAGCGGCGCTCCAGCGTGATAAACAGCGGCGCTTCACCATCGGGCGAGAGCAGCGTCAACCGCTCCTCGACACCCAACCCCACGCCGACGGTGATGCCCATACCCTTCTCCGCCAGGAAGCGGCTGCTGCGCCACCAGCGCAGGGCTGAATCGTAGCCGATGTCGGTCCAGTGATAGACGCCAAGCTGCCCGCCCTCAAACGCAACCAGGCCGTGTTCCTGCGTTTCCTGGCGGGGGCCGCGCGTATCGGCCAGGCGAGACCAGTGCGCCGCCAGGTCATAGGCGCGCACGGCGCCGGTAACGGTCACCGGTCGGGTTTCGAAACCCAGGTAACTGCGCATCACGCTGACGCCGTGGTAGCCATGCCCGGCGAAGTCATTGAAGGATGAATACACCCGCCCAAACAACCCCGACTCGATCAGCTTGAGTTTGATCTGCTCCAGTGGACGGCGGTGAAACTGCTCGGCTACCTCGATTCTCAGGTCACGTTCCTCCGCTGCTTCAATGATGGCGTCCGCTTCGCTCAGCTTGTGGGCGATGGGCGTCTCCAGCAGCACGTGCAGGCCGGCCTCCACAGCCATCAAGCCAGCTTCGCCGTTGGCGGCGTAGGCCACCGACACGATCCCGATCTGCGGCGCGGTCTCTCGGACGAGCCGGTCAAGATCAGTGTACCAGGGCACGCCGAGACTTTCCCCCAGATTGCGAACCGACGCTTCGCTGCGGCCCCAAACACTCACCAGTTCGACATCTCCCGGTAATGCCTGTAAGATGGGGCCATACAGGTAGTCGGAGCGCCGCGCAGTGCCGATAATCGCTACACGCACCGGTTCTGTCTGCGTCATGGATAACCTCTCCTTGGTATTCGCTTTGGCGAAAGCTAACCCAGCTCGATCGCTGACGCCGTGAAGCCCAACCTGGGTCAGCCATCTGCGGATGAAACCTTTTTCTGAAAGGAAATAAAGTGGATTTGCTGAGAGTATTACAGATAACGGCGGCGCTTGCCACCGTCGCTACCGGCCTGATCTCACTTGTCCGGCCCAATGCCGTCACCGGGTTCACAGGTCTCTCCCCCAACGGCGCGCGCGGCATCTCCGAGATACGCTCGGTGCTGGGTGGATTGTTCATCGGGCTGGGGGCAGCCCCCCTGATCTACAATACGCCACAAACCTTTGGCATGTTGGGCATCAGCTATCTGGCCATAGGCATCGTGCGGACGGTTTCCATCTTTTACGATCAATCCACCGACCGCTCCAATATCATCAGTGTGGTGGTAGAGTACGTATTCGGTGTGCTGCTGCTGCTCTGAGCCGTTAAACAATGACGATAACCGCAGGGCAGGGTTTGGGACCTGCCCCGTTTTTTGTCGGATGGCAGGCGATACCGGACAAATGGCATATTGATGGACGCCCTGATAACCCTTAAGATAAGGTAAGCGACAACAACTGTTCGCTAATTGTCAGCCCCATGTCATTATCAGACCGCGGCGAGCAGGTATGCTGGAGGTGGCTTGTTTATCCAGAACCATGCCGACATTGTTTTCGTACGGTTGCCCTTATGAGCAGGGAGGGCTCATGTCATCACAGCATCCATTCATACCGGCCACGCTGGTCGTCAGGAGCGGCCCCTATACCGGACGCCGCGCCAGGCTGGCCGGGGCAGTGTGCGCCATCGGCACCGATGCGCGCTGCCACCTGCGCCCGCCAGACCTGACGGTTTCACCGGTTCACGCCACCATCCACTATCACGAAGGCGCGTACTACGTCAAAGACCAGCGCAGCAGCACCGGCACCTTTGTCAACGACCGCCGGGTGGACATGGTCCGGCTGACGCATGGTGACACGCTGCGGCTGGGTGGGCTGGTTTTCACCTTCGAGCACACCGTGTCAGCGCCGCCGCCGTCAATCCGAGGAACCAACACGCCTGCCGTTCAGACCGGCGCCGTGCAGCGATCGAAACCCAGGTCATCCGTAAGCTGGACGGCGCGACTCTATAGTGTGACCATTGTCGCCTTTGTGATCCTGGGGATTTTCGCCGTGATCGTCACCGCGGAGAATCTGTCAGCGCCGCCGCCCCCACCGCCGGAATTCAACCCGTCGACGGCCGCGCCGGCCACCCTGCTGTACTTCTGGGCGAACTGGTGAGGATACTGCCGTCAGCAGACGCCCATCGTGAATGGGCTGGACACTGAATATGGCGGATGGCTGAATGTCTACGCCTACGATACCGACAACCCCGGTGACAGCGCCGTCGCAGCGCAGTACGGGGTCCGCGGCCTGCCCACCATCATCATCCTGGACGCCAACGGCAGTGTCGCCGCC
>DAOUEM010000618.1:0-13209 GCA_034430555.1 Anaerolineae bacterium | reverse complement strand
TGGCCCAGCGACGGCAGGGCGATAAACTGCGACAGCAAAAAGAAAATCCCCAGCCCGATGAGCACGAACGCCCCTACCGCGCGGCCCGGGTTTTGTTGCATCTGGCTCATGGTAACCTCCTCACGCAGCGGGTGCGTGTTCAACTGATTCGTGGTGGTGAGTGCTATTGTGTATTACGCACCGACCAGCCAAAGGTTGCATTCCCTGTGTTTGGGGCGGACAATAGAGGTAGCCACGGGCACTGCCAAAAAACCGCCGCCACCCCTGCTACCGTTCAGTCCCAAGCTGCCGACTCCTTCCCGCCTATGGCCCGCGATTCAACAGTAGACGATTGAGGAGACCGAATATGCATCGGAACGAAACCGCCTACCGGTGGACGACCCGCGATAAACGGATTTATGCGCTGTCTTTGCTGCCCTTCCTGGTGGGTTTTGTGGGCAGCCTCTTCTTGCTGGCGACCATCTCCCCTGTGCTGTCCGTGATTGCGGTGGGCCTCTATCTACTGGGCAATGTCTTCCAGGCCAGGTGCTGCGTGGGCTGCCCCTACCGGGGACAGTACTGCCCGGCGCTGTTTGGCGTCTACCTGGGCAACGTGCTCTCCGTCCGGCTGTACGGTGAGGCGACCCACGATCCACGCCTGTTTAAGATCAACGCCACGCTGGGGGAACTGACCGTGCTGGGGTTGATTACCTTGACCGCAATCTTGCTGGCGACCATCAACGGCTGGTACGCGGTTATCATGCTGCTGCTGATGGCGGCGCATGGCTTGATCTTCCTGCGGCTGATCTGCCCCCGCTGCAGTTACAACCAGACCTGTCCCGGCGGCCAGACTGCCTGCCGCCTGTTCAAGCGACGGCCCACCGAAGGCTAGTCGCCCCACCTTGACTGTGTCTGTCGGTCATTGCTCCCGATCACAGGTTGCGGTATGATGATCACACAGCCGCCTAGCGGTTACCGGTTCCCGCCTGATCGATGGTATATCGCGCGTTTTCCCGCCCGCTGGCAGAAACGTTCAGGGAGTCGTCTGCCATGAGCATCGAAGTTTACTGGGCCAACGTCGAACAAACGATCATCCGCTGGGATTATCCGCGGCAATTTAGCTGGGAAGACTACGAGCACGCCCGGCAGCGCTCCCACGCCCTGGCCGACTCCGTGCCACATGAATTGTGTACCATCTTCGAGGTTTCTGCCGTGGTGTCCCTGCCGGAGTCGATGCTGGCCAACTTTCACAGGCTGGCCCAAGATGTGCCGGAAAACGTGATCATCACTATCGTGGTCGGAACCAGCGGGTTCCTGGCCATGATGGGCCGCATCTTTTCCCGGGTCTACGGCCGGGTGACGTTTGTCAATACCCTGGAAGAGGCCCATCGTCAGGCCGAGGAACGCTTGCAGGCTAAGGCCGGGCCGTGATCCCGCGCCCGCGGCGCTCTTCCTGCGGCTGATCTGCCCCCGCTGCAGTTACAACCAGACCTGTCCCGGCGGCCAGACTGCCTGCCGCCTGTTCAAGCGACGGCCCATCGAAGGCTAGTCGCCCGCTGTGCCCACCGCCGCCGGGGGGAGCAGGCCGCCGGTGGTTCAATCAATCACCGGTTTCCGCCGCGCTCACCGCCGGTGGCAGCGAAAAGGGATCGGCTCCGGCCTTGCCGATCTCGCCGGCGCGCACGATCGCCAGCTTGACGCCCAGCGGGCCGATGATCTGCACCACCAGCGTGGTGGCCGTGATCACATTCAGCACCAGCTGACCGAGCGCTTCGCCTTCCTCCCCGCAGCCGACGAAACGTGCCTGGCAGTTGAGGGCCAGGCCGATGGCCACGCCCGCCTGCGAGAGCAGGGCCAGCCCCAGGTTGCGGCACACGGCCGGGTCCGCGCCGCCCAGGTTGCCGCCGATCCATGCGCCCACGTATTTGCCGCCGCTGCGCAGCACGATGTAGGCCACGCCCAGCAAGCCCATGGCCGGCAGTTGGGAGACTTGCAGCCGCGCCCCGGTCAGCATAAAAAACAGCACGTAAACTACCGGCCCGGCCTGCTCGATGGTGGAGCGGATGTAATCGCCGTGCCCGTGGTTGCGGTTGACCACCACGATGCCCATGATCATGGTCGTCAGGATCAGGGAGATGTGCAGGTAGGTCGTCAGGCCGACGACCACGAAGACCACGCCGATCACCACCGCCATCACGTCGTGCTGGCCTTTTAGGCGGTCCATGATCCAGCTCAGCGCCGCGCCGAAGCCCACGCCCACCAGCAAGGATTCGCTGATCTCCTGCACGGGCAGCCCGATCATCGTCGCCAGCGAGACCTCGCCGGCGCCGATCACCATCGACTCGGCCAGCGCGATGGCCACGCTGAACAGCAGGAGCGAGATGGCGTCGTCCAGGCCGACCACGGCCAGCAGCGTTTTGGTCAGCGGCCCGTCGGACTTGTACTCGGCCAGCACGTCGACCGTGGCGGCGGGCGCCGTGGCCGAGGCCAGCGCCCCGAAGATCAGCGCCGTCGGCAGCGAGCCGCTGATCAGGTAAACGCCCGTGCCCACCAAGACAAACGCGCCCATGGCCTCGAACAGCACGATTATCAGGATGCTGCGGCCTAACGCCCGCAGGTCCTGGAAGCGCAGGCGCCCGCCCATATCGAAGCCGATCAGGCCCAGCGCAATCTCGCTGATAAACGTCAGATTCTGGTTTAGCTCACCGGGAACCAGCGAAAAGAACGACGGTCCCAGCAGCACGCCGGCCACGATAAAGCCGATGACCTGCGGAATGCCCAGCCGCCGGAACACCTGCCCGATGCCAGACGCAAACAGCAGCGAAAGGCCCAACACCAGTAGTGAATCAACCATTTGTCCCCTCTGCCTGTGAATGCCAGGCGGCCCGGCGCACCGCGCCCGCCTCCTCTGTTGTTTACCCCTGGTTACCGGCTAACCACGCCGCGCGCGCTTAGCCTACAACCAAAAACCAACAACGGAGAACTACCCCTCACCACAGCCTAGAGAATCACCCGATGATACCACCTCCCTTTCTAGAAGCGAATCAGCAGCCACAAAGAGCCAACCGCCACCGTGATCAGCATGGCCGGGAAGCCCACCGCCAGGAACTTGCGGAAGGTGATCGGGTAGCCGGCCCGCTCGGCGATGCCCACCGTCACCAGGTTGGCCGAGGCCCCGATCATGGAGCTGTTGCCGCCCATCGCCGAGCCGACCGACAGCGCGTAAAACAGGCTGTTGCTGCCCGCGCCGGGCACGGTACGCGTCAGGAAGCCCACCAGCGGCAGCATGGCCGCCGTAAAAGGGATGTTGGCGATCACACCGGAGAGCAGCGCCGACGACCAGACCAGCACCAGTATGGCCGCCACCAGGTTTTCGCCCACCATGGCCCCGACCTGCCCTGCGATCACGGCGATCAGGCCGACCTCCTGCACCGCCCCCACTACGATGAACAGCCCGATGAAAAACATCAGCGTTGTCCAGTCCACCACCTTTAACATGCGCTCTACGTCTGGGTTCACCCAGATCAGCATGACTACCGCGCCCAGCAGGGCCGTCACCGCCGGCACTAGGTGGAACTGCTCCCCAAAGAAGAACAGCAGCAGAATGCCAGAGAATATCAGGCCCGACTTGCGAAGCTGATCCGGGTTGCGGATGCGGGCGTTGTCGCGCAGGCGGCTGAGCAGGGCCGGCGAGATCGGCTCACCGGACTGCCGGTAGCTGCGCCGGTAGAACACCAGCACGTAGCCGATCAGCGCGGCCTGGGCCAGCAGCACACCCGGTGTCAGGTTGAGCAGGAAGTCGCTGAACTCCAGTCCGGCGTAAGAGCCGATCAGGATATTGGTGGGCGTGCCGATCAGGGTGCTGATGCCGCCCACGTTGGAAGCCAGCACTTCCGGCAGGATCAGCGACAGCGGGTCGATCTCCAGCGACAGCGCGATCTGGAGCGTGATCGGCGCGACCATCAACATGGTCGTCACGTTATCCAGCAGGGCGGAGGCCACTGCCGTGATCATCATCAGGATGGTGACCAGCAGCCAGGCCCGCCCCCGCGAGAGCCGGTAGGCCTGGTAGGCCAGCCACTGGAAAATGCCCGTTTCCTCGATGATGCCGATGGCGATCATCATGCCCAGCAGCAGGAAGATCACCTCCCAGTCGATGTGCTCTACCGCGCCTTCGAAGTCGATGATGAACAGCTCCGGAGTCAGCGCCCCGCCGATCAGGCTGACGGTCAGCACGACCACCGCGCCCAGCAGGGCCGCCAGCGTATTTTGCAGCCGTTCGGTGGCGATCAGGGCCAGCATCAGGGCGAAGATGCCGCCCGCCAGCCAGAAGCCCGCGCTGAGCTGCCGGGCCATCTCCAGCGGGGCCAGCGACAGCGAGTGCCCATCGGCCAGGGTCGCCAGCGATTCCGCATCGGGCTGCCAGGTTTGCGGCTGGAAGTGGGGGCGGCTGAAGGTGATGTGGGCGCTGACCACCTCGACGGTGGGGGGCAGGTCCAGCACGTAGATGCCCGCATGGTCGCTGGTGGCCTCGACGGTGGGGGCCTCGTCCCCGTTGAGGAACAGGCAGGCCGTCGCCCCGCCGACTGGCTCGCCCTGGGGGTCCAGCAGGCGCCCGACGATGGCCCGGCCGGAGTCCGGCGCGGCGGCCTGGGCAGGGTCGCCCGGTCGCCCGGCGGCGGTCAGTGCCAACACCACGATCCAGCCCACTACCAGCCACAACCGGCGGCGCTTCCTGGCGCTGAACGCGGTTCCCTGCAAGCCTGGCATGATCGTCCCTTTCGGCGGTCAGGCGGCCGCCGGCAGGCAGCCCCTACTGGCGGCGTGAGTCACATGCTACCCTGTCCATCAACGCGATGCGATGTATTTTAGATTAAGTGCGGAGATAGCGACAACAAACGGCGCGGCGTCAATGTTGCGGCGTTAATGTTTGGCGGCGGCCTCGTGGGGCACGACCCACAGCCACCAGAACGGATCGCGGGGGTAGACGTCGGCCAGCGGCGCAGACCATAAAAACTGCCCCGCTTCGCCGGTCATCAAGTAGCGGCGCAGGTTCGTATCGAGGTGGTGTAGGGCGCGCTGCTGCTCGTCGGTGAGGAGGTCGCGCGTGGCGGCCTCTTCCGTCAGCAGGTGGAGCATGGTACGCTGCCGGGCCTGGCTGGGCCAGTTCTCGAAGCAGTCGCGGGCGTCCGCTTCGTCGCAGTCGCGCAGGAACTCTTCCAGGAGCTGGCGGCGCATCTCCCAATCGCGGCTGATCTTCTGGTGGTAGTGCAGGCGCCATTCGTCCTGCTGGGCCTGGATGGCCGCCAGGGCGTCGTCCAGCTGCGCCTGCTGATCCGGTGACAGCGTCGGGCGGAAGGCGCGCAGCCGGTGACGGCGCAGCAGCATCCCGCCGATCGTCAGGCGGGGCATGCCACCCGGCACCCGCCCGGACAGCGGCCAGAACAGGTCATCGGTGATCAAATAGGGTTCAAACTGGTCGGCCATCGCCCGCAGGATGCGCAGGTCCCGCCCGGCATCATAGGGAGGCATTATCAGCCCAGTTTCTGTTTAGCCACTGCGCGGAAAGCGGCGCATGTTGGGGATGCTGCCAGATGGCTTCCAGCCGTCGCTGCCACCATACCCATACCAGCGCGCTGCCTAACACGGCGACCAGGGTCGCCCGCATCAGGCGCACGTTTGTGATCGTCAGCCGTTTAGCCGCACGGGGCTCTGGAAGGTAGGATTGCCTTGGATTTCTCGCCATCGCGCCTCACCACCATCACGGTGCCATTCTGTAATAATCTTTCCATCAAAGTCGGTATAAGTCAATACCGCCGGTAACTGTAAAATGTTGGAGAACGCCGCGACCACGTCCGGGACGTCCAACGCGCAGGTCAGGCGGAACCATTTGTCCGGCTCCCACTCGATGACCAGCGTCTGGCCCTGCCACTGCCCGGACATTTTAAAAGGCGCTTCCGCCCGCTCGGTGACGAAGTAGACTTCCGTCAGCCGGCTCATCCAGGCCGTGCCGTTGACGCGTTCTTGCAGGAGGTACGGCTGCTGCTCCGGGGTATTGTAGAACCAGGTACGTGCCGTGGTTGCCATAACGCGCTGTCTCTCCTGGATCATACCAGGGTTAAAAAACACAGTTTACCGCACCGGTATGGTGGGTTCAATAGTACCACACGCCACCCCCGCTGCCAGTGCGCCGGGCCGGCCATCATGGGCCGGGAAGACGGGATTCCGGCCCGGTCAGGCGTCACCCGCCCCGTCAGCAGGCGGCACCTCCCAGAGGTATAGGCAGGTCGCGGCTGCGCAGCCTTGATCGCCAGTGCCCCAGACGTGATCGCCATCCAACCAATTGCTCCCGGTCAACACCGTGTTCCCGACAAAGGCCTCCGGCGCCAGGCTGAACAGCTCCGTGCCGTCCGTGTCCCACACCCCGGCATTGCCGTCGATGGGCTGGGTGAGGATACGCTGCCCATCCATGAGCCACGCCGCGTTATTGGTTGGCAAGGCGAACACTTCCGCCCCACTTTCGGCATCCCACAGGTGTGCGGGGCCGTCCCGGGAGACGGTCAGGATGTAGCGCTCGTCGCCGCTCCAGGCCGCCGCAGTCACCAGGCCGGCATGCGGCAGCCTGAGCAGCTCCTCGCCGGTCGCCGCGTCCCACACCCGCGCCGTACGGTCGTGCGACCGGGTCAGGATGCGGGTTTCATCCGCGTTCCAGGTGGCCTGGTAAGCGCCGCTGTCGTGTGACATAGTCTGCAGGTGATCGCCGGTGACGGCGTCCCACACGTAAATGAAACCGCTCTGCGTGGTGCTGACGATTCGGCTTTCGTCAGCCGTCCACTGCGGCTGCCCCCAGACATTGCCTGAGTGGTTCAACGACAACAGACGCTCTCCGCTGGCCACGTCCCACAGGCGTATCTGGGAGGACTCCCAGGTCATCAGAATGCTCTCGTCGGCGTTCCACTGAGCGCCGCTATAAAACGAGGAGCCGGGAAGCGTAAGCGTGAGCAGCGGCTCCCCGCTGGCCACGTCCCACACCCGGACTTCGCTGGTGTTAAACAGGATTCGCGTGCCGTCGGCGCTCCACGTCGCGCGCGTCGTTTCGAGGCCGGTTTGCTCGTGTGTCATGGTGAGTAGCGCTTTCCCGCTGACGGCGTCCCAGATATGGGCCACGCCGTCGAACGACCAGGACAGGATGCGCGTCCCGGCGGGGTCCCAGGTTGCGGCCAGGAGAGACGGGTGCGTCAGGGTCAGCAGGCGTTCGCCGCTGCCGATATCCCAGACGTACAAGCGATCCGGGCGGCTCCAGGTGAGGAGGCGCGTCCCGTCCGGGCTGATCGCCGCACCGCCAACCGACTCCTCGTGGGGGAAGATCATGACAGGTTCGAGCACGCGGCCCTGGGCCAGGACAGACGCCAGGGGAACGAGCAGCGACAGCAACAGGATTACGCATATACGGCGGCCGGGGTGATACATATTTCCTCCTTAAGCGCCGAAGACGGCGACAGGTGGATGGTTAAAAAGCGCCGGCCGGCAGCAGCGATCGGGGTTCGTCGTGCGGCGCTTTCGCCTGCTAGAGACTGCGCCCTGCATGTCTCCGTTTCACCCATTATAAGCCGCCTACAGGTGTTGGGCGAGTATTGGCGGGCCCACACCGGGCGCGCCTCCGATCCGGTGAATACCGGCGTTATCGTGCGGGCTGCCAGTCCGGCGGGGGCGTTTTTGTTAGTTGCGCCGGGCCAACGGCGGGGTCTCTATTTATTATGGTTACGAGACCGCTGCTCTTTCGGACTGTAAATAGGTTCGTTCTCAACCAGCGATTGCAATAATTGGCGTGCAACATAAATACGATTACGCCGTTTGCCGGTTACTTCTTCAAGTATCTTCAGGTTTTCCAGTTGATCGATTGCATTTTGCGCAGTGGGAAATGTGATACTGAGTTTTTCGGAAACTTGACGAGCATTCAAGTAAGGCATTGTAAATACATAGTCTAGTAGTGCCAAAACCGTTGAAGAAACCTTCTCATTTTGTAGTATTTGTCGGTATTGCTCACGCTGATCAATTATTCTTTTAGCCGATTCAATTGCATGGTTGCTTTGATTTATCACACCTTGTAAAAAGAAGCGTAGCCAACCATGCCAATCACCATCCCGACTCACTGCAAGCAGACGATCATAATATTCTGCCCGATTTTTCTCGAAATAATCACTGAGGTAAAGCAGAGGATATGGCAGCGCTTTCCTGGCGCATAATAACAATGTAATCAGTAGACGTCCCACTCGGCCATTTCCATCAAGGAAAGGGTGAATGGTTTCGAATTGATAATGCATCATCGCACACTCTAGCAACACAGGCATTTCGGCTTCATGCAGGAATTTTTCCCAATCACCCAGTACGCGCATAAGTTCATCTGGGGGAGGTGGTACATACTTTGCTTCATTTAGCGAGTATCCCGCGGGCGCGATCCAGTTCTGTGATTTGCGAAATTCGCCGGGTGTTCTATCAGGGGTGCCGCCACGCACGTCTGTCATCAAGCGTTCATGAATCTCGCGGACTAAACGAAGACTTAGCGGCAGGCTATTTAAACGATCTAGACCATAATATAGGGCGTTTAGATAGTTTCGGACTTCTGTGATGTCATTTACACGAGGGGGTCTTTCATTTGCCGCCTCAAAATAAAATAGCTCCGAGAGCGAGGTTTGTGTGCCTTCAATCCTGGAGCTGGCAACAGCTTCTAAACGGGTATACGGGATAACCAAAAAATCTGGGTTCGGGACTAAATAGCCAATTCCTCCAAGCCTGCCGAGCGCCATTGATGCTTTTGACAACAAGTTTTGAATGTTGGCTGTCAAATCCATGTCCCCAATTGATTTAGGCAGTGGATTTGGAACAAAAGCGTGATATGAAGCATCCCCTCGTGGCACAAGAATCAATTGTCCTGTAGAACTTTTTGAAAATACATCAATGTCCATATGCTTAATACCTCCGCGGATAATTGCGTAATTATAGGCAATTGAAACAACAGTACTTGTTATTTCACAAAACGTCAAATATTGAAATAACTAATAACCCAACCCGTTATGCCAAGAAATTAGGACAAGGTATACTCGGCAGGCAACCAATAATATCTGAATTCACCGGTTTATTGTCAGGAGCGCACCCCATGACCGACCGATCCGCCCTCAACGAAAAACAAATCGCCGAGCGGTTGGCCGGCCTGCCCGGCTGGACGCGCGACGGCGGTATCATCCGCAAGACCTACACCCTGGACAGCTACCCTGCCGGCCTGGCTTTCGCCTCGGCTATCGGCACCATCGGCGAGGGCTTCGACCATCACCCGGACAGCCTGTGCATCGGCTGGAAGAAGGTGGACGTCAGCTTCACCACGCACAGCGCCGGCCGCCAGCTCACCACGCTCGACTTCGCCGCCGCTGCAGCCATCGAGGCGCTGCCTTACCGCAGGCCTTAGCGCCGCCCGCTTACCCGGTAAGCAGAAGGCCGCTGGCAGAAGGCTCAAGCGGCCGCCTGAAGGAGTTGTGCGGCAGCGCGTTTCGTGGCATAGTGCCGTCATCGTTGGCGCGTTTACCAACACGGCCTGGAGGTGACAAATGGCTGAGAAAAAAGACGGCAAAAAGAAGGATGGCAAAAAGAAGGGCGGCAAGAAGAAGGACGGCAAGAAGAAGAAGTAATACCGCCGGACTCCCACCCGTAAGCAGACAAGCGCCACCCCTGGTCGAAACGGCCAGGGGTGGTTGCCTGGTGGATACCCGCTGTGCAAGCCGGGCGACGGATCAGGCGCGGTCGGCGGCCAGGAAGTCGCGCAGGTCGGCCAGCAGCGCCGCCGGATCGGCCACCTTTTTGTGGGCCATCAGGTCGCCCAGCGTGCCCCAGTACGGCTCGCCGCAGACGATGCATACCACCTGGCGGTCGGCCAGGAAACCGGCCGCCTGCGGGTATGCTTCGACCAGGGCGTCGACGGTAATGTCCGGCGTGATGTCCATGCGTTTTTTCCTGGGCTGGATAACTTACGCCTTGATGCGGGCCAGGACGTCGCCCTCGTCCATCAACAGGTAAGTGCTGCCGTTCAGCTTGATCTCGGTGCCGCTGTACTTGGGGAACAGCACCAGGTCGCCCACGGATAGGTCGGTGACCATCTCTTCTGTATCGCCGACGGCCTCGATGGTGCCCTGCTGCGGCTTCTCTTTGGCGGTCTCCGGCAGGTAAATGCCGGAAGCGGTTTGCTCCTCGCCCTCGCTGGGCAGGATCAGTACACGCGCGCCCAGTGGTTCGATATTGACGCTCATGAGGTCACAACTCCTTGTGTGGTGGTGATAGATATTCCAGTTGCCCGCCGCCGGTCGAAAGAAGCGGCGGCGACGCTGTGAACCGGTCAGTGCTGCTTGATATCGAGCAGTTCGTTGATTTTAGGCCGGTCGAAACCGCGCACGATTTTGCCGCCGATGTCCAGCACCGGCACGCCCATGGAACCGGCGCGGCGCTGCATGTCGCGGGCGGCGGCCTGGTCGCGGCTGACGTCTACCTCGCGGAACTTGATCTTGTGCTGGCGCAGGTAGCGCTTGGCCGCGGTGCAGTAGGTGCAGGTCGGCGTGGTGAACATGATCACGCGCGGCTGTTTTTCAAGCCGCGGCTGCTTCTCAAGCCGCGGCTGCTTCTTTTGAGTGTCGGTCGTATTCCTCGCCATGATGTCCTCGTGCAGGTAACGTCGCTGCCGCCCTTCCTGGCGCGCCAACAACCCGGTTATCAACCTGTATAATTTGATGTCGATGCGGCGGAAAGGTCGCAGCAAAAAGGGGGCGCAGGCAGCCCACGCCCCGCTGATCCGGCAGACCGGCGGTTAGTTGACCAGCGCTTCCTGGACCTTGCTGAGCAGCATCTGCTCCGGTGCGGCGCCTTCCAGGAAGGTGTTTTCGTTGATCACGGTGCGCGGCACGCCCATGACGCTGTAGCGCATCGACAGGTGCGGGAACTCGGTGGCTTCGATCATGTCGGCGCGGACCTTGTCCGAGGCGAAGGCCAGCCGGTGGGCCAGCACGACGGCCTGCGGGCAGTAGGGGCAGGTCGGGGTGACGAACACCTGCAAGTGCAGGTCGCCTTCCAGCGCGTCCAGGTAGGCCAGCGTATCCGCCTGGAGCTGCGCCTCGCCTTTGGAGACGAGCTGGATCGACTCCAGCAGGGACATGAACTCGTAGCCGGAGGGGATGCCGTAAAAGCGGATGCCGTAGTCGGCCTCGTCCGCGCCCAGCACGGCGATGGCCGGGATTTTGTCGACGTCCAGGTCTTTGGCCAGGACCTCGTCCGCCACGAAGTCCTTGACCGTGACCGTGATCTGGTCGGAGAGCGCGGCCACCTCTTCCGCGATCTGGCGGGTATCGGCGCACATCTGGCACTCGAACTCCTGGGAGAACATCAGCAGAGTGACCGGGCCGGTCAAATCGCTGAGCATCTCGCGGACCTGCTGGCGGGTTTTATCGTCCATTAAAGGCATCGCTGCCCTCCTTTTTTAAGTCAGGTACTCGGTTTTTATTCATCTACACCCTTTGATGCGACGGCGGCGGTAAAAGTTTCAGGGCCGGATGGCCGGCGGCACGAGGGGCGCGCGACCCGTTTCTGGCCTTGACAACCGGCGAATTCTGCTTAGAATGTGGGCCGTTATTTACTCAGAAGAGGTCAACGAACTTTCGTCCTATGTTCAGACTGACACAGCTCCCACTAACCCTGTACCCGAAGCCGAGGAGCATCGACATGAAAACGCTGCGGTTGATGCACGGCCTGTTTACGCTGGTCCTGCTGGCCCTGCTGCTGATCGCGCCTGCCGTGCTGTCCATCTTCCATTAGGCAGGCCGTAAGCGGCGACCGTCACCACGGTCCTGGCCGACGGCCGGTCCTCACCTTCCTGAAAGACTAGAGCGTCCCTCTTAGAGCGATGCTCTATTTTTTGCCCCGCCGTCATTTACCCAAACAAACGTTCGTTGTATACTGATCTTACCCGTTGGTCGATGCCGGGACCCGCCTCATGACCCGCAAAATCCTGCACCTGGACCTGGACGCCTTCTACTGTGCGGTGGAAGAACAGCACCAGCCGGAACTGCGCGGCCAGCCCTTCGCGGTCGGGGGCCAGCCGGACCGGCGCGGCGTGGTGGCCTCCTGCTCCTACGCGGCCCGGCGCTACGGCGTGCGCTCCGCCATGCCGATGGCCCAGGCCGTGCGCCGCTGCCCGGACCTGATCATCGTCTCCCGCCGTGACGGCGCTTACGGGGAAGCCTCCAGGGCGGTCATGGCCGTCCTGCGCGACCTCACGCCGCTGGTGGAGCCGCTCTCCATTGACGAAGCCTTCCTGGACGTGACCATGCTGCCCGAACCCGCCGAATCAATTGCGCGGGCGCTGCAAGCCACCATCAACCAATCGCTGGACCTGCCCTGTTCGCTGGGGGTAGCCGCCAACAAGATGATCGCCAAGATCGCCAACAACGTCGGCAAGGCGGAGGCCGGTCGCGACCGCGATACGCCGCCCAACGCCATCAAGGTGGTGCCGCCGGGGGAGGAGGCCGCCTTCCTGGCCCCGCTGCCGATCACCGAGCTGTGGGGCGTAGGCCCCAAAACTGCCGCCCGACTCGGCCAGATGGGCCTGCACACCATCGGCGAGGTGGCCCGCTGGCCCGCCGACGACCTGGCCCGCCAGTTCGGCAAACACGGGGAGGCGCTGGCTCGTCATGCGCGCGGCCTGGACGACCGCGAGGTGGTCACCGAGTACGAAGCCAAGTCGATCAGCAAGGAGATCACCTTCGACGCCGACGTCAGCGACGGGGAACACCTGCGGCGGGTGCTGCGCCGCCTGTCCGACGGGGTGGGGCGGCAGGTGCGCAAATCCGGGCTGGCCGGGGCTACCGTCAAGATCAAGCTGCGCTGGTCGGACTTCACCACGCTGACGCGCCAGCAAACGCTCGGCTACGCCACCGACCAGGACGACGACATCTACCAGGCGGCGCTGAATTTGTTCGAAACGCACTGGCCGCCGGGACGGGCCGTGCGCCTGATCGGGGTGGGGGTGAGCGGCTTCTCCGAGGAGCCGCACCGCCAGCTTGGCCTGTGGGACGACCCGGCCCAGATCGCGGAGGACCGCCGCTTGCAGCAGACGCTGGACGACCTGCGCGACCGCTTCGGCGAGCGGGCCATCAAACGCGCCAGCGACCTCAAGCGCAGGCGACGGGAGTGAGG
>DAOUEM010000617.1:0-36682 GCA_034430555.1 Anaerolineae bacterium | reverse complement strand
CAACTTCATCGCCAACCGGTTTATCAGCATCGTGGGCAGCTACACGATCGGGTATGCCATCGACAACGGTTATACCGTGCCCGAGGTGGACAGCCTGACCGGCCCGCTGATCGGGCGGCCCAAGACGGCCACCTTTCGCCTCAACGACCTGGTGGGCAACGATGTGCTGGCCCACGTCAGCCGGAACCTTTACCCGGCCATCCCCGACGATCCCGACCGCGAGACGCTGCAGCATCCCAGGCTGACGGCCATCGTGCAAAAGCTGCTGGACGAGGGCTGGCTGGGTAACAAGAGCGACCAGGGGTTTTATAAGAAGACATTTGTCGACGGCGAGCGCCAGTTCTGGACGCTGAACCTGCAAACCTACGAATACGAGCCGCCGGAGAAAGTGCGCTTCGAGAGCGTCGGAACGCATCGCAAGATCGAGGATACCGGCGAGCGCATCAAGGCCATGATTAACGCCGAGGACCGCGCCGGGCAGTTCCTGTGGGCGCTGCACGCCTTTTACCTGGCTTATGCTTCCCGCATGTACGGCGAAATCGCCGACGACATCCTCAGCATGGACAATGCCAACACGTGGGGCTTCGTGCACGAGCTTGGCCCGTTTGAAATCTGGGATGCCATCGGCGTGGCCGAATCGATCCCGCGCATGGAAGCCGATGGTTATGCTGTGGCCGATTGGGTGAAGGACATGGTCGAGGCCGGCCATGAGACCTTCTACCGGCGTGACGCCAACGGCATCGTGACCGGTTACTACGACCCCGCCAGCCAGGCTTACGTCGATATCCCCGGCGACAAGAAGGCGTTTGCCATCGCCGACCTGAAGGCCGCGGGTAAGGTCATCGCGGAGAACACGGGCGCTCACCTGCTGGATATGGGTGACGGTGTGCTGCTGCTGGAATTCCACACCAAGGTCAATGCCCTGGACGAAGATATCGTCAAGATGGCGCACCAGGCCCTGGACCGCCTGCACACCGACTTCGACGCGATGGTGATCGGCAACCAGGGCGACCACTTCTCGGCGGGGGCCAACATCTTCCTGATCGCCATGCTGGCCCAGCAGGGCGAATGGGACAAGCTGCACGACGTCGTCCGCGAGGGGCAGAACATCTTCCAGAAGATGCGCTACTTCCCCAGGCCGATTGTCACCGCGCCGCACGGCATGGCGCTGGGCGGTGGCGCGGAGATCACGATGGCCGGGTCGCGCATCGTGGCGCACGCGGAGCTGTACATCGGGCTGGTGGAGTTTGGCGTGGGCGTCATCCCTGCCTGGACCGGCACCAAGGAGATGCTGCGCCGCGTCGTCAACCCGGCGATGCAGACGCCCAATGCCGATGTGCTGCCGTACCTGCAAAAAGTTTTCGAGCAGATCGGGCTGGCGAAGGTGGCGGAGAGCGCCAAGCAGGCCCGCGAGATGGGCTTCCTGGGCGAGAAGGACCGCATCGTCCTGAGCCGCGACCAGCACCTGACCGAGGCCAAACGCACGGCGCTGGCGATGGCCGCCGAAGGCTACACGCCGATGCCGCCGCAGCAGATCTGGGCAGCGGGCCGCGATGCCCTGGCCGCGCTGCGACTGGCGATCCACGGGCTGCGTGACGGCGGCTACGCCTCCGAGCACGATGCCAAGATCGCCAACCAGTTGGCCTACGTGCTGACCGGCGGCGACGTGAGCGCGCCCGGCTGGGTCCCGGAGCAGTACATCCTGGACCTGGAACGGGCGGCTTTTGTCAGTCTGGCCGGCGAGCCGAAGACGCAGGAGCGCATCTGGCACATGCTGCAAAAGGGCAAGCCGCTGCGCAATTAGGCATGTCATTTATGCGCAGGGGCGTACAACTGTACGCCCTGTAAAACAGAAGTGTTCCTTAAATCAAGACGTGGAAAGCCATGACCCAACACCTTGACGACTTCATCGAAGCCCTGGCCGCGCAGGACGTGGCCGCCGACGCCGCCAACATCTACGCGCACGGCAGCGACTTCAACGCGGTGCGGCGGGAAAACCTGCGCCTGTACCTGGCGCAGATGCTCGAACGGCGGCCCAAGGTCCTGCTGGTCGGCGAAGCGCCCGGTTACCTGGGCTGCCGCCGCACGGGCCTGCCCTTTTGCAGCGAGTACACGCTGATCAACCCGCCGGAGGGCGTGCCGCTGCTGGGCGAATCACGCGGCTACCGGCTTTCCGGCGAGTTCGACAAAATCCGTAAAGAGCCGAGCGGCACTATCGTCTGGCAGACGCTGGCCGACACCGGCTTTTTCCCGGCGATCTGGGCCTCGTTTCCCTATCACCCGCACCAGAAGGGCAAGCCGATGTCCAACCGGGCGCCGCGCGCGCCGGAGCTGGCAATCGGGCGGGGCTTCCTGACCACCATCCTGGACCTGTTCCAGCCGGCGGAAATCGTCGCCGTGGGCAATAACGCCGATAAAACGCTGGCCGTGCTGGACATTCCGCACGTCAAGGTGCGGCATCCCTCGCATGGGGGCAAGGCCGATTTCGTGGCCGGCTTCCGGGCGGTGGTCGAAAAGTATACTAAGTCCCGTTGACGGGGTGGTGTTGCCGTTTGCCCCGCACGGGTCACGAATCCGACTCATTGTTGATGAGGAGCAGGTTATGCGAGAAGCTGTGATTGTAGCAATGACCCGGACGGCGGTCGGGCGGTCTAAAAAAGGCGCGACCCGTAATGCGCGTCCGGATGAGATGGCGGCCACCGTCATCAAGGAACTGCTGCGCCAGACCGCGGGTAAGCTCGACCCGAAGCAGATCGACGACGTGGCGTTGGGCTGCGCCTTTCCGGAAGGCTCGCAGGGCCTCAATGTGGCGCGGGCTACGGCCATCCTGGCCGGCCTGCCGGTGGAAATCCCCGCCCAGACCATCAACCGGTTCTGCTCCAGCGGTTTGCAGTCGATCGCGATCGCGGCGGAGCGCATCATCGCCAACGGCGCGGACATCATCCTGGCCGGCGGCGTCGAATCGATGAGCCTGGTGCCCATGACCGGCTTCCGCATCAGTCCCAACCTGTGGCTGGCCGAGAATAAGCCCGAGGTCTACATGAGCATGGGCCTGACGGCGGAAAACGTGGCCGACGAGTTCGAGGTCACGCGGGAGGTGCAGGATGAGTTCGCCTACCACAGCCACATGAAAGCCGTCTCCGCCCGGCAAGCCGGCAAATTCGCCGAGGAGATCGTGCCCTTCACCTTCGAGGAAGTAACCGTCAACGATAAGGGCGAGCAGGTGCGGGAGACGGTTGTCCTGGACCAGGACGAACATCTGCGGGCCGATACCACGGTCGAGGCGCTGGCTAAGCTCCGCCCGGTCTTCAAGGAGGGCGGTACGGTCACGGCGGGCAACTCGTCGCCGCTCAGCGATGGCGCTGCCGGCGTGATCGTGATGGAAGCGGAGACCGCCGCTAAACTTGGTTTCACGCCGATTGCGCGTTTTGTCGGCTTTAATACGGCGGGCGTCCGGCCTGAGATCATGGGCATCGGCCCGGTGGCGGCAGTGCCGCGTGTCCTGGCCCGCACCGGCCTCAAGCTGGCGGATATCGACCGGATCGAGCTGAACGAGGCGTTTGCTTCCCAAAGTGTGGCCGTGCTCCGCGAGCTGGACCTGGACCCCGCGATCGTCAACGTCAACGGCGGCGCGATTGCGCTGGGACATCCCCTGGGCGCGACCGGGGCTAAGCTGGCCGTGCAGCTCCTGCACGAGATGCGCCGGCGCGGCGACAGGCTGGGCCTGGTGACGATGTGCATTGGCGGTGGCATGGGCGCAGCGGGCATCTTCGAGATGCTCAACTGAGACCCCAGACACAGGATATGATGGGCAGGCATGGAGAATGGTGCCTGCCCATTTTGATTCTGGTGTCCGGGTAGGCGGCGCCACGAGTCGGGTATCAGGGTGTTATCATCGATAGTGCCACCAGTTTGACGCGCCATTTGCAGGTGTGTTCGGGCGATTCTGCGCTTATGTAAGATTTTACTAACGAAATTTATTTCCCCTAATCTGTTAATTTTGTGTTAAAATATACGTAGGCTGTGGTTATCTGACAATCATACATGGGTGGGTGTCTATGACCAAGACAAGCGCCGTTCCCAGCTACTCCGATTTTGACTTTGCCCAGGAAGTCCGCACAGAGCGCCTGACGCTGTTGTGGCAGGTGACCTTTGGGAGCGCCGTAGCGCTCTTTTTTGTGATGATCTTCGTCGGCATCGTAGCGTCCACCGAGGTGTCCCTCTGGGTAGAAGCCTCGCTGATGATCGGCCTGGGCAGTTTGCTCACCCGGTATTCTTTACAAAAGGATAAATACGCCTGGGGCGTCTGGAGTTACGCTGGCGGCATTACCATGGCGATCGTGCTCCTGCTCTATACCGAGCCGGGGCCGATGCGGGATACCGTGCCCTATGCCTTTTCGCTGCTGGTCTTCGTGGTCGGTTTGCTGCTGCCCCCGCGCGTGCTGCCGCGCCTGCTGTTGATCGTTCTCGTGGTGACGCTCGGCGTGCCGGCCCTGTACGACGGCGGGTTTTACCCCCTCAACGTCACGCACCACCAGTGGGCGGCCCTGGTTTTGACCCTGATCGGCGCACTGTGGACGGTTCAGATCACCGGTGAGTTGTACGCCATTGCCGAGTGGGCGCTGAGCAGTTACCGCCGCGAGCGCGAGCGTAAGCTCGAACTGCATAACAGTCAGCTGGAGCTTAAGAAGACGCTGGCCCGCGCCCAGGTGCTGGCCGAAAACCTGGAACAGACCAACGATGAACTCGGCCAGACCAATCAGACCCTGGCCGTGACTAACGTCGAGCTGGACAAGGCACGCCAGACGGCTGAAGAAGCGAAAACCTTCCGCGGCCAGTTCCTGGCGAACATGAGCCACGAACTGCGGACTCCGTTGAACGCCGTGATCGGGTTCAGTGAAACCATGCTCAGCTTCCCGGAGATGTACGACGATATTCCGCTGCCAAACGAATACCAGCGCGACCTCGAACAGATCAATACCAGCGGCGCTCAACTGTTGCACGTGATCAACGACATCCTGGACCTGTCCAAGGTAGATGTCGGCAAGCTCGATGTTCAGCAGGAAAAGGTAAACCTGCAACCGATCTTTAACGCGACGCTGACGACCGCCACCGGCCTGATCGGCGACAAGCCGGTCCGGCTGTTGAAAGACCTGCCCGCCGAACTGCCGCCCGTCTGGGCAGACCCCAACCGCGTGCGGCAAATCCTGCTCAACCTGTACAGCAACGCGGCCAAGTTCACGCGTCAGGGGACGATCACGCTCGGCATGACGGTGCAGGACGACCAGGTCATCATCGGCGTGGCCGATACCGGGGACGGCATCCACGCGGATGAAAGAGAATTGATCTTTGAGGAATTCCGCCAGGGCCGGGCCAGCGGGTCTACCCAGCATGCCGGTTCCGGGTTGGGATTGTCGATCTCGCGCCACCTGGTGCGCTTGATGAACGGGCGCATCTGGGTGGAGAGCGAAGTGGGAGTCGGCAGCACCTTTTACTTCAGCCTCCTACGCGCCGATAAGGCCGAAGCATCTACGCCAGAAGCCGCTGCGATTACCGCAGAGGTTCCGACGTCTGCCGTGGTTATGCCAACACCGGCAGATGTGACCATGTCTGTAGCTCCCCAGGTGAACACTCAAGAGGAAGACAAGCCGATCCAGGCACCCGTACCATCCACCACCGTCACTGATGAAGCTTCTGCGCTTGCCTGAAGGGTTAAGCCACGTAGAAAGGGGCACGCGACTTGCGAATCATCTATATTGAGGATAATCCTGCCAACCTCGCCCTGGTGCGCCGGGTGGCTCGTCTGGGGCGGCACAACGTGGAGGGCTACACCGATGGCGAAGACGCGCTCGATGACATCGTGACTTCGCCGCCGGACCTGCTGCTGATCGACATCCAGCTGAGCGGGGCAATGAGCGGTCTGGACCTGCTGCTGACCCTGCGCGAGAAAAACGTGACCGTGCCGACCATCGCCGTGACGGCTTACGCGATGCTGGGCGATAAAGAACGCTGTATTGACGCGGGCTTCACCGAGTACCTGCCCAAACCACTGCCGGTGGCCGACCTGGTGGCGCTGTTTGAGAAGTACAGCACGAGCCTGGCCGCGGCGGCCGCGGCGACGGGCGTGTGAGTGCTCATGACCCCATTGTGCGCCCTGGTCGTGGAAGATGAGCCTGCCAACCAGGATTTTTTGGTCCGGTTGATTAGCCTGGCCGGTTTTGAGGTAAAGGGTGCTTCGACCGGCGAAGAAGCCCTCCGTTATGCGCGCGAACTGTCGTGCTTTACCCTGGTCGCCACCGATCTCCAGTTGCCCGATGTCACTGACATGGACTTAGTGGTCCAGCTGCGTGCTTTGCAGCCGGAGGCGCTGCTGCTGGTCGCCACCGTATGGAGCGAGCCGAGTAAGATCAACAGCGCTTTTGCCAGTGGCTGCGACGTGTTCCTGGTCAAGCCGCACGGGTTTATGGACCTCTTCAAGCGGCTGAAGAAGCTGCCGGAAGGCCGCGACCAGCTCACCAGGATTATTATCGACCAGTATGGCTGCCGTCCTTATTCCAGCTGAGGGGACGGCTGTTGCAGCATTTGCAGCAGCGCCGGTTCCATGGTGAAGACCAGCCCCTGGCCGATGTTGTACTCGCCGTCCAGGTCGAGGTCGAGCGGCCCTTCCGGCGACTCGATCCGGACTTCGGTAGCCCGCGCGTGACGGATATCCTCCCGCTGCAAGTGCGTGCCGCTGTACAGGGAAGGCAGTGCCTGTATGGCGGTCAGCCGGCCCATTTCCTCGGCCAGCACCACGTCGAACAGACCGTCGTTGATGGACGCCTCCGGCGCGATCTGCATCCCGTGCCCGAAGCTGCGCCCGTTGGCCACCGCCGTGATGAAGGACGTGCCTTCATACCACAACTCGCCGTCGAGGTAAACCTGGATCGGCTTGGGGGCATAGTCCATCAGGGCGCGAATCGTCTGGGCCAGGAAGGTCCAGGGCCGGCGCCTCTGGATGGCGTTGACGTTGGCGTCGATCTCGCCGCCGATGCCGGCGCTGGCGACGTTCAGGAAGTACACGGTTTCCTCGCCATACGTCAGGCGGCCCATATCGACCGGGGCGGGGCGGGCCCCGCGCAGCCAGGTAACGGCCTCCGGCGCGTTCAACGGAATCCCGACGGTACGTGCCCAGTCGCGGCCGGTGCCGATGGGCAGCGATCCAAAGGCCGGCAGGCGTAATTCGGGTTGGTGCAGGGCCAGGTCGGCCAGCCGGTTGACTACCACGTGATTACTGCCATCGCCGCCGACCACCACGACCCTGTCCAGTCCCCGCTCGATCGCCTGGTCCAGGTGAGCGGCGACTTCTTCCGGGCGATCGGTGATGGCGATGACCAGGTCGCCCAGGGCCTGCCACAGTAGCGGTTCCACGGTGGACCATAGTCGCCGGGCGCGCCCCCCGCCGGCGTGGGGGTTCAGGATGATCAGGGTGGCCATGGTGTCTCCTTTAAGCCGTAGTGTCAACGAGTGGGCGGCTGGCAGTCATCCGTCGGATAGCACTGCATCAACAGTATGTAGGCGCCGGCGCTGCGGCCTTCGCGCCCGATCAGGTGCATCTCCCAGTTGCCGCTCATATGCAGCGACGTCTGGATGATCGAGATATTACCTGTATCCAGGATGGGCAGCGAGGGCAGGCTGAAATCGGCGGCGTCCGGACCGCTGCGCAGCACCCGGTAGCCGTCCGGATCGAACAGCTCCATCGCACCGCTGGTATCGGCATCGCTGGGCACGGTCATTAAGCCCAGGCCGAGGAAGATTTCCGTGCCCCGGCGGCCTTGAAAGCGAAATCGGATGACCTCGCCGTCGCTGATGATTCCTTGAATCTGGCTGTCGTGCACGATGACCCGGTATTCGTCGCTGGCTTCGGTGGTCGGATACTGGCCGGGCAGATCGGGGATCACCTCATCGATCGCGTCGAGCGCCGAACTGCCCGTCAGGCTCAGGAAAAAGACCAGCGCCCCGCTGCTGATCGCCAGCATACCCAGCACGATCACCACCAGCGTGACGGCGTTTTTGCCCAGGCCGCCGCCGCGCCGCCGCCGTGGTTTGACCAGGGGGATCGACTGGGGGGCAGGGGCGTCGGCTGCCGGTGCCGCAGCCGGTACCGCGGCCATTGCCGCGGCCATTGCCGCCTCCAGGCGGTTGAGCAGTTCGCGGGCCTGGGGGTGATCCGGTTCCAGCTTGAGCACCACGCGCAGCGCTACCACCGCTTCTTCGGGGTCTGGTGCGGCCAGGGCGGCCAGCAGCCACGCGGCGACGTTGCTCCGCTCGTTGACCAGCACGCTTTTGACGATCGCCAGCGCCTGTGTCTTTTGGCCGGCTTTGATCAAGCGGCGGGCTTCCTGTAGCCTGTTGCTCGTATCACCTGGCATGGATGCCATCTCCGGAGGCTGCAACTCATGCTGTGGCTGGTACGTATATTGTAGCAATGGATGTTGTGATAGAGAAATGACGTTCCATCCGGCCTGGCAGGGAATCATGACCGGGGGAGGTGGGCGTCATGACGATTGCTGTATAGAATAACAGCGGACCGTTTGTCCGCTGGGGTATTGGGGAGGAGACGATTCCGATGCGCGAGCGCGATCGATTGTTGGCGACAGGCGTGATCTGGACCGCCTACATGGTGATCCTGGGTCTGCTGTTTGTCTTTGGTACCGGTCCGGCCTCCGGTCTCTATGGCGATGCCGTATTTGGCATCGTGCTGGTGACCTCAGTGGCGGCGGTCTCAACCCACGCCGTTTGGGACAAGGCCAGCTCCGGTGCAGCCACGGGGGTGGGGGAAGCTGCAGATGCGCGAAAAGCCAAGCGTCTGGATCGCCGCCGGATCGAGCGTCTCATTGAAGGACTGGATGACGACGAGATCGTCGAGTTGGAAACGCTGCTGATGTCTCACCAAGAAGACGTTTATCCCTGATAGCCGCTTGATACCGTCCAAGTTGTGACAGCGCCGGAGGGTGTGATGTACGAACGGGATAGATTGTGGGCGACGGCCTTCATCTGGAGTGCGGTTACGATCATTTTGCTCGGGATCATCATTGCCTTGGCGGTCACGGGCGCGTCTCTGGAATTTGGATCGATCGTGCCGATCACGCTGACGGCCATGCTGCTGATCCTGGTGGCCGGCTACTCGACCTCGCGGGTCTGGGGTGGGGCGGTGCGGGGGCAGCCGCAGCTCGACTCCGCCGGCGCGCAGACCGGCAAGGCGAAGCGGATTGACCGGCGGCGCTTCGAGCGCCTGATCGAACGCCTGGATGATGACGAGATCGTCGAGCTGGAGACGCTGCTGCTGGCCCGCGAAGAAGAGTCTTATCAGTGACGTTAATCCCCCTGCTGCCGGCCTAAACCGGGCAGGGGCATCTTGCCGAGGGGTGCCAATGACCGACCGCATGTTTTTCTGGGCCGCTGTGACCACCATGGTGACGTGGACTGCCGTGACCGTTTTGTCGGTGCTGTTCATGAACTTTGGCCAGCCGACCGCTGCGGGTGCGGCGATCTTTATCATCATCATGGGCGGCATCGGCGTCGGCGGGACGATTTCGATCTGGGAGGCGGTGGGCAAACTGGCCGCCCAAGAAGCCAAAGCCCTGCGCACCCACGAGAAGGAGACGCGCAAGGTCAAACGGTCCGAGCGTGACCGGGTGGCCCGGCTGGTCGAGCGCCTGGACGAGGATGACCTCGTCGAGCTGGAGACGCTGCTACTGGCCCGTGATGATGAGCCGTTGAATTGAGGGTGACCGGATGAATGACCTGTTTCGTTTTGTCTCCATCATCACGATCTGGATCGCCGTGATGATGGTGCTGATCGTGATGTTTATCGCCTCTACCTTTCCCGCCTTTAACATGGCCGATGAATTCATGCTGGGGTTGGCCGGCATCCTGGGGTTTGCGGCGGCTTATTCGACCGCCCGCATCGCGCAGGCCGGTGTCCCAGCCTCGGGGCAGGGGCAGGCGGAGGCCCGTGCCGTCAAAGCCAAGCGGCACGATAGCGGGCGAATCGCCCGGCTGGTGGAGAGCCTGGACGAAGACGAGATCGTCGAGCTGGAAACGCTGCTGCTCTCACGGGAAGAAGAATACCGGAACTGAACATCCCCTGAAGATAAGAAACGACCATGCAGGACCGAGATCGACGGCGGCGACCGGTGCTCCCGGCGACCGGCGCGCTGCTGGAACAGGAAGATGATTCGCTGAACTACAGCTAAGGGGCCTTTATGAAAATGACTGAAACGCTGCTCGAACAGGAAATCTACCAGCAGCCGGACGTGCTGCGGGGCCTGATCGCCGGCGAAACGGCGCGCGTCGCCGATATCGCGGCGGCCATCCGCGAAGGTGATCCACGCTTTGTGCTGATCGCCGCCCGCGGTTCTTCCGATAACGCGGCCATCTACGGGAAGTACGTGCTGGGCGCGCTGGCGGGCCTGTCGGTGGCACTGGCGGCCCCATCGGTGACGACCTATTACGGCCGTATGCCGGACGTGCGCCAGGCGCTGGTCATCGGCATTTCCCAGAGTGGGCAGGGCGAGGACGTGTGCACCGTGGTCCGGCAGGCCCGTGACCAGGGCGCTATCACCCTGGGCGTGACCAACAATCCGGACTCCCTGCTGGCCCGGTCGGCCGAGTACTGCATTTCCCTGCGAGCCGGCGAGGAACGCAGCCTGGCGGCCACCAAGACGTTTACTGCCCAGTTAGCCGTGATGGCGCTCCTGGCGGCGCACCTGGCCGGCGATCCGGGGCAGTTGGACGACCTGGCGCGTCTGCCCGATTGGATGGCCGACACTCTGGCCTTCAGCGCCCAGGTCCCGGCCCGGGCGGAGCGCTATCGTTACATGACCCACTGCGTGACGGTGGGACGCGGTTACAACTATGCCACGGCGTTTGAGCTGGCGCTTAAACTCAAGGAATTGACCTACATCGGTGCGACGCCCTACAGCTCCGCGGACTTCCGGCATGGCCCAATCGCCCAGGTTGAGGAGGGCTTCCCGGTGCTGACCGTGGCGCCGGACGGTGTCGTGCTGGACGATATGATCGACCTGTTGCGCGACCTGCGCGAACGTCAGGCGGAGTTAATCGTCATCGGCAGCAGTGAACGAGCGCTCGACCTGGCACATACGCCCTTTATGATCCCCTCGATTCCGGAGTGGCTGTCGCCGGTGATCAGCGTGATCCCCGGTCAATTGTTCGCGCTGGGCCTGAGTGTGGCCCGCGGCTACGACGTCGACCATCCGCGCACCTTACACAAGGTGACCAGCACGCGTTAACCACTGTATTTCGGGCTTCAGGTTAACCCATTTCCCTGCCGTGCCCTGGCGCGGTGGGGGAATTTTCGTTGGCGGCAAGAGGTTGTTATAATGCAGGTGCATCTACAGTGATTTATTAGTGAAGGGTATAACAAATGACAGCGCCATATCGAATAAGTCGTTCCCAAAGACAGGGGGCGGTCGCTGCCCCGGTGAGTGGGCAGGAGCAGCTGCGGGACTACCTGGACCGGTTGATGCGGATGATTCCCGGTGAGGTGGTCGGGTTGTATCTGGTCGGGAATGGCATCATCCCGCCGGCAGAAGGCGGCGTCCAGGCGGTCTGGGCGGTCGTCTGCCTGATTGGCGTGATCTTCACGCGTCTGTTTGGCACGGCGGACCCCGCCAACAACCGGCCAGCCCAGGTGCCGGTCGTGGCCATTTCTTCGGTCGCTTTTGCGATCTGGGTGTATAGTCTGGGTGGACCATTTGCCACCTATGGCATCCATGTGCCCTACCTGGGATCGTTGCTGGTGCTGGCCTGGACGTTTTTTGTGCCGCTGTTTTACAAAGGCCCTGTCGAGTAAAGTAAGACTCTGGTGACTTTGGGCACGGTCATGAGCGCCCGGTCTGGTCCGGTAATGGTGGTCAGGCCGGCGTTCTGGCTAGGTGCCTGCCGAAGGTCCGCTTGAGGACTGTTTTACCCTTGTCAGGCGCTAAGCCTGGGGTGCCCACGGGATGTGAGGGAAAGATAATGCGGAAAAGAATACTTGTCGTGCTGGTGCTGACGATGCTCCTGCCCGTATTGGGCGGCCCGGACGTGGTCCGGGCGCAGGGTGAGCGGGTGGTGCTGGCCTTCTACTATGGGTGGTTTAACAGCGGCACCTGGAGTGACAGCCGCTTGCTCGACCGCCCGGCGGAACCCTACGACTCGGCCGATCAAGGCGCGATGGCCCGCCAGATCGCCCAGGCCCGGTCGGCGGGTTTCGATGCGTTTGTGATGAGCTGGTATGGCCCGGAGAACCCACTCAACACCGCCATCCTGTCCGGGCTGATGGACCAGGCCGCGGCGGCAGGATTCCACGTGGTGGCGGATGTCGACCTCGGCGCGGAGTTCATGGCGTCTCCGGAAGCCGTGCTTAATACCCTGCGCGACCTCGTCGCCAACCGGATTCACCATCCCGGCTACTTTCGCTACCAGGGCAAAGCGGTGATCTTCTTCTGGAACGTGGGGCGGTTCACCCCTGCCCAGTGGAACGACATACGCGCCCAGATCGATCCCAACCACGATACGATCTGGATCGTCGAAGGTGATTCGCTGGCCTACCTGCCGGTGTTTGACGGCCTGCACCTGTATAACATCGCCTGGAGTCGTAACCCGGCCAACGCGGCCGCTTCCTGGGCGCAGCGGACTCGCCAGGCCGGCGGGTTATTCGTGGGGACCGCGATGCCCGGCTGGAACGATACCGCCATGGGGCGCGGTGAAGATGGATTTGCCACCCCGCGCAACGACGGCGCTTTTTTCCGCACGAGTTTTGCCGGCGCGGCGGCCACCGATCCTGCCATGATCGTGATCACCAGTTGGAACGAGTATTTTGAGAACACGTACATCGAGCCGAGCCAGGGTTATGGTTCGGCCTATCTGGACCTGGCGCGCGAGTTGATCGCCGGTTACAAGAGCGGCGCAGTTTTACCGGTCGGGGCGGGTGCTGCGCCAGCGGCGACCGGCGTCGTCGCCATTCCGACCGTCGGGCTGTTGAACGTGCGCCAGTCGCCCAGCGCCGACGGCGCGCGGTTGACCCAGCTCACCGGTGGTGAGCGCTATGCCGTCCTGGGCCGCACCGAAGACGGCGCCTGGTGGCTGGTGGATTTCGGCGGTGGACAGGGCTGGATCTCGGCGGCCTATGCGCGTTATGAAGGCGGCGACATCAACGCGATGCCGGTCACCGATGCGGCCGGTGGCGCGGCAGCGTCCGGGGCGGCCCCGGTGAGCGGCGGCGCGGCCACCGGCCTGATCGTGACGGCGCAGTACAATATACGCCTGCGTCGCACGCCGGGCAGCGAAGGCGAAGCCCTCAGCACTTTCCAATGGCGCGATGAAGCCGAACTGTTGGGTAGAAACGCCGACAACAGCTGGCTGCTGGTCAGTTACAACGGCCTGGTCGGATGGGTTTCGGCGGCACATGTGAGCGTGGGGGGTGATGTCAACGTGGCCCCCGTAGTCCCGTAACGGGGCCCCGTAGTCCCGTAATGGGGCCCCGTAGTCCCGTAACGGGCGGGCGTTATTCCGGCACGCGCGTGCCGCCTCCGGTTTTTTCCGGTGCAGGGAACCTTCGTCTGGTCGACAGTTCCCTGCACCGGTCGATCTCACACGCTTATCCTGCAGATGAAATCGAGTAACTGGCCGATGCCCCCCACCCAGGGATCGTCTGGCGCATAGCAGGTATATATGCCGCTGCTGCCCAGCAGCATCAGCTCCACCGAGACGGGCAGGCGGGCGACCAGCTCCAGCCCGAAGCGCTCCAGAACCCGCCGCTGCACGCCTTCCAGGTCCGTGTAGTACGGCGACCGGTTGATTATGATATAGGTATTGGAGTCGTCCAGCTTGCGGATTCCGTCCAGCAGGATGGCGGTGCCTTCGAAGTGCTGGTCGTCGTCGCACAGGGTCAGCAGCAGCAGGTCGGCGAAAACGGCGGTGAGGATATCGTACTGCTCGTTGGCGCCGGGATGTGTATCGATCAGCAGGTAGTCCAGGTTCAGGTCGATCACCAGCCGGCTGACCGCCTCGTGCAGCAGGTCGAGATCGTAGCCCTCCTGCCACACCCGGTTGATCGCTTCCAGCCGGCTGCAGGCCGGGACCAGATAAACCGCGCCAGCCAGGCCGATCGGCTCCCGGGTGAACGGGTCCAGGCCGGCGTCCACCCGGTAGACGGTCCGGGCCAGTTCGGACTCGCCACGCAGGTAATGGTTCAGGCAATGCATGATGGCGGCCGGGTCCAGGCCAAACAATCGGTGCATTCCCGGCGCATACAGGTCGGCGTCGATGATGCCGACGCGCAGGCCACGCTGCGCCATCTGCACGGCGATGTTGGCGATGATGTGAGTCTTGCCGGTCCCGGCCCGGAAGCTGTGGACGCATATCGTTCTGATCATGCTGGTGCTCGCTTGCCGTTTAATCGCGCGGACTGATCCTGCCGCCGGGCTGATGTTGCCTATTCGCCGCGCACGTCGCGCACGATGGCGGCGATGTCACGCGCGATGGCGCGAATCTCGTCCAGGGCACGGCTGCCATTGCCGGCCAGCCCGTTCCCCGCCACCCCGCACACGGCCGCGCCGGCCCGCAGGAAGTCGGCGATGTTGCCGGCGTGCATGTTGCCGTTGCAGGAGAAAGTAATGCTGTCCAGCGGCCCGCGCATGGTGCGGAAGTAGTCCACGCCCAGCACGCCCGCCGGGAAGAACTTGACCAGCTTGCAGCCCAGGGCTGCCGCCTGTACGGCTTCGGTGGGGGTGGCCGCGCCGGGCGCCATCAAGATGCCGGCGGCATGCGCCGTGGATACGGAGGCCGGGTCCAGCGACGGGGCGACCAGGAACTGCGCGCCCCGGTCCAACGCCTCGCGGGTCTGGACGTGGTTCAGCACGGTGCCCATGCCGACCAGCATCCGGTCGCCAAAGGCATTCACAACGGCGGGAAGTGCGTCCCGCCAGTCCGCCGAGTTGTACGTCAGTTCGACGCACGTGATCCCGGCCTCCAGCAAAACCTCGCATACGGCCGTGGCTTTTTGGGGCGGGAAGTCGCCGCGCAGCACGGCGATGATCCCGCTCTTCCGGATATTCTCTAGTGCTAAGCTGGCGTTCATGGTGAAACCTCCTGGCGAGTTGGCAGCCCGATCAGATGATACCAGCAGTGGCCGCCGTTAGGATCGCATCTAGCCGGTTTGGGCAGACGTGCGCTGGCAGTGGTGCGTGCACTCAGCCTATAATGCAGAGTGTGCCCGGATGTGTCAAGGAGCCTGTATATGGTCCGCCGATTGTTCCCGCTGGCGCTGCTCGTCTTGCTGGTGGTGGCTGCCTGCAGCCCGGAGCCGACCGAGATCGAGATTCCCACGCTGGTTTTGATTCCCACCATCTCGCCGGACCAGGCGGAGACGGCCACCGCGGTGGCCTATGCCACGTCGCTGGCCCCGCCAACCCTGCCGCCAACCTGGACTCCCATCCCCAGGCCGACCATCGCGCCGCCGACGGAAACGGGCCAGCCGGTGTTTCAACTGCCGCCGGAGGTGCGCGGGCGGTTCGTATTCCTGGCCGATGGCGCGGTGCAGGTGGTCGAGGCCGACGGCGGTGTTCAGACGGCGCTTACCCGGTCCATCGAGGCCCATGACCTGGCCCTGTCGCCAGATCAGCAGACGCTGGCCTTCGCCGCCCAGGCAACCGACAGCACTGAGGAACTGTTCATCATCGACCTGACGACCGGCGTGGCCCGGCAGGTGACGCGGCAGGGGTACGCGGCAGTGATCGATCCGTCCTGGCACCCGGACGGCGATCGCCTGGTGTACGCCGCCGCGATGACGGTCGGTGGGGCGCGCAACGTGTACCTGGTGCGCCCCACCGGCGCGGATTTACAGCAGGTGACCACGCTGGCGGCCGTCGACCCGGCGGCAACCCCGACCGGCAATGAAGACGGCCTGGTGCTCCCCGGCCAGCTGGTGTCCGACCCGATCTTCACGCCCGACGGGGAAGGCGTTTTATTCGCAGCGCCGTCGCTGGTCATGCTCGACCTGGCGAGCGGCACCGTGGCGGTGATGACCATCAGCTCCGGCGTGGGCAATGACCACTCCCCGCGCTGGCGGCCCGGCTCTACCGAGCTGGTGTACATTCGACCGGCCAGCCAGGACAGCCTGAGCGGGCCGCTGCATGCCTTCGACCTGAATACCCACGCCCGGGAAAGCGTGCCGCCGGAAATCTCCACCATGCCGGCGCAGGCCTTTGTTTTTTCCGCCGATGGGCGTTACATGGCCTTCACCAACGGCTTTAGCATCTACGTCCGGGACTTTTCGCTCCGGTCGACGCGCGAAGTAGCCACCACCGGTGACGTGCCGCCCCTGGTTGCCATTAACCGGGCGGGCACGCACCTGGCCTACGTGGGCGGCGGCCCCGGCGACCCGGCAACCCCGCACCTGTGGATTATGGGCCGCTCCGGCATTAACCCGCAGGCGCTGACCGCATTCGAGGGGAATATATTCGGTGACCTGTTGTGGGTCGAGGTGGAGTAGAAGGTCAACGACCGGAGGACAGCCTCGAGCAGCGAAGTCACGGAGGCCGCTGACATATACGGGCGACCTCCATCCGCGGTTGTGGCCTAGCGCGATCCGTTCGTCGCCACCAGGCTGTGCAGGGCTTGTACGGCGGTCTCGTCGTCCTTGGAGTCGATCACAATCGTCAGGCTGCTTTCGGAGCCGCCCTGCGCGATCAGCAGCACGTTAACGCCGGCATCGGCCAGCACGCCGAAGATGCGCGCCCCCACGCCCGGCGTCGTGCTCATCCCTGCGCCGACGATGGTGATGATCACCACGTCTTCCTGCGCCCACACGCGATCCACGTCCTGGCGGGCCAGTTCCTGGGCTAACTCTTCTTTGATGGCTTCGACGGCGCGGCTCGAGTCCGTATCCGGCACGATAAAACAAAAGCTCTGCTCGGAAGATGCCTGCGAAATCACCAGCAGGTTGACGTTGCGCCGGGCGACCGCCGTAAACGTGCGGCCGGCGATGCCGGGTACGCCCATCATGCCGCGCCCGGTCACCGTGATCAGGTGCACGTCGCGGATGATCGTGATCGCCTTGGCCGTGCCCGCCGTGATGGTCGGCTTCGGCTGGATGCGCGTGCCCGGGTGCCCGGGGTTGAAGGTGTTGCGCACCAGGATCGGCATGCCCTGGTCCATCACCGGCAGGATGGTGCGCGGGTGCAGCACCTTCGCGCCGAAGAAGGCCAACTCGCCGACCTCTTTGTAGGAGAGCACCGGGATGACGCGGGCGTCGGGTACCAGGCGCGGATCGGTGGTCATCACGCCGTCCACGTCGGTCCAGATCCACAGCTCGTCGGCCTCGATGCAGGAGGCGAAGATGGCCGCGCTGTAGTCGCTGCCGCCGCGTCCCAGGGTGGTGGTGATGCCGCGCTCCGTCGCGCCGATAAAGCCGGTCACGACCGGCAGAATCCCGGCTTTGAGCTTGGGCACCAGCTGCGCCTGCACCTTGGCGCGCGTTTGGTCCATCAGCGGGGCCGCGTTCTGGAAGGTGTCATCGGTAACCATGAGCGTCGTGGCGTCGAAGGACAGCGAGGCCGCGCCGCGATCTTGCAGGTGGGCGGCCAGCAGCCGCGCGCTGAGCCGCTCGCCGATCGACGTGATGGCATCCAGGCCGCGGTTGGTCAGCTCGCCGAGCACGGCCACGCTGCGGCACAGGTCCTGGAATTCGTCGATCAGCCGGTGCAGCTCCACCAGGAGCGCTTCCTGGGCATTGCCATTGTGAACCAGCTCGCGCGCCGTCTCGTGGTGGCGATCGCGCAGGTCGGCCGTCGCCTTGATGTACATCTCGGATTCGCCTGCAGCCGCCGCGTGCGCCGCGCGCAGCAGGGTGTTCGTGACGCCGGTCATGGCCGAGACGACGGTGAGCACCTGGTTGCCCTGCGCCGCCGAATCGAGGACGATCTGTGCGGCATCTTTGATGATGTTGCCATTGCCCATGGACGTGCCGCCGAATTTGAAGGTCAGGACCGCCATGTCACAAGCTCCTTACTCGTGGTTTATCCACGCCTGGGCTTTCACCCACTGGTGGGCGTCAACCCGGGTTGGACTCTTTGCGCACATTCCCCCGCCGAAACGGCGGTGGCCTGGCATGGGATGAGTCGGGTACGGGATGACGCGCCGGGTGCCGGTCGGGTGCCGGAGGAGTTAAGCTGGCAGAGTAGCATGCCGCCGGGCGGATGTCAACGATTTTTGTCATCTTGAAAGCGAATGGTAGAGGGCGTATAAATAGCAGTGTGCAATGCTCACAAACCGGGAGGAGGTTTTGATGAGAATACTTGTCGCCCCCAATGCCTTTAAGGAAGCGCTGACCGCGTCGCAGGCGGCCGCTGTGATCACGCAGGGCTTGCAACGCTCCGGTCTGGCCTGTGAAATCGACCGGATGCCCATCGCCGACGGCGGGGATGATACGATGGACGTGCTGGTTGCGCAGGGCGGCCAGGTCCATGAGATGACGGTGGACGGTCCGCTGGGCGAGCCGGTGCAGGCGGCCTGGGCCATGCTGGATGACGGCCAGACGGCGGTGGTGGAGATGGCGCGCGCCTCCGGTTTGAAACTGCTCGACGAGTCTCAGCGCGACCCGCTGCGCGCCTCGACTTACGGCACCGGCCAGTTGATCCGGGCCGTGGTAGAGGCCGGGGCGACGCGCGTGATCGTCGGGGTGGGCGGCAGCGCCACGGTCGACGGCGGTGCCGGCTGTGTGAGCGCGTTGGGCGTGCGGCTGCTGGGCGAAGATGGACGCGCGGTGGCGCGCGGCGGCGGGCAGTTGGCGCAAATCCGGCGTATCGATTCGCGCGGGCTGATCGCACCACTGCGCACCGGGGCGGTTCGGGTGATGGTGGCCTGCGACGTGGACAATCCGACTCTCGGTCCTGATGGCGCGGCGGCGGTTTTTGGGCCGCAGAAGGGCGCTTCTCCCGCCCAGGTCGACCAGTTGGAGGACGGGCTGCGGCGCTTCTTCACGCTGGTGGTCGACCACCTGGACAAGGACGTGCGCGACCTGCCAGGTGGCGGCGCTGCCGGGGCGCTCTCCGCAGGGCTGGTCGCTTTCCTGGGTGCGGAATTACACAGCGGCATCGACCTGGTGCTGGACGCGCTGGACTTCCAGCGGCGCTTGGATGGCGTCGATCTGGTGATCACCGGCGAGGGGCGCATGGACCGGCAGACGCTCGGCGGCAAGGGGCCGTTCGGGTTGGCCATGGCGGCCCGCGAACGCGGCATCCCGACGGTGGCGCTGGTCGGCGGTATCGGCGATGGCGAAGACGCCTTGATGGACGCCGGGCTGGTGGCCATCATACCAATCGCGCCGGGGCCGCTGGCGCTGGAGCTGGCCCTGGTCAACGCGGAAGACCTGCTAGAGCGGGCGGCGGTGCGCGTGGGCAGGCTCTTGCAGTTGGGCGGACGCCTGGTGTAGCCTGGGGATGGTTGCCCGTGGTCGTGGCGCCGGTGATCGATGAGCACCGCGCACGACACCAGTTACGTTTCTACTGCTCTCGATAGGGAGAAATCATGAGTGACAAGAGTACCGCCGAATTCCAGGCCGAAAGCGTGACCCTGGCCGCCGTCGTGCTGGTCGCCGGCTTCTTCCTGCTGACCGGCAACCTGTTCGACCCGCTGGGGCTGTTCCTGGTGGGGGCGGTCCTGCTGGGTTCCGCCGTGTACCAGAGCCGGCGCGGCTGGCACGTCAGCCTGATGACCTGGGTGCTGGGCGTGCTGTTCACCCTAGGCGGCCTGGGCATGAGGATGATCGTGGGTTTATTCTTCCATGTGAACTTACGGGCGATAGCCCTGTTGGCAGTGGGTGGCTACTGGTTGTACCAGTTATTGTTCCAACGGCGGTAGCGCCATGAATCCACGCACCCGCACTCTGATCCGCCGGGCGCTGCGCCCGGTCATGCTGACCGCGCAGGCCGCTTTCTTGCGCGTCACCGTGCACGGCCTGGAAAACGTCCCGCCGCACGGGCCGCTGCTGATCGTCTTTAATCACCTCTCCAACTTTGACGGGCCGCTGGTGGCGACCAACGTGCCCTACGAGATGGAGGCCGTCGGCCCCGGCGACTTCAAGCTGCTGCCCTGGCAGTCGTGGGGCCTGCACCTCTACGGCATGACGCTGATCAAACGCGGCGCTGCCGACCGGGACAGCCTCAAGAAGCTGATCGATCACCTGAAGGCCGGGCGCATCCTGGGCATGGCGCCCAGCGGCGGCACCTGGGAAAAACGCATCACCGACGTGAAACCCGGCGCGGCCTACATTTCCCAGGTCACCCAGACGCCCATCCTGCCCGGCGCGATTGGCGGCAGCTATTTGCTGGCGGAACGAGTCCGGCGGTTGGAGCGGCCCCGCGTCACCCTTCGTTTTGGCCAGGTGATGCCGCCCGTGCCGCGCAGCCAGGATCGCCGCCAGCGCGAAGCCGAGCTGGAAGCCGCCTCCCGGCAGATCGCCGGTCGTATCTACGACCTGCTGCCGCCGGCGGACCGGTCGCTGTACGATCGCTGGGCGCGGGAAACCTACGAGCTGCGCTGCGATTTTACCGACGAGGATGGACGTGCGTTGGCCTACGATGGTCCGCCGCTGCCCGCCCTGGCCGCCCTGGCCGAGTTTATCGTCAAGCCGAACCTCTTCCGCACGATGTGGCAGAACGCCGCCATCGGCGTCGAGCCGTTGATGGAAGCGCGCTTTTTTGCCCCGATCGAGGTCCAGATCGCGGCAGGACGGCTGCACGAAGCGCTCTCGGTCGGCATGTTTGCGGACTACCTGCCGTATCGCCTGGGCAACGAAAAAGCGGCGGCTGTGCTGGCCGACCTGTTGACGCTGCGCGAGGTCTGCACGTGGGCCATGACCCACCACGCCCGCCTCCGGGTGATCCCCCTTGTTCACGAGTCGTAACCGCTGCCAGGGGCGCATCTAGCGCCGGGGCGTTAACGATGCGTTAAAAATTGTTAATCTTTGGTTGTGATTGTATCTTTTTGGCGGAAATGTGTTCTACACTATAGGGGTTATTTACCGGCCATGGGGCGGTGGTCCAGTCCGACAGCGGTTATGGTTGGAAGGTTGCCCAATTTATGATAAGCTCTGCTGGCTGTGAGTCCTGGAAACAGGGGGGCTGATGGTCAAGGCCTGGCAGGCTGCCGGGCTGATTTTTTGTGTAACAGTGACGCGTGGTTGTGCGGGTAGGTTATCGGCCAGAGTCGTTGCCTTCACGGATGAGGAGATATTGCTTTGACCGAAATGCAAGAGGTCACCTTCTCGATTTTCGACTATAAAAACGACGTCATCGACCTGGGTTCTCTGGGCAAGGTGCGCATCAGGCGCCCCGTCGTTAATCCGGGCCGTCTGCGTCGTCGTTTGCTGCATGCCACCGCGCACGCTTACCAGGACCTGCTCACCCGGACCACCGTGCGCGGCCTGGAGAACATCCCGCGCGAGGGACCGGTGCTGGTCCTGCCCAATCACGTATCCAATCTCGACGGTCCGCTGGTGCTGGCTAATTATCCCCGCCAGGTGGAAATGGTCGGACCTGGCGATTTTAAGATGCTCAATTTGAAGGACTTCATGCTGCGCGCCTACGGCATGACCATGATCAAACGCGGCTTCGCCGATACCGACGGCTTGAAGGCGCTGATCGCCCATCTGCGGGCCGGGCGGGACCTGCTGATGTTCCCCGGCGGGGGCATGTGGGAAAAGCGGCGCTTCGAGGTCAAACCCGGCGCGGCTTATCTCTCCCAGGTGACCGGCGCGCGCATCTTGCCGGTCGCGATTGGCGGCACCTATTTGAAGTCCAAGTCGGTGTTTGCGCCATTTACCGTGACCTTCGGAAAAGTCCTGCCGGCGGTGCCGCGGGCCAGCAACCGGGATGAACGTGACCAAGTCCAGGCAGATGCGTCGCGGCGCATCGAGCAGGCCATCTGGTCGCTGATGGAACCGGCGGACCGGGCGATGTATGAGCGCTGGGCGTGTGAGCGTTACGAGATGCGCCTGGCGTTTGCCGCCGTCGATGGCGGCGCGCCGCTGGCCTATGACGGACCGCCGCTGCCCGAGATGAGCGTTCTGGCCGAGTTCGTCGCCAAACCTAACCTGTTCCGCCCGATGTGGGAGAACGCCAGGCTGCCCGTCGAACCGTTCCGGGAAGCGCGGTTTTTTGCGCCGATCGAAGTCCAGATGGCCGTGCGTGCGCTCCATCGGACGCTGTCGGCCGGCAGTTTTGAGCGTTATGTCTCCTACCGGATGGGCGACGAGGCCGATGCGCGGTTGATGGCGGCCCTCGAAGCCCTGTCCGCGGTGATCGAGTGGGCCATCGCCCACGGCGCGCTAATCAAGATGACGCCGCTGTGCTTCGACCCGGAGGCGGAAGCGTAGCCGCTTCGCTTGCCGCTGTAAAAGCCAAGGGCGGCCGGTGGGCCGCCTTTTTGTTCTGGCGTGGACGGCGCTCACGTCTTCGTCTTTTTCGGGAACCAGGGGATAAAGGCCGGCGTGGTTTCGATGTATTCGCGGTACTGCGGCTTGGTATCCTTCAGGGTTTTTTCCAGCAGCGCCACGCCGGATACCCGCACCAGGAAGAAGCTCATGATCAGCGGTCCGTAAAACGTCCACCAGCCGCCCGCCGCCAGCGCGATCAGCCAGAAGCCCCACCACTGCGCCGCGTCGCCGAAGTAGTTCGGATGACGCGTATAGCGCCAGAAGCCGGTGTTTAGCACTTTGCCTTTGTTAGCCGGGTCCCGCTTGAACATCATCAACTGCCAGTCCCCGCCGGCTTCAAAGGCGAAGCCGACCGCCCACAGGCCGATCCCCAGGAGTTCCAGCAGGCCGAGTGAATCGGGCAGGGCCGTCCACTGCGCGGCCAGCAGCGGCACGGAGACGATCCACATGATCACGCCTTGCAGCAGGAAAACGCGGAAAAAACTCAGCCACCACCAGCGCGCGCCGTTTTCCTCGCGCCACTTGGCGTAGCGGAAGTCCTCGCCTTTGCCGATGTTACGGGTGCCGATGTACAGCGACAGCCGCAGCCCCCAGATGGCCGTCAGCGCGGTGATCAGCAGCTTGCGCGGCTGGTAGCCGTCCGGCGTGAGGGCGAAGTACACCACTGCCGCCAGCACGAACCCCGCCCCCCAGAAGATATCGACGATGCTCGCATCCTTGATGGCCAGGCTGATCAGCCACAGGATGGTCATCATGACCATGATCGCCAGAAAACCGGTGAGGTATGTCGTGAAAAAATCCATAGTTGCCTTCTCCCCTAAAAAAGTTTGTATACCACTATGTATACCATGTGTCCAGGTATTGTCAAGTTTCAATCGGGCAGGAAACAGGTGCATAGATAGGCGCCCAGGGGACGGTTACTGGATGTTTCCCTGGGCGCATCAATGCGGTGAAAAAAAACGGCCGCAGCGCGTACCCTTAAAGGGCGTTGGCCTGCGCGACCTGGCTCAACCAGTGGGCGCTGGGTTTGGCGGTGCGCATCTGCGTGGCCCGGTCCACGGCGATGATGCCGAAGGTCGGGCGGTATCCCATCATCCACTCGAAGTTATCGAAGGCCGACCAGGCGTAATACCCCCGCACGTCCAGCCCGTCGCGCAGGCAGTTGACGACGCCCTGCAGCGCCTTCTGGTAATAGGCCAGGCGGCGGCTGTCGTCCGTCGTGCCGATGCCGTTTTCGGTCACGATCAGGGGCAGGCCGGTTTTTTCGTTCGCGTAACGCAGGGTGGCTTCCAGCGCCTGTGGCCAGAACTCGTAGCCCATCTGCGTGCGTTCAACCCCTTCTCCCGGCCCCAACGGACCGTCCGGGCCGAAGCGTTCGCGGCTGTAGGTTTGCACGCCCAGGAAGTCGTCGTCGCGCGCCGCTTCCAGGTAGATGTCCTGTATCTCCTGCCGGTAGTGGTCGCGCGTGGCCTCGCCGCCGGGCGCTGCTTGCATGTCTTGCAGCGCGATGGTCATCCCGACCGGCAGGTCGCCGCGTGCCGCTTTGATGGCCTGGCGGGCCTGCTGGTGAGCGGCGATGATCACGTCGCGGGCCTGCTCACTGCTGGAGAACAGGAACGGCCCGAATTTGTCCACCGTCGTGCCCAGCGCTTGGGCCGCGTTGGTGATAAATGGCGGCGGTTGTTCCCCGCCGGCCATGTCGGCGAAGTGCAGCATGGGCAGCATCATGGGAAGGTTGCCTTCGTTGATGGTGCAGGCGTGGTCGATGAGGTCGCCCAGGTGCTCGGTGGCGGTGGCGCAGTAGCGGGCGAATTTACCGGCGGTGCCCATGTGGTGCCAGCCGCCGGCGGCGACCAACCAGCGCGGCGAAGTGAAATGGTGAAAGGTGACCATTGGCCGCAGACCGTGCGCGTGGCAGGTCTCCAACATGCGGCGGTAGTGGTCCAGCGCGGCGCGGGAGAAGAAGCCGTCCTCCGGCTCGATGCGCGCCCATTCGATGGAGAAGCGGTAGCTGTTGAAGCCCAGCTCCGCCAGCAGGGCGATATCTTCCGGGTAGCGGTGGTAGTGGTCGATGGCGTCGCCCGACGGCTCGGCGAACATGGTCTCGGGGACGTGCTCCATCAGCCACGTGTCGTTATTGACGTTGTTGCCTTCGACCTGGTGGGCGGCGGTCGCCGTGCCCCACAGAAAACCTTCAGGAAAAGTGAACGTCATACGGGTGCACTCCTTTACGGGTAGGGCTATGGTCAGCCAGGCGCTGACTTCGTGTAGTCGTTATACACGGCGAAACAGTCGGCAGCGGCCGCTTCAAGTTGCGGCTCCTTACAGGTTCTCCTTGATCACCTGCGCTAACTCCGGGCCGATGCCGGGTACGGCGGCGATCTCGTCCAGTTCTGCCTGCCTGATCTTGTCGATCGACTTGTCGAAAGCCTCCAGCAGCAGCTTGCGGCGTCGGGGGCCGATGCCCGGAATGGCGTCGATCTGCGAGGCCAGCCCCTCTTTGGTCCGGCGGCGGCGGTGCGCGGTGATGGCAAAACGGTGGGCCTCGTCCCGCACGCGCTGCACCAGGAACAACCCCTGTGATCGGCGCGGCAGCAGGATAGCGTCCTGGCGTCCCGGTACGTACAACTCCTCGATCCGCTTGGCCAACCCGGCGACCGGCACCTGGTCCGGCAGCTCGAATTCCCGCAGCACCTCGATGGCGACGTTAAGCTGCCCTTTACCGCCGTCCACGATTAGCAGGTCCGGCAGCAGGCGCCAGGTTTCGTCCTGGTCTTTTTTGCCCGGCCTGGAGACGGCCGGCTCGTCGCGCAGCGCCAGATACCGTTTGAAGCGGCGCTGCAATGCCTCTCGCATGGACTGGTAGTCGTCCGACCCCTGGTGCTCTACCGACTGGATGTTGAAGCGGCGGTACTCCGATTTACGCGGCACGCCCTTGACGAACACCACGCGGCTGGCGACGATGGCCGTGCCTTGCGTGGTGCTGATGTCGTAACACTCGATGCGATTGGGAATGGCGGGCAGGTCCAGCGCTTCCTGCAGCTCGCGCAGCGCGCCTTCCTGCCGCAGCGTGTCCGCCTGCCACTGGACTTGCAGCACGCCCAGCATCTCGGCGGCGTTGTCCATCGCCATTTTGACCAGTTCGCGCTTCCGGCCGCGCCGCGGGACGTGCAGCCGGACCTTGCGCCCCTGCCGTTTTTCGGCCAGCCAGCGCTCGACGATATGGCCGTCTTCCAGCCCGACCGGCAGGATGATCTCGCCGGGTATGAAGGCGGCCCGGTCGTAGAACTGTTTGACGAAGCTGCCGATCACCTCTTCGGCGTCTTCGTCCAGCACGCCGTCGCCATCCATGGGGAAGTTCTCGCGCCCGATCATCTTGCCCTGGCGGATGAAAAAGACCTGCACCACGGCGTCGCCGTTGGCATGGGCGAAGCCGATCACGTCCTGGTCCGGCCCGTCGATCTGCACCACTTTGCGGCTTTCCAGCAGCCGCCGGATGGCCGCCAGTTGGTCGCGGTAGCGGGCGGCGCGTTCAAACTGGAGCGACTCGGCGGCCGCTTTCATGCGCGCGGTCAGTTCCTGCAGCACGTCGTCGGTCTGGCCTTGCAGGAAGCGCATCAACTGCTGGATGGTGGCCCGGTATTCGTTCTGGTCCACAGCGCCGATGCACGGCCCGTTGCACAGCTTGATGTCGTAGTACAGGCAGGCGCGGTCATCCTGGCCTGTGATCTCGCGGTCGCAGGTCAGGTACGGAAAAATTTTGCGCAGCACGTCGAGCGTGAGCCGTACGTTCCGCGCGCTGAACGGGCCGAAGTAGCGCGAGCCGTCGTGGATCATGCGCCGGGTGAACTCGACCGTGGGAAACGGGTCCGCCCAGGAGACCTTGATGTACGGATACTGTTTGTCATCCTTGAGCATGACATTGTAGTGCGGTTTGTGGCGCTTGATCAGCGTGTTTTCCAGCTGCAGGGCTTCCAACTCGGCTTCTTCGTCGTCCGGGCTGTCGCCGGTGATGATGAACTCGATGTCGGCGATGTGCTCCCGCAGGCGGCGGGTTTTTTCGTGGGTGACGCTGCGATGGAAGTAGCTGCGCACCCGGTTGAAGATTTCTTTGGATTTACCGACGTAGATGATTTTGCCGGCGGCGTTTTTCATCAGGTAGACGCCGGGTTTGTGCGGCAGGTTGTCCAGGATGTTTTGCAGGTGCGCGCTGATTTCCATCGTTCGTGACCCTCGTTTTACCGGGTGGGTGGGCGGTCGAAACCCTGTTCGGCCAGCCAGCGGCGGGTAGCTCCAGGTGATCGCAGACGCACCACGACCAGATGGGCGTAAGCCGGCGTCGCCAACAGGTCGGGGTATTCCCTGCGCCGCCGCCGGTAGCTGGTCAACAGCCACATGAGCAGCGAGTCGCGGCCCAACAGGGCGCCCCAGGTTTCGCGGTTATTGCCCCATAACGTTTCCTGCTGTTTGATGCGAGCCAGGGTGCGGCGCAGCAGCCGCCCGATCAGCAGCGGCAGCCCGTAATCCAGCCAGATCAGCAGTTCCGCCCGTGCCCACACGATATCGCGCACTTTGCTGTAGTTGCCATCCGCGATCCAGGTCTCGTGGTCCAGGGCGCTGCCGACCCGCTGCCGGAAGACGTCGAGTGGGGCGGGCGTCCAGTTCGGCTCCCAGTGTAAGGCGTCCAACTCGACGTGCGGGCAGCCCCGATGCTCGGCCAGGTGCCGCGCCAGGGTCGTTTTGCCGCTGTTCGTCGAACCGACGATGGCGATTCGTCGGGCGTTCATGGGATGTTTTGATCCCCGGCTGTTGGTCGACGATAATCCCTTGAATTCTATCGCGCTTTCCGCCGCTGCTCAAATGTTCGGTTAAGGATGGAACGCGGTCAGCGTGCGGCGCTGATGTGTTCGCCGGGGTAGGGTGGTATCATTAGGTGGTTATCGAGGAGCAGTGACCATGGCCGATGGGGACTCCCAACCGCATATCCCGGTGCTGCTGGCGGCCGTGCTGGACCTGCTGCCGGCGACTTCCGGCGCGGTGATCGTCGATGCCACGGTGGGCGGCGGCGGTCATGCGGCAGCGCTGCTGTCCAGGGCCGGGCCGGCCGGGCGCCTGCTGGGCATTGACCAGGACGAGAGCGCGCTGGTGCTGGCCGGGGCGCGGTTGAGCGACTTCGGTGATCGCGTGACGCTGGTCCACGCCTGTTTTGACCGCCTCACGAGCCTGGCGGCAGAAGCGGGCTTTTCCCCGGCCGACGTGATCCTGATGGACCTGGGCGTATCGTCCATGCACCTGGATCGGGCGGTGCGTGGTTTTTCCTTCCAGCAGGATGGCCCGCTCGACATGCGGATGGATGCGCGCGGCGAAGGCCCGACGGCGGCGGACCTGGTCAATACGCTGGACGAGGACGAGCTGGCCGCCTTGATCCGCGAGTACGGCGAGGACAAAAGGGCGCGCCGGATCGCCCGGCGGATCGTCCGGGAGCGGCCCTTTTACCGCACGGCAGCCTTGGCCCAGGCCATCGAGGCGGCGGCTCCGCGGGGCAAAACGGACAAAATCCACCCGGCCACGCGGACCTTTCAGGCGCTGCGGATCGCCGTCAATGACGAGCTGGCGGTCTTGGAACGGGCGCTGCCGCAGGCGTTGGCGCTGCTGCGTCCCGGCGGGCGGCTGGGTGTGATCAGCTTCCACAGCCTGGAGGATCGTATCGTCAAACGCTTCTTCCGGCAGGAGAGCACCGATTGTATTTGTCCGCCGGGACAGCCGGTCTGTACCTGCCATCACCGGGCCTCGGTGCGGCTGGTGACCCGCAAACCGGTCACCGGGGACGCGGATGAGGTAAGCAACAATCCAAGGAGTCGCAGCGCCCGGTTGCGCGTGGTGGAGAAGGTATAATACAGTCGAGCCGGTCATAATAGTTTACCAGTATCGGTGATGGAACAATGGCGCAAAAAGAACCCTCAGCCCAACAGCGATGGATCCAACACACCCTGCGTAGTGCGCCCTGGCGGCGGCAGTCGCAGTTGGCGGCGATCATTGCGCTGGCGCTGATCGTGGCCATCATCATCGGGGCGCTCTACCTGGCCCAGGTGACGACTGTGGCCACCACCGGCCGCCAGAACGAGGAACTGATCGCCTACCGGGACAGCATCGTGCGGCAGAATGAGCAGCTTCGCGCGGAGATCGCGGAACTGCGCAGCATTCCCCGTTTGCTGCGACGGGCGCAGGAACTCGGCTTTTATGTGGCGGACCGCAGTCAAATCGAATACCTGGTCATTGATGGCTATATGCCCCAGCAGCCGGAGAGCGTGGCTCCCCTTCAGGATACGGAGCCGCTGCCTATCTACGACGAGACGTTCGCCGGCTGGCTTCAGCGGCAGTGGGAAGCGCTGGTGGGCCAGTTCGAAGCCTGGGCGGGTTCAGACACGTCCGAACAGGGGGGAAGCGCTAATCCATGACATCCATGACCGCGCAGGAAGTGTTTGGCCGGCGCCTGCAAATCGTGGTGGCTGGATTGGGCGTGCTCAGCGTGGTGTTGCTGGTGCGCCTGGTGACCATCCAGTTCCAGATGGACCCGGAGGAAATCGCCTACTTCCGCGCCCAGCGGGTGCAGTACGTCCGCCTGGAGGAATACCGGCCCACCCGCGGCCAGATTTACGACCGCGACGGCGAACTGCTGGCCGTCAATGCCCTCGAATACGAGATCGGCGCCGATCTGCCGTTCATCCTCGACCCGGAAGGCGCGGCGCGCAGTTTAGGGCCGGTGCTCAACCAGCGCGAGAACGATCTGTACAATATCCTGACGGCCGATGCTCCCTGGGCGCTGCTGGCGCGGCCTGTCAGCGCCGGGGTCGGGCAGGCGGTGCAGGAATTGGACCTGGTCGGCATCCAGTTGGAACCGATATCCGTGCGCCGCTACCCGCAGGGCATGCTGGGCGCGCAGTTGCTCGGTTTCGTGACTTACGAGCAGACCGGGCGCTACGGCGTGGAGGGCAATTACGATCGTGACCTGGCCGGCCAGAGTCTCATGGGCGAGGAAAGCGAGATTCCGTTCGAGATCGGGCTACGACCGGCTCCCCGTCATGGCCGCGACCTGGTGCTGACTATCGACCGCGACGTGCAGTTCCTGGCCGAATCGGAACTGCTGCGCGCCATCGATATCACCGGGGCGGAACGCGGCACCATCATCATCATGGACCCGCGCACCGGCGAGGTGCTGGCGATGGCCAGCTTCCCCTCGTTCGATCCTAACGCCTATTACGAGGTAGTGGATGCCGGCGTGCTGGTGAACCCGGCCATCAGCGAGCAGTACGAGCCGGGTTCCGTCTTTAAGGTGGTTACCATGGCCGCCGCCATCGAGGAAGGCGCCATCCTGCCCAACAGCACCTACAACGACCAGGGTTACATCGAGTGCGCCGGCGCGGAGATTTATAACTGGGATAGAGCGACGCATGGCTCGGTCGACATGACTTATGTCCTGGTGAATTCCCTGAACGTAGGCACCTCGACCATCGCCATGGAGATGGGATCGACTCGCTTTTACCGGCAGGTGCGATCGTTCGGGTTTGGGCAGCCCACCCGCGTCGATTTGCAGGGCGAAGCCGCCGGTACGCTGGCCGTCCCCGGCGATGCCGGCTGGTTGGAGAGCCAGCTCTGTTTTAATAGTTTTGGGCAGGGGCTGGCCGTCACCCCGCTGCAAATGCTGACTGCCGTCAACGCCATCGCCAATGATGGCTTGATGATGCAGCCGCACGTCGTCTACCAGATCATCGACGGCAGCGACGTTTACCTCACCCAGCCCTCGCCCATGGGTCGGCCCATCTCGGCGGAGACGGCGCGCTTGGTCCGGGACATGATGGTGCAGGTGGTGGAATACGGCGCGACGGCGGCGCAGGTGCCGGGTTATACCATTGCCGGCAAGACGGGCACGGCCCAGATTCCGATGCCGGGCGGTTATGAAGAAGGCGATCGCTCGTCAATCGTGACCTTTGTGGGCTTCCTGCCGGCGGATGATCCGCAGGTGAGCATCTTGATCAAACTCGACCGGCCTGACGGCTACTGGGGATCGGTGGTCGTGGCCCCGATCTTCGCTCACCTGGCGGAGCGCCTGGTGCTGCTGCTGGAAATCCCGCCGGACAGCGTGCGTCATCAACTGGCGGCGCAGGGCGGCAACCTGGGCGCGGTCGATCGCTAGAACGGATAAAGCGTATGATTGGGGACCTTCCTGTAGCCTTGACGATGGGTGGGCTGGCGTTTTTGCTGGCGGTCATCTGGGGCGACCCGTTTATTGCCATCCTGCGTCGGCTGCGCCTGGGCAAACTGATCCTGGAAGACCTGCCGGACAGCCACCAGGTCAAGGCCGGTACGCCCACCTTCGGTGGCTTGATGATCCTGATTCCCGCCCTGCTGCTGACACTGGCCCTGAATCTGGCCAGCCTGCTCAACCCGGAGGTGGTGACCACCGGCGGCAGTATCCTGCTGCCCTTGTTTGTGCTGGTGGGCTATGGGGCGCTGGGCGCGATCGACGACTGGGAGGGCGTGCGCGGCCTGCACGAGCGCGGCCAGGGCATCTCGGCGCGCGCCAAGCTGGCCGGGCAGGTCGTGCTGGCCGGGATCGCCGCCGTGGTGATGTCGCAGTGGGAAGGCGGCTTTCAGTTCGCCAACGCCCTGTTCCTGCCGCTGATCCCGATTGAGATTCCGCTTTCGCCCATCCTGTGGATTCCGTCGGCGATGTTTATCATCGTCGCCACTTCCAACGCCGTCAACTTCACCGACGGCCTGGATGGGCTGGCCGGCATGATCACGGCCACCGCCTTTGCCTCGTATGGCGGCATCGCCCTGCTGCAGGGACAGATAATCCTGGTGCAGTTTTGTTTTATCATTGTGGGGGCGTGTTTTGCTTTCCTGTGGTACAACGCTTTCCCGGCCCAGTTATTCATGGGCGATACCGGTTCGCTGGCGCTGGGCGCGGCGCTGGGCACCGTTGCTCTGATGACCGGGCAGTGGATACTGCTGCCGGTGGTGGCCTTTGTCCCCGTGGCCGAGGTCTTGAGCGTGATCGCCCAGTTGTTGTATGCCCGTTTTAATAACGGTCGGCGCCTGCTCAAGATGAGCCCGGTGCATTTCCACTTCCAGCTTTCTGGCTGGAGCGAGATGCAGGTCGTGCAGCGCTTCTGGCTGGTGAGCCTGATCGGGGCCATGCTGGGTATTGCCCTGGCGCTGGTGTAAAGAAGCCATTGTATGACCGACCCCTTGACTGGTAAACACGTCGTCGTGATGGGATTCGCCCGGCAGGGGATGGCCCTGGCCCGCTGGCTGCCGACCGTCGGCGCGCGGGTGACCGTCACCGATCTGCGCCGGGAAGAAGTCTTCGGCGGCTCGCTCGCGCCCTATCGTGAGGCCGGCGTCGCGTTCGTGCTGGGCGAGCATCCCCTCAGCCTGCTGGATGACGCCGACCTGCTGTGCGTGTCCGGCGGGGTGCCGTTAACTGCGCCATTGATCGAGGAGGCGGGGCGGCGGGCGATACCGGTTCGCAATGATGCGCAGTTGTTCCTGGAGCGCTGCCCGGCCCCGGTGATCGGCATCACCGGCAGCGCCGGCAAGACGACGACCACCACCCTGGTCGGCCAGATGTGCCGGGCCGATGGGCGGGTGACTCACGTGGGCGGCAATATCGGCGACGTGCTGCTGGATGCCCTGCCGCAGATCACGCCGCTGGACATGGTCGTGATGGAGTTGAGCAGCTTCCAACTGGAGCTGGTGGCGATCAGCCCGCGCTACGCGGCCATCCTCAACGTGACGCCCAATCACCTGGACCGCCACGGTACGATGGAGGCGTATACCGCCGCCAAAGCCCGACTGATCCGGTTTCAGCAGCCGGATGACGTGGCTGTTCTCGGCCTGGACGATCCCGGCAGTGCGTCGCTGGCGGCGCTGGCCGGGGGCCGCGTGGTCGGGTTCAGCGCCCGGCAGGTGCTCCGGGATGGCGCGTTCCTGGACGGCGACCAGATCACACTGGCCGGCCGCGCCGCGCTCAATGAAGAAGCGGTAGCAGTCATTCGTCGCGAGGCGATTCCGCTGCGGGGTTTTCACAACGTGTTGAATGTACTGGCGGCCTGCGCCATCAGCGGTGCCGCCGGCGTCGACGCCGCTGCCATGCGCCAGGCGATCACGGCCTTCCAGGGCGTGCCCCACCGCCAGGAGGTTGTCCGCGCCGTGGGCGGCGTGACCTGGGTGAACGACAGCATCGCCACCGCCCCGGAGCGGGTGCTGGCCGCCGTCCGCAGCTACGACGAGTCGCTGGTCCTGCTGCTGGGGGGGCGCGACAAAAACCTGCCCTGGGACGATCTGGTGGCGCTGGCGATAGACAAGGCCAGGGCTATCGTCACCTTTGGCGAGCATGGCCCGGTCATCGCCGACAGGTTCGTGGCGGCGCTGGCGGGCGGGTCTGCGAGGTATTTGTCTTCTGCGGCCGTTCGGGTAGCCGCTTCCCTGGAAGAAGCGGTATCTGAGGCGGCGGACCTGGCCCGGCCGGGCGACGTGGTGCTGCTCTCGCCGGGCTGCACCAGCTACGATGCCTACCTCGACTTCGAGGCGCGGGGCGCGCACTTTCGTGAGTTGGTGGCGGCGTTGTAGGACAGGGTATTCCGGGTCGGTTGGAAGGCGCGGCAGATTGTGAACATCGACGACGAAACGCTGTTTAAGATCATGGGTGGGGCGCTGTTGGTCGGCTATATCCTGATCCGGGTCATGATGAGCGGACGGATGGGCAGGAGCGCCGGCAGCAAGTGGGTGATCAGATTTTTCCTGCTGATGATCCTGGCCAGTGGAGCTTTTATCGCCTATATGGCCGTCGGTCCCGGATAGCGCCACTATATCGCGCCAGCATATTTTGCCGGATTGACTACAATAGGGGGGAATCGTCCTGCACGTAAGCCGGAGAGTAGGGGTTTACTGTGACAATGCCGCATTACATCGAAGACGATACCGTTGTGCCAGCGGGCGGCAGTCGACTGAAAGCCACCGGTACACTGGCTTATGAGCCGCAGCCGGCGAGCGCGCCGCCGGATATGGCCCGCGTGGCCGAGCGCCGCAATCTCTTCCGCACCAAGTTCGACATGTTCCTGGTGCTGGTGGTGGGCGTGCTGCTGGCCATCGGCCTGATGATGGTCTTCAGCACCACCTTCGACTGGAGCTACCAGGAATTCGGGGAAGCCTCGACCGTCTTCATGCGCCAGGTGCGCTCGGTGGGGATTGGCCTGATCATTACCTTCCTGATGGCCCTGATCGATTACCGGGTGTGGAAAAAGTTCGCGCTGTGGATGATGCTGGTCGTGATCGCGCTCTTGATCGCGTTGCTGGCCACCGCGCCGGAGCTGTTCGGTGCGCAGCGTGCCTTTTTTAACGGTTCTTTGCAGCCGGGTGAGCTGGCCGAGATCGTGACGATCATTTACATGGCCGCCTGGCTCTCCGCCAAGCAGAACATGATCCGCCGCATCAGTTACGGCCTGATCCCCTTCTCGATCCTGGTGGGGGCAGTGGCCGGCCTGATCGTGCTGCAGCCCGACCTGAGCACGGCCACCCTGATCCTGATGACGGTGGCGACGATGTTTTTCCTGGCCGGGGCGGACTGGTTCCAGATCGGGATCATGGGCGTGCTGGCGGCCGGGGCCGGCTGGACGCTGGTTTCGCAGATCAGCTACGCCGGGTCTCGTCTTTCCGCCTACGTGGACAGCGTCAACGACCTGACGACCGCCAGCTACCACGTGCAGCAGGCCGTGCTGGCCTTTCTCAACGGCGGGCTGACCGGGGTCGGCCTGGGGGAAGGGCGGCAGAAGTTCGGGTTTTTGCCGGTGCCGCATACGGATAGTATCTTCGCCGTCATCGGCGAGGAGCTGGGCCTGATCGGGTGTTCGCTGGTTACCCTGTTGTTCGTCATCCTGGCGATTCGCGGGTTCCATATCGCGCGCAACGCGCCGGACAGCTTCGGGGCGCTGCTGGCGGCGGGCATCACCGTGTGGATTGTATTCGAGGCCTTGCTAAACATCGCCGTGATGACGGCCGTGCTGCCCTTCAGCGGGGTGCCGCTGCCGTTTATCAGTTTCGGCGGGTCGTCGCTGGTGGCCTCGCTGGCGGGGGTAGGGTTATTGTTGAGTATTTCGCGCGTTTCGGCGCGGGAATCCATACCGGAGCGAAAAGTCAGTGCGGATTATGATCTCAGCCGGGGGGACCGGGGGCGGGATGTACCCCGCGTTCGCCGTCGCGCAGGCGCTGGTCGCAACGGTGGGCGCTGACGCCGTCGAGCTGATCTTTGTCGGTGGTTTCGGAGGGCTGGACGTTACCATTTTGGCGCGGAGCGACGTCGACTGGGCGCACACCTACCTGATCCCGGGTGGGCCGGTGCACGGTGTGAATCCGCTGCGCCTGCTGTGGAGCGTGATCAAGCTGGCGGCAGGTTTTGTCCAGGCATTGGGGTTGAACCTGCGCCACCGGCCCGATCGGCTTTTTGTCACCGGGGGGTGGGCCAGTTTGCCGGTATCGCTGGCGGCCTGGTTGTGCCGCGTGCCGGTGGTCTGTTTCGTGCCGGATATCGAACCCGGCTGGACCCTGAAGCTGGTCAGCCGCTTCGCCCGCAGAGTGGCGGCGACCACGGACGAGTCGGCACGGTTTTTCCGGCCTGGCCAGCTGGTAGCCACCGGGTATCCGCTGCGCGAGGAGGTGCTGTCCGCCAACCGTGAAGACGCCCTGCAGCACTTCGACCTGGACCCGGCGCGGCGTACCCTGCTGGTCTTTGGCGGCAGCCGGGGATCGCGCAGCATTAACCGGGCGCTGCTGGCCGTTTTGCCCGACCTGCTGTCGGATGACACCTGCCAGGTGCTGCACGTGACCGGGACGCTGGATTGGCCGGCGGTGGAAGCGGCCCAGCAGGAGTTGCCCTCGGATGCCAGAGCGCGTTATCATGCATTTGATTATCTGCACGGCGACATGGGGCTGGCCCTGGCCGCAGCGGACCTGGTGATCAGCCGGGCGGGGGCGAGTATCCTGGGTGAGTTCCCGTTGTTTGGGCTGCCGGCTATTTTGCTGCCGTATCCGTTTGCCTGGCGCTACCAGAAAGTGAACGCCAACTATCTGGTAGCGCGGGGGGCGGCGGTCCAACTGGATGACGATCGTTTGACGCCGGACCTGCTGCCGACCATCCGGCGCCTGCTGGCGGATCCGGCTGTGTTGCAGCACATGGCCGCGCGCAGCCGGGCGCTGGCTTGTCCGGACGGGGCACGCAACATTGCCCGCTTATTGATTAAGCTGGAGGCACGATGATTCAACTATCCACCGTTTTATGGGGAATGGTCGTCATGTTTGGCCTGATCGGCTTTTCGCGGGGTTGGACCAAAGAAGTCATCGCCCTCACCGGGATTGTGCTGGCGCTTTTCACATTGGAGCAGTTCAAAGACGTTTTCCTCGCGCCCTTGACCGCCGGCGCGGAGCCTTCCCAGCAGTTTTTTCTCTACGGGGGCATCCTGCTGATCATCACCTTTTTTGCCTATCAGACTCCCCAGCGTTTTGAGAAACGCACGGCCCGCAGTCAGCGGATGCGAGAAGGCATCCAGGAAGGGCTGTTAGGCGGCCTGATCGGCGCATTTAACGGTTACCTGGTGTTTGGCTCGTTGTGGTTCTACCTGCGTGACCTCAACTATCCGCTGGCGCCGTTTGTCCCGTCCCCGTTTGCGGGGACGGCCAGCGCGGCCATGCAGACGCAGCTGCCGCTGGATTGGCTGCTGGAGGGTAACTTGCTGACCTTGCTCGTGGTCGTGCTGTTCCTGTTTGTGATCGTCGTGCTGATCTGAGGGGGCGTTGCCTTCTGGTTGGCCTGACGCCGCCGGAATGGTTAACCATCGGGACCCAACCGCTGTGTTTGCAGGCTCACGAGGGAGATAGTGCGAGAGGCCTTATGATACAATTATCCTCTTTTCTGTGGGGGATGGTCGCCCTGTTTGCGTTTGTTGGCTTCGTGCGCGGCTCCAACAAAGAAATCATCGGCCTGACCGGCATTGTGCTGGCCCTCTTCATCCTGGAGCAGTTTCGGGATGTGTTGCTGTCGCCGTTGGTGGCTGGGGCGCGGCCAGACCAGCAGTTTTACCTCTACGCGGGCATCCTCCTGGTGGTCACATTTTTCGCCTACCAGACGCCGGAGCGCTTTGC
>DAOUEM010000616.1:0-25438 GCA_034430555.1 Anaerolineae bacterium | reverse complement strand
ATCAGCGATTGGCTCAGCGGGTTGGACCGGCCCGTCGCCTGGTTCTCGGTCGATGGCACCGACAACACACCCAGCCGCTTCCTGGCTTACCTCGTCGCGGCGCTGCAAACCATCGACGCGACCATCGGCCAGAGCATCGAGGAAACGCTGCAATCGCGGCATTTGCCGGCCATAGAGCCGCTGGTCATCACCGTGATCAATGATATCGCGGCCCTGCAAAAATCGTTCGTGCTCGTGCTGGACGACTACCATACCATCACCGAGCTGGTCGTGCACCAGACCGTCCAGCTCCTGGTGGAAAACCAGCCGCCGCACATGCATCTCGTCATCGTGACGCGCCGGGACCCACCGCTGCCGCTGGCCCGGCTGCGCGCCCAGGGCCAGATGACCGAAATCCGCGCCCGCAGCCTGCGCTTCACCCTGGCGGAAAGCGCCGCTCTGCTCAACGAGGTGATGGGCTTTAACCTCACCGCGGCAGAAGTGGCGGCCCTGGAAGCGCGCACCGAGGGCTGGATCACCGGGCTGCAGCTGGCCGCGCTCTCCCTGCGGCAGCAGACCAACCGCACGGCCTTCATTGAGGCCTTCGCCGGCGACGATCGCCACGTGATGGACTACCTGATCGACGAGGTGCTTTCGCGCCAGCCGGACGAGGTCACCGACTTCCTGCTCAAAACCTGCATCCTGGAACGCCTGAGCGGCCCGCTGTGCGACGCCGTCATCCACAGCGACCCGCACGCCGGTCACAGCCAGAACATCCTGGAATACCTGGAGCAGGCCAACCTGTTCATCGTACCGCTGGACAGCCGGCGGTTATGGTACCGCTACCACCATCTCTTCGCCGATCTGCTGCGCCACCGCCTGCGTCGGCTGCATGCCGAACAGGTAAACGACCTGCACTGCCGGGCCAGCGCCTGGTACGAGCAAAACAGCCAGATCGTGGACGCCCTGAGCCACGGGCTGGCGGCGGGCGACGTCGAGCGGGTCGCGAGCCTGGTAGCCGGTAACGCCAACGCCCTGACCAGCCAGGGCGAATTACCGGCGCTCTCCGAGTGGCTGGACACCCTGCCCAAGCAGTTAGTGTATTCCCACCCGTGGTTGTGCGTCTCGTACGCCTGGGTGCTGACTTACGCCGGGCAGCTAGAGACCGTCGAACCGTACTTGCAGCAGGCGGAAAAAAAGCTCACCGGCGACAGCCCTATCGACCCCGCCGAAGGCGAGCACATCCTGGGGCACGTGGCCGCTATCCGCGCCCTGGTGGTGGCTTTCCGGGGCAATATGACCCAGGCCATCGCCCTGGCCCGGCAGGCCCTGCGTCACCTGCCGGCAGAAGACCTGATCGCGCGCGGCCTGACCACGACACTGCTGGCGACCTCGTTGCGGTGGAGCGGCGACCTGCCGGCAGCGGCAGAGGTGTACGAGGACGCGATGACCCTCAGCCGCTCGACCGGGGATGTCCACGTCACCATCGACGCGCTGTGTGATGCGGCCACGCTGTATACCATCCTGGGCCAGCTGCACAAAGCGCACACCATCTGCGCGGAGGCGCTGGCCGCCGTCGACGAGCATCAAAACCGGGGCGGACGGCGGCTGCCGCAATTAGGCCATGCCTACGTGCGCATGAGCACCGTCCTGCGCGAATGGAACGACCTCGAAAACGCCCTGCAATTTGCACGGGACGGCCTGGAACTGGGCAAACAGTGGCGGCACGCCCATTTTTTGACGCTCAGCTACATCGAGATGGCGCGGGTGCTCCAGGCCGCCGGCGACCCTGACGGGGCGCTGGACGCCATCCTGGAAGCCCGGCAGGTCGCCAATGGGCTGTCTCGCTGGTACATCGTGCGGGCCGGCGCCTGGCACGCCCGGTTGAGCCTGGCCCAGGGTGACGTGGCCACGGCGTCACGCTGGGTACAGGAGAGCGGTCTGAGCGTTACCTATACCCAGGACTTCACGCTGGTCGTCCCGTACTTTGCCCTGGCGCACGTGCTGATCGCCGAAGGGAAATTTAACGAAGCCCACCGCCTGCTGGCCCGGCTGCTCGATATCACTCAAGCGCAGACGGCCACCGGCTACGTGATCGAGATACTGGTGCTCCAGGCGATGGCGCTGTTAGCCCAGGATCGGACCGGACCGGCCCTGGCCCTGCTGACGCGCGCCCTGACCCTGGCCGAACCAGAGGGCTACGTCCGCATGTTTGTGGACGAGGGCGAAGCGATGGCCCGGCTGCTGGCGCAGGTCGAGGCGCCGCAGGTGCAATCCTATATCGGGCAGCTGCTGGCTGCCTTCCCGGAAGGCACCCTGCCGAGCGCCATCACCCCCGTCCGCACTGACCTGGTCGAGCCGCTCAGCGAGCGTGAAATCGAGGTCTTGCTGTTAATCGCCAGCGGCCTCTCTAACCGGGAAATCGCGTGGCAACTGGTGCTGTCCGTCAACACGGTCAAAAAACACACCGGTAACATCTACAGCAAACTCAACGTGAGCAGCCGGACGCAGGCGCTGGTCCGCGCCCGCGCGTTTGGCATCCTGCCGCCTGCCAGACCCGCCGATACCGCCAGCAGGCGTTAACGCCGTCCAACTGGCTGTCCGCACCCACGTTATCCAAATCACCCCGCAATGACACTTTTGGGTCTCCACAGGGCTACCGGTCTTCCGCTACGCTTATCATGAATGTCCGATATACACTGCCGTCATGCTACCTCCAGCCCAATCGAGATTATCGTCAAGCCGAGGAAGGGCCATGATGAACCTGGAACGCCAAGCCTTGGTGATGGAGGAACGGCGCCAGGATTTGCTGCGTGCGGCGGAAACCCGGCGACACATCCGGCGGTCAGCGCGTGGATCACTGGACGCACGGGTCCTGATCAGGCTGGGCGCTCGGCTGGTGGCGACCGGCGCTCACCTGAAGACCCACTATACCGCCGACCCATGGACCTCCGAACGGCAGGCCGCCGGTCACCGGCACTGGTCCAGGACCGGCACGACCGGTTAGATCAATCGAGCGCCGCAGGGCACAATTGACGGGGGAGCGCCGGCTGCCGCCTGGGTATAAACACCGGCCGAGGTCCATTGGCGACACTCACCGGGCACACACGAGAGGCAGATGCCAATGAAGGTCGGTCGAAAACTGAGCCTCAGCGAACCGGCAGGATACTGTATTACCGTGCAGGGACACCTGGACGAGACATGGGCGGAATGGTTTGCCGGCATGACCATTACGATCGAACACAACGACGACGGCTCACCGCTTACCACCCTCACCGGCACGGTCGCCGACCAGGCCGCCCTGCATGGCTACCTGGGCAAGCTGTACACGCTGGGCCTGCCGTTGATCGCCGTGGCCTATCGTGAATTGTAGCGAGCCGGCCTGCGCGCCATCCGGTCACCAACGGCGGCCACTACACGCCACTCTGAACTACCCCCCAATAACACTTTTGGGTACTCTCTTCCAAGGCAGATTCCTATATCCTGTACGCATGGGGACACTTTCGATTTGTCGATTGGCTCCTCCCCTGCGGTAAATGTTTTAGCGGCGGGCCCGAATGCTTACCCTGGCATTCGGGCCAATCTTTATCCAGATGGCCTGTCAGGGACCTCACAGGCGACGGTATACCACATCGCTGCCACCGGTGTATAATGGATTGACGACACCCTCAGCCCACCGCGAGCCAGCGGTGGACTGCGGGACGGCTTCCCATCCATACGGCCGTGGTAAGGCAAAACCTCGTGGCGAGCGCCCTGTTAACGACCAAGCTGTATATCCCGTCGGCGCGCCCGGAGTTGGTCCGGCGGATGCGCCTGATCGAACGCCTCGACCGCGGCTTAAGCGGCAAACTCACGCTGATCTCGGCCCCGGCGGGGTTCGGCAAAACCACGCTGATCAGCAACTGGCTGGAAAATATCGACCGGCCGGTAGCCTGGCTCTCGCTGGACGAGCGCGACAATGACGCCAACCGCTTCCTCACCTACCTGACCGCAGCGCTGCAGCAGATGGATAAGCGCATCGCCGGGACTGCCCAGGACCTGCTGAACGCCCATGCGCCGCCGCCGGTCGAGACGCTGGTGACGACTCTCATCAACGATATCCTGGCCGCCGCCGACCGTGTTTTGCTGGTGCTGGACGATTACCACGCCATCCACGACCTGGCGGTGCATCAGGCGATCGTGTTCCTGATCGACCACCAGCCGGCGCAGATGCACCTGGTGATCGCCACCCGCCATGACCCGCCCCTACCGCTGGCCCGGCTGCGCGCCCGCGGTTACATGACCGAGCTTCGGGCGGGGGATTTGCAGTTCACGGAAGCGGAAGCCGCCACCTTCCTCAACGATATGATGCACCTGGGCCTGTCCCCCAAAGAAGTTGCCGCCCTGGAACAGCGCACGGAAGGCTGGATCGCCGGGCTGCAACTGGCCGCGCTCTCCCTGCGCGAGCAGGACAATCACGCCGCTTTTATCAGCGCGTTTGCCGGGGACGACCGGCATGTCATGGACTACCTGCTTGACGAAGTGCTCTCGCGCCAGCCGGAAGACATCCATCACTTTTTGCTGCATACTTCGATCCTGGAACGGCTGTGCGATCCGCTATGTGACGCGGTGATCGGCGGGGATACACGGGCCGGCAGCAGCCAGGACATCCTGGAACACCTGGAGCATACCAACCTGTTCATCGTGCCCCTGGACAACCGCCGGCAGTGGTACCGGTATCATCACCTGTTTGGCGATTTGTTACGGCACCGTTTAGGGCGAGAGCATCCGGCACGCATCGCAGAGCTTCACCGGCGGGCCAGCACCTGGTACATCGAGAACAACTACGTGGCCGAGGCGGTCCGACACGCCCTGGCCGCCGGCGATGCCGAGCAGGTGGCCGGCCTGGTCGTCGGCAACGCCCACGCCCTGACCAGCCAGCGCGAGTTGACGCCGCTGATCGCCTGGCTGAATACCCTGCCCGACGATATGGTCGGCGCGCACCCCTGGTTGTGCGTGGCCTATGCCTGGGTGATAACCTATGCCGGTCGATTGGAAGCCGCCGTGCCTTACCTGGAACAGGTGGAAAGTGCCCTGCAAGGCGGCCAGACCGCCGCCCGCTTCGCTCGCAGGCTCAGCCCGGCGGAATTCCGCCACCTGACCGGGCACATCGCCGCCATCCGCGGGATGGTGCTGGCCTTCCAGGGCAACATGAACGACGCGATCGTGCAGGCCCGAAAAGCCCTGCACTACCTGCCCGACCTGGATATCGTGACGCGCGGGGTCGCCACGACCCTGCTGGCCTCCTCTCTGCGCTGGAACGGCCAGCTGGAAGAAGCAGCCAACCTCTACGTCGACGCGGTCGCGCTCAGCAGGGCCGCCGGCGATATCTACGTGATCACCGACGCCCTCAGCGACCTGGCGACTCTACAGACAATTCAGGGGCAGCTTCATGACGCCGCCGAGACCTGCCAGGAAGCGCTGGCCCTCATTGAAACGCACGTCAGGGAGGGCGGGCATCGGCTGGCGGAGCTGGGTTATGCGTACGTACGCATGGGGGTGATTCTGCGGGAATGGAACGAGCTGGAAGCCGCGCTGCGCCTCACCCGCCAAGGCCTGGAACTGTGCAAGCGTTGGCGCAACGCCCACTTCCTGACCGTCAGCACCATCGAGATGGCGCGCGTGCTCCAGGCCAGCAGCGATGCCGAAGGCGCAATGAACACCATCCACGAAGCCCAACAGGTCGCCCAGGAACTGTCCGCCTGGTACATCGAACGCTGCGCTGCCTGGGAAGCCCGGCTGGCGCTGTTGCAGGACGACCTGGACACCGCCGTCCGCTGGCAGCGTGAGAGCGGCCTGAGCATCGACGACCCGCTGCACTTCACCACGATGCTCGCCAGCCTCACCCTGGCCCGGACGCTGATCGCCCAGGGCCGGTTCGATGATGGGCAGAAGCTGTTGGGGCGGCTGCTGGCGTTGGCCGATTCACAAGCGGTGACCGGCACCGTCATCGAAATCCTGGTTGCGCAAGCCGCGGCCTGGCAGGCGGCCAACCAGCCGGACCAGGCGCTCCAGACCGTGACGCGTGCCCTTCATCTGGCAGAGCCGGAGAATTACATCCGCGTTTTTGTGGATGAAGGCCCACTGATGGCCCGGCTACTCTACGAAGCTGCAGCACGCGGCATCGTGCCCGAATATGCCGGGCGCGTGCTGGCCGCTTTCCCCACCAAAGCCCACGCCGAAGCGCACGCCGCCAACCCGGCACAACCCATGGTTGAACCCCTCAGCGAGCGTGAATTAGAGGTGCTTCAACTCATCGCGGAGGGTTTATCCAACCGCGAGATCGCGCAGCGGCTGTACCTGTCCATTAACACCATCAAACGGCACAGCGGCAACATCTACAGCAAACTGGGCGTCAGCAGCCGGACCCAGGCCATTGTCCTGGCCCGGAGTCTAGGCCTTCTGCCGCTGGTCTAAATGTACCTCGCCGCCCGCCCATAACCGGATTGATCCTCCATTGACCCTTTCGGATCATGACAGTGCTCCCTGTCCTCAACTACCATATATGTGGCGCTTCAGGCACCGTTGACCCGGAAGGCCCCATAATTAGGGGGTTGTACGGGCAAGATTTATGGGAAGATGATTCAGAGATGGGGGGATAATCGATGAATTTGCAGAGAGACGCGTTAATAATGGAAGAACGCCGGCAGGACTTGCTGCGCGAGGCGCAGGCCCGCCGCACCCGCCGGCAAACGCAAACCGGGCAGGGCAGTAAGTTCAGCTTCTTGCGGATGCGGCACGTCCTGCTACCCTCGGCCGCATCTGCCACCAGGCGCCGGCGCACCACCACATCCACGCCGCAACCGGCTGCCCGGTAGCTCCGGCTGCTTCGACTGCCAACGATTTACAGGAACGAGGGGAAACAAATGTCTAACGATTCCAAGACACACCTGCCGGAAGAGCATCAATATCTCGGGCTTGGCATGGCCCTGGGCGCAGCGCTGGGCGTGGTCTTCGGCATCGCGCTGGGCAATATGGCTTTCATGGGGGTCGGGGTTGCGATCGGCGTTGCCATCGGCATGGCCCTGGATCAACGCGCCCGTGAAGACGCCGCCGGTTAGGCATGTCTTCCCTGTTCGCACCAATCCAGCGGGGGAACCCGATCCCCCCGTTTTTGAAAGGAACACCTGATGAATACCATAGAAGTCATTCACATCGCCAAGCGGTTTGGCAGCACACAGGCCGTGGCGGACGTTTCCTTTGCCGTGGAGCGCGGCGAAATCTTCGGGCTGTTAGGACCGAATGGGGCCGGTAAAACCACCATCATCCGCCTGATGCTGGACGTGTTCCGGCCTGATACGGGTACGGTGTCCATCCTGGGCGGCCCGATGACCGAGGATAAAAAGGACTGCATCGGATACATGCCGGAGGAGCGCGGTCTTTACCAGGACGCGCCGCTGGAACGCTGCCTGATCTACATGGCAACGCTCAAAGGCATGCCTGTCCGTGAGGCCAGGCAGCAGCTCCAGGCACACCTGGAGCGCTTCGACCTGGCCGCGCACAAAACCAAAAAGGTGAAGGAACTCAGCAAGGGCATGCAGCAAAAGGCACAGATCATCAACACCATCCTGCACGGCCCGGAGCTGGTCATCATCGACGAACCGTTTACGGCGCTCGATCCGATCAACGCGCAGCTCGTCAAGGACGTGATCCGCGAGTTGCGGGACAGAGGCACCACCATCCTGATGTCCACCCACCAGATGCACCAGGTCGAAGAACTGTGCGACCGCATCGTGCTGATCGATCACGGGCGCAACCTGCTTTACGGCAGGCTGCAAGACATCCGGCGGCAGTACGCGGGGGATGCACTGCTGGTCCAGGTTGCGGGGCAACTGCCGGCTATCGACGGCGTGCAGCAGGTCGTGCCGCACAACGGCGACCTGAAGCTCATGCTGGTCGCAGGCACCTCCCCTCAGGACGTGCTGCGCACGCTGGTGACGCACGACGTGCCCGTCGAAAAGTTCGAGATCGCGCTGCCCACCCTGGACGAAGTGTTCATCCGCGTGGTGGAGGAAGGGGCGGATCATGCGTAAGCTGTGGTATGTGGCGCGATACGAGTTCGAGCGCCACGCCTTCACCAGGGGTTACGTGTTCATTCTGCTGGCCGTGCCGGTTTTTGTGATGCTGCTCGTCGGCCTGGGCTACCTCTCCACCCTCACGCAATATGACTATACGCCGGTGGGCTATGTGGACCACGCCGGGCTGCTGGGCGAGAATCCACTGCTGCCCCCGCTGCGAGCAGGCAGCGGCGCCCGGGAAACCGTGCCGATGCTGGCCTTCCCGACGGAAGCGGCAGCCCGCCAGGCGCTGGACGCCGGGCAGATTCAGGCCTACTACATTGTGCCGGAAGCCTACCCACTCATCGACGCGGTTGACCTGGTGTACTACCAATATCCCAGCGACAACGCCACCGCGCAGTTCTGGGACTTCCTGCAAATCAACCTGCTGCGCGACCAGCCGCGCGAAGTGGCAGCACGAGCCGTGGCCGGCACGCAGTTGGTCGCCCGTACGCCAGACGGCTCGCGTGAGGTCACCGAAAACCAGGAACTGACCCAATTCCTGCCGGTGTTTGCCGGGATCGCCTTCTTGATCCTGTTTGTGATCAGCTCCGGCTACCTGATGGAAGCCGTGGCCAAGGAAAAAGAGAACCGCACCATGGAGGTCTTGATCACCTCGGTCGCGCCGGGCCAGATCATCGGCGGTAAGCTGCTGGGCATCCTCGCGCTGACGTTCGTGCAGGCTGCCGTGTGGGTCGGGTTGTCGGCGCTGGCGATCAGCTTTGGGGGGCAGGTATTGGGCATGCAGTCGCTGCAAAACGTCGGCGTCGCACCCGGCACGCTGATCACACTGCTGGCGCTGCTGGTCCCCACCTTCGTCATGCTGGCCGCCCTGATGATCGGGCTGGGGTCGACCATAGTCGACCCGCAGGAAGCAAACGCGGTCGGGCCGCTGCTGCTCATGGTCTTCGAGATTCCGTACATCATGGTCGCCCTGTTCATCGAGACGCCCAACAGCACGCTGGCGGTCGGCCTGAGCCTGTTCCCGCTGTCGTCGCTGCAAGCGATGTCGCTGCGGCTGGCGATCACCACGGTGCCGACCTGGCAAATCTTGGCCAGCATCGGTTTCCTGTGGTTGTGCGCCGGGGCGGCGATCTGGCTGGCAGGCCGCGCCTTCCGCCTGGGGATGCTGCGCTACGGCCAGCGGCTGCATTGGCGGCTGCTGTTGGGCCAGTCACCGGTCACCGCGCCAGCCGCGGCTGCTGCACCAACCGAGAAAGGACGCTGACCATGCATAAGATATGGACCGTAGCCCGCTACGAGCTGATCAGCACGCTGACACGGCGCTCGTTTATCCTGACCACCCTCGGTATACCGCTGATCACCATCGGCACCATCGCCCTGATGATGGGTATGTTCAACAGCGACGAACAGCCGGCCACGCCGGTCAGCGGCGAAGCGCCGCCCGCCGACGTGAACGAAGCCGGCGCCGACCTGGCAGACTTCGAACCGGCCACGGAGGTCTACGGCTACGTCGACCAGGCCGGGTTGATCGCCACGCTGCCGGACGACGTGCCGGCGGATACGCTGGTCGCTTACCCGGACGAAAGCAGCGCCGCCGCCGCCCTCGAGGCGGGCGCTATCACCGGCTACTACCTGATTCCGGCGGATTACCTGGCCGAGGGCCAACTGATCTACATCGACCCGGACTTCAACGCGGCCCGCATCAATGAGCAGGCGCGGGTGATGCGCTGGACGCTGTTCGTCAACCTGGCGGGTGGCAACACGCCAGCCGCCGCCCGTGCGCTGCGCCCGATGGACGTGCAGCCCAGCCCTATCATGGCTGAAACACCGGTTGACAGCCCTCCAGGGGACGATTGCTCCCGCCCCGGCTTCGACTGCGAGTCGAACGCTTTCGTGCGCTACCTGTCCGGCATCGTGATGCTGGTGCTGTACATGTGCATCTTGATGTCGTCCAGCCTGCTGCTCAACAGCGTCGGCGAGGAAAAGAAAAACCGGCTGGTGGAGATGATGCTGGTCACGATCAGCTCGCGCCAGATGCTCACCGGCAAGATCATCGGGTTGGGTATCGCCGCGCTGATCCAGATCGCGGCCTGGGTGGCGATGGGTTACGTCACCTTACGGCTGGGCGGCAGTGCGATCGACCTGCCTCCCGACTTCGTGCTGCCGGCGGAAATCGTGGTGTGGAGCGTGGTGTTTTTTATCCTGGGTTACGCCATGTACGCCAGCCTGCTGGCCGGGTTGGGCGCGCTGGCCCCGGACGTGAGAAAGGTATCCGGCGCCATATTCGTGATCATTATCCCGCTGCTCATGTCGCAATTGCCTTTGCCGGAAATCCTGGACGATGTGCTGAACCTGGGGGGTGGGCTGGAGGAAGCAGCGACGGTCTTCTTCAGCATCTTTCCGCTGTCCGCGCCGACGGCGATGATCGAACGAATCGTCAATGGGCCGGTGCCGGTCTGGCAGCCGCTGCTAGCGACCGGGCTGATGATCCTGACGGCCATCTTCATCGTGCGGGCCGTGGCCAGGATGTTCCGGGCGCAAGTGCTGCTTTCCGGACAGCCGTTCAGCGTAGGCCGCTACTTCGCCGTGCTCTTCGACCGCGCCTGAACCAGCGCTTTGGCCTGACCAACCGAATGGGGCAGATCCCGTAATACCGGGACCTGCCCCATCTGCTGCTGTATGCCCCCCCCCCCCCAGACAAAACGCCTTGACAGGCAGCCTATCTCCGGGTAAATTATTTCTATAATGAAATATTCTCCAGTGAAGTTTTTACTGGCGAACAAACGAGGCAACCGGTGGCTAACTCCCACCCCGACCTATCCCACGAAACCCTGCGGAAATTCCTGCTGATTCACCGCCATCTGCGCCGTTATTCCCGCCAGATAAGCAGCCAGGGCATCGGGCCGCGCGGATTGTCCGTGCTGCGCTTTCTGCTGGAACACGGCCCAGCCACCGTCGGCGAGGTCCAGGATTACCTGATGCACAGCGCCAGCACCGCCTCGACCGTGATCTCCCAGCTGGAAGACGGCGGTTACGTGAAGCGGACCCGCTCCAAGGAAGATAACCGGGTGGTGTTCGTCAGCCTGACACCCGAGGGGGAAAGCTTCGCCCAGAACACGCCATTGGGCGGGATCCTGCTGCTGCGGCAGCGCTTGCGGACTTTGCCGGACGACCGGCTGCGGGCGATCGACGCGGCCCTGGGCGAACTCATGCAGTTGATGGAGGTCACCGAGGACGAATGACAGCGCTGCGACGACTGGCGCGTTATATGCGCCCCTACCGCCGGATCCTATTTTTCGGCATTTTGACGGTTATCCTGCCCGTCGTGATAGAGCTGGTCGTGCCCCGTACGCTGCAATACGTGGTGGACCAGGGCATCCGCCCCGGCGACATGGACGCCATCCTGAGCGGGGCGCTGGTGATGTTCGGCGCAGCCGTGATCGGCGCCATTGCCACGTTGGGCCATGGGGTGTGCCGGGCCTGGCTGTCACAGGGCATCGCCTACGATATGCGCAACGACCTGTTCCGGCACGTACAGGCGCTGTCCTTCGGCAACCTGGATCATATGCAAACCGGCTGGCTGATGACGCGCATCGCCAGCGACGTGGACGTGGTCCGCATGTTTTCCAGCGCCGGGCTGGCGCTGATCCTGCGGGCCACCCTGATGATTGTCGGCAGCACGCTGATGATCGTGCTCACCGACTGGCTGCTGTCGCTGGTCATGCTTGTGTTCCTGGGGATCGCCGCCGGCGTGATATCCATCTTCATGCGGATCGCCCGGCCCCTGTTCACGGCGGTGCAGGAGCGGCTCTCGATGCTCAACACCTGCGTGCAGGAGAACCTGGCGGGCGTGCAGGTCGTCAAAGCCTTCGTGCGCGAGCCGTTCGAAGTCGACCGTTTCGGCGCGCGCAACGAAGACTATATGCGCGAAAATGTTAAGGTGGGCCGGCTGATGGCGCTGGTCATGCCCATCCTGACGGTGCTGACCAACGTGGGCACGGTGGCCGTGATCGGACTGGGCGGCATGGACGTGATCGGCGGACGGCTCACCATTGGCGAGTTGATCGCCTTCAACAATTACCTGATGATCGGCATGACGCCGCTACTGCTGCTCGGCAACATGCTGACCATGGCTTCCCGGGCAGAAGCGTCGGCAGCCCGCGTGCTGGAAGTGCTGGACACCAAACCGCTGATCAAGCCGGTGGCAGCCCCGCACCGGGCGGACGGGATGCGAGGGCACGTCGTCTTTGAACAGGTCACTTTCCGCTATAACGGCGGCGCGGCCGGTCATGACGGAACGGGTCGGGGTGACGTGTTGGACGGCGTGAGCTTCCAGGTGGCGGCAGGGCAACAGGTCGCCTTGTTGGGCGCGACCGGTTCCGGCAAGAGCACGCTGGTCAACCTGCTGCCGCGTTTTTACGACGTCACCGGCGGGCGCATCCTGATCGACGGGGTGGACGTGCGGGACTGGGACCCGGCGGTCCTGCGGACGCAGATCGGCACCGTGCTGCAACAAACCACGCTGTTCAGCGGCACGGTGCGGGAGAACATCGCCTATGGCCGGCCCGACATCCCCTTAACGGAGGTGATCGCCGCCGCTAAAGCGGCCCAGGCCCACGACTTCATCAGGGCCATGCCGGACGGTTATGACAGCATCGTGGAAGCGCGCGGGGCCAATCTCTCCGGCGGCCAGAAGCAGCGCATCGCCATCGCCCGCGCCTTGCTGATCACACCCGCCATCCTGATCATGGACGACAGCACCAGCGCCGTCGACCTGGAAACCGAGATCGCGATCCAGGAAGCGCTGGAGCAGTTCATGGCCGAGACCACCATCTTTATCGTGGCCCAGCGCATCAACAGCGTGCTCAGCGCGGACCTGATCCTGATCCTGGAAGGCGGGCGGATCGCGGCGCAGGGCACGCACGCCGAGTTGAAACGCACCAGCCCCATTTACCAGGATATTTATCGCTCGCAGTTCGGGACAGAAGACCTGGCGGTTACGCCCGGCAGGAGCGCCTGCTCATGAGCAACCAACCCACTCCTCCACCACGCCTGCGGCTGGGCGGCGGCGGCGGCGGTCGGGCTCTGACCGGCGAAAGCGCCCGGGACACACGCTCCACCGTGAAACGCCTGCTCGCTTATCTGAAGCCGTTCTGGCGGCAGCTGGCCGGGATCTCGGTGCTGGTCATCATCGGGACGATGCTGCGGATGGCGGGACCGGTCCTGCTGGGCACGGCCATCGACCAGAACATCGGCGCAGGCGATGCTGACGGCCTGGCGCACACGGTCGTCCTGATGCTGGTCGTTTACCTGGGCAGCGGGCTGGCCGGGATCGTGCAGGGCGTATTGATGGTCAGCATCGGCCAGCGCTTCGTGGCCGACATCCGCGCCCAGTTGTTCGCCCACATCCAGACGCTGTCCATGGCCTACCACGACCGCCATAGGGCAGGCGACCTGATGAGCCGCGTCACCAACGACACGGACGCCATCAACCAGGTGCTGTCCAACGGCCTGATCGAATTCTCAACCAACATCCTGCTGCTGTTTGGCATCATGGTCACGATGTTCCTGCTGAACTGGCAGCTGGCCCTGGGCACGGTGCTGATCATCCCCCCGATGCTGTACCTGACGAGCGTCGTCACCAAACGCAGCCGGGGCGCGTTCCGCAGCGTACAGCGTAACCTGGGCAACCTCAACGCCGTGCTGGAGGAAAATATCGCCGGAATCCGGGTGGTCAAAGCCTTTGCGCGGGAAGCGGACACCTTCGAGCAGTTCCTGGCGGCCAACAACGTCTACCGGGAAGCGGGCACCAGGGCGGACATCATCACGGCGGCGCTGGGGCCGATGTTCACCACCATGAGCACCCTGACGATCGCCGTCACGGCGCTGCTGGGCGGCTGGCTGGCGCTGCAAGGCCTCGCACAGGTGGGCGTGATCGCGACCTTCGTGGTGTATATCATGACCTTTTTCCGGCCCATGCGATCCATCGCCATGCTGTACAACCAGCTTCAATCGGCGCTGGCCGGCGCGGAACGCATCTTCACCGTGCTGGATGCGCAGCCCGACGTGCAGGACGCGCCCGGCGCGTCACCGCTGCCCCAGGTGGCGGGCGACGTACGCTTCGACCGGGTGAGCTTCGCCTACGAGCCGGAAAAACCGGTGCTGATCGACGTCAGCCTGGACGCCCGGCCCGGCCAGACGATCGCCCTGGTCGGCCCGACCGGCGCCGGCAAGACCACCATCATCAGCCTGCTGAGCCGCTTTTACGACGTAAGCACGGGCGCGATCACGATCGACGGACACGACATCCGGGACGTGCAGCAGGCCTCCGTGCGCGCCCAGCTGGGCATCGTCTTGCAGGATACCTTCCTGTTTTCCGACACGGTGATGAACAACATCCGCTACGGGCGGCTGCAAGCCAGCGACGAGGCAGTGATCGAGGCGGCCCGGCTGGCAAACGCCGACCGGTTCATCCGCCACCTGCCAAAGGGCTACCAGACACAGGTCTCCGAGCAGGGGCACAACTTCAGCCAGGGACAGCGGCAACTGCTGGCGATCGCGCGGGCCGCCCTGGCCGATCCGCGCATCCTCATCCTGGACGAAGCCACCAGCAGCGTCGATACCCGCACCGAGATTCAAATCCAGGAGGCGCTACTGCGGCTGCTGGAAGGGCGGACGGCGTTTGTCATCGCCCACCGGCTGAGCACCATTCGCAACGCTGACAAGGTGCTGGTGATCAACGATCACCGCATCATCGAGCGGGGCACACACGACGAACTGGTCGCCCAGGGCGGCTTTTACCACGACCTGTACATGAGTCAGTTCCGGCGCGCGGCAGCCCTGGCCGCTGCGGCAGACCCGACCGCTGCGGCAGACCCGACCGCTGCGGCAGACCCGACCGCCGGGCGGTAACCTCAATGGTTGCGGCGATCGATTGAGGCAGCCGGGTTATTCCGCCGAATTCGTGAGGTACCGGCGCGGCATGCGGGGCAGCAGGGATGTCACGACTTCGTAATTGATTGTATCAGCCCAACCGGCCATTTCTTCCGCCGAGATGCAGTCCCCGCCCTGCCGGCCGATGAGCACCACCTCGTCATCCACCGCCACCGGGCCGACGGTCGAGATGTCGATCACAAACTGGTCCATGCACACCCGGCCCACGATCGGCGCGCGCTGTCCATTAACCAGCACCGCGCCGCGATTCGACAGCAGTCGATGGTAGCCGTCGCCGTAACCGACCGGGACCAGAGCCGCGGTCATGGGGGCCTCGGCCACGTAGGTCCGGCCGTAACCGATGCTCGCGCCCGGTTCCAGGCACTGCACCCGCGCGATGTGGCTCTTGAGCGACAGGGCCGGGCGCAGGTCGACCACCGGCTCGACATCTCCGGACGGCATCAGGCCGTAGAGGATGATGCCCGCCCGCACGGCGTCCAGGTGCGTCGCCGGCAGAGAGAGCGTGGCGGCGCTGTTGGCGACGTGCCGCAGTGGAAAGTGAAAGCCTGCCGCCGACAGAGCATCCAGCACGCGCCGGTACGCCTCGAACTGCGCCTGGGCGTAGGTCTTGTCGATGGCATCGGCGGTGGAAAAATGGGTGAACAGCCCTTCCAGCACCAGGCCGGGCAGCGCCGCCAGTCGCTGCACGAAGGGCAGCACCTCGTCCGGCAGCAGGCCGAAGCGCCCCATGCCGGTATCCACCTTGACGTGGATGGGCAGCCGTTTGCCCTGCGCCCTGGCCTGCGCGGACAGCGCCTCCGCCACCGGCAGCTCGGTGACGGCCAGCGTGAGATCGTGCGCCACGGCAGCCTCGGCCTCCGAGGGCATGCTGTAGCTCAGCACCAGGATCGGCGCGGTTATTCCGGCCTGGCGCAGCGCGACTCCCTCGTCCACGCGGCCAATCGCCAGGCGGTCAGCGCCATGTGCCAGGGCCGTCTGGCTGGTGCGCAGGGTGCCGTGCCCGTAGGCGTTGGCCTTTACCACGGCGATCAACTCGACCGCCGGTCCGACAAATGACTTGATAGCCTGCACATTGTGCGCGATGGCGTCCAGGTCGACTTCAATGTAAGTCAGTGGCGTGCCCATAACGCTCCATCCGGTGAACCGGGCCAGCGACAAACCGCAGCCCGCCGCAAAAACAACTTACTATACAACCAAAAGCATTTTGCACAAAAAAACCGGCGTGCCGGGTGCAGGCATAACCTGTCGGACGACGTTGACGCCAACCGGCAGTGTGCTAAAGTCATGGCGACGCCAGAATCCGCGAAGCCAGCACGATTCAGCCGATGCCGCCGCGCCGGGAGCTTCGCCTACAACCGGAGGTTATCCCATGTCCTTCGATATTCTCACCGTCGGGGAAGCGCTGGTGGAACTCAACCGCACCGGCATCGACCAGCCGCTGCACCGGCCCGGCCCGTTCATGGGGCCGTTCCCCAGCGGCGCGCCCTTTATCTTTGCGGTGCAGGCAGCGCGACTGGGCGCCAGCGTGGCCGCCATCGGCACCATCGGTGATGACCCGTTTGGCCGCTGCCTGCGCGATCAACTGGCGGCGGATGGGGTCGATACGCGCGGGCTGCACGTCTCACCGGACAACACGACCGGCGTATCCTTCGTGGCCTATGCCGGGGACGGCTCCCGCGATTTTGTCTTTCACCTGCGTTACGCGGCTGCCGGAGAACTTTCGCCGGAGCAGTTGGACGAATCCCTGTTTGACGGCCTGAAGGTGCTGCACATGATGGGCTCCACCCTGTCCATCCACCAGGAGGCGCTGCAGACCAGCCTGCGAGCGCTGGAATTGGCGCAGGCAGCCGGGGCCAGGATCAGCTTCGACCCGAACGTGCGTCCCCAGTTGATGCCGCCGGCGCAGGCGCGCGAGACTTTCCAACCCTTCCTGGACGCCGCCGACGTGATCATCCCCACCGCGGAGGAAGCGCAGCTCCTGACAGGGACCGACTCGCTGCCGGCGGCGGTCGATGCCCTGTTGGGGGATAAAGAGGGGCGTATCGTGATTGTCACGGCGGGTGAAGCGGGCTGCACCGTGTATAGGCGCGAGGACACCATCCAGGTGCCCGGTTTTGCCGTGCAGGAGGTCGACCCGACCGGGGCCGGCGACTGCTTCGACGCCGGCTTCCTGGTGCGCTGGCTGGCCGGGGACAGCCCGCCGGTGGCAGCGCTGTTCGCCAATGCCTGCGGGGCGCTGGCCGTCACGGCCCAGGGCGCGATGACCGGGGCGCAGCCGCTGGCCGTGGTGCGGGCTTTCATCCGGGAACAGGAGGGAGCACGATGAAAACGACTCTTACGCCGGGCAAGTGGCGCAGCTTACAAACAACCAGCAATGACAAACACACCTTTAACATCATGGCCTTCGACCAGCGGGGCAACTACCGCCGGATGCTGCCCGCAGGCACGCCCTACCAGGCGGCGGCGCAGATCAAACGCGAGGTGGTGAGCGCGCTGTCGCCGCACCTGAGCGCCGTGCTGCTGGACCCGGTTTACGGCATGCCGGCCGCCCTCGATACTGCCGGCACCTGCGGCCTGTTGATGTGCCTGGAAAAAACCGGTTACGCCGGCGTCCCCACCGCCCGCACGGTCGACTTCATCGACGGCTGGACGGTGGGCAAGATCAAACAGATGGGCGCTTCCGCCATAAAAATCCTGGTGTATTACCACCCGGACAGCGAAACGACCGGCGATATCGAGCGCTGCCTGAACGACGTGCGCGAGGCCTGCCGCCAGGCAGACATCGCCCTGTTCGTGGAGCCGGTCACCTACAGCCCAGACCCGGAGGTACCGAAGGAGAGCGAGACCTTCGCCCAGGCGCGCCCGGCCATCATCCGCGAGACAGCGCGCCGCCTGAGCGCCCTGCACCCGGACGTGCTCAAGCTGGAGTTCCCGGTCGATGCCGCCTACGACGACAGCCCTGGCTCCTGGGCGGAGGCCTGCGCCGCCGTCAGCGAGGTCTGCACCGTGCCGTGGGTGCTGCTCAGCGCGGGGGTGGATTACCCGGTGTTCGAGCGGCAGGTGCGTGTGGCCTGTCAGCGTGGCGCCAGCGGATTTCTGGGGGGCCGGGCCATCTGGAAGGAAGCCGTGCCGATGACCGGCGAGGAGCGTCGGCGTTTCCTGGCGGAAACGGCCCTGGAACGCGTGCAGCGGCTGACGGCCATCGCCCTGTTCGCCCGTCCCTGGACGGACTTTTACACGCCCATCGAGACACCGGAAGGCTGGTTCGAGTCCTATGCGTCCGATGTGCCGGGGCAGGGAGATTAAACCCATGGAATACCGCCGGCTGGGCGACTCCGGCCTCCAGGTCAGTGCGCTGGGATTGGGCGGCTGGACGACCTTTGGCGGCAGCCTGACCGACCCGGAAGCGGCCGGCGCGATCCTCGCGTATGCCTATGACAACGGCATCAACTTCTTCGACATGGCCGACATCTACGCCAGCGGGGATGCCGAACGGCTGATGGGCGCGCTGCTGCGATCGTTCCCGCGGCACACGCTGGTGCTGGCCAGCAAGGTCTTCTGGCCGATGAGCGATGACGTGAACGACCGGGGTCTCTCCCGCAAGCACGTCATGGAGAGCATCGACCGGTCATTACAGCGCATCGGCACCGATTACCTGGACCTATATCTGTGCCACAACTACGATGCGGTAACCCCGCTGGCGGAAACCGTCCGGGCGATGAACGACCTGGTCGTGCAAGGTAAGGCGCTTTACTGGGGCGCCAGCAACTGGACCGCCGCACAAATCCAGGCGGCACTGGACCTCTGCGAGCGCCACGGCTTCCACCGCCCATTAGCGGAACAAGCGGAGTACAACCTGCTCAACCGGGAAGCCGTCGAAGGGGGGCTGCTGCCGTTTGGCGCGGCCAACGGTCTTGGTCTGCTGGCCTCAAGTCCGCTCGCCAGCGGCTTGCTCACCGGCAAATACGATCAGGGCATCCCGGCGGGCAGCCGCCTGGATCGCCTGGAATGGCTGCGTCAGGACCTGCTGCACGCGGCCAATATGCAGGCCGTGCGCGCCCTGCGTCCCATTGCCGAGGGGCTGGGCATGACGCGCGCCCAACTGGCGCTGGCCTGGACCCTGCGTCACCAGGCCGTCAGCTGCGCCATCACCGGGGCCACGCAGCCCGACCAGTTGGCGGAAACGCTGCAGGCGGTGACGCTCAGCCTGGACGCGGACACACTGCGCGCCATCGAGACGGCTCTGGCGATCTAGTCCGGCAAAATGGGATAGGTGCTGCCCCCGTGGGGAAAAACGAGCACGTCCGCCGGGCCGGGACATCGGCGTTGGGCGAGGGCGATACCTTCCTCGACCGACTCCACGAAGCGGACAAAGGGCAGGTTTTGCTGCACTTCCGGCGGGATGGTCGGCGCGTAAACCAGCAGCATGGCGTGGCGCATCGCCTGCAGCGCAAAGTACAGGAAAAAGCGGTCCTCCTCGCCCAACCCCTTAAACTTCAGACGAGGCACCAGTGGCAGCAGCAGCGGCGCCAACAGCTTCAACGCGCCGCGCCCCAGCGGCAGTTTTTTGTTGGCCAGCCCGAAAACCCCTACCCCTTCTTCCGCGCGAATGAGGGTGAAGTGCACGCCGCCCGGTCGCACGGCGCGGACGGTATTGGCCAGCGCCTTGACGCCCTGCCGCAAATCCTGGTCCATCGGGTGGGAAGCGGCGACAACCACGTCGGGCAGGCAGGGCAGGCGCACGCCGTAAATGCGGGCGCTGGTCTCCACGCCGGCGCGATGCGCGTCCACCGGGTGACCGGCCACGACCCGGACCAACGACAGCGCCGCATCCAGCACGGCGTTGACGATGAACACGGGTTTCGCCAGCTGCGCGCCGCATGCTTCCAGGTCCTGGCGCATGGGATTGTGGGTGATGGGCTGGCCGACGCTGTTGAAAGATTCGGGGCGGCAGTTAAGCGTGTGGTTATGGGCAATGGTGGCGCGTCCCGCCACGCCGGGGAAGATGTTTTTGTAGCCGCCGCCAAAACTGGCAATGATGTGCGGCTCGATGCAACCCAGGCTGATCACCAGGTCGGCTTCGGCCACGGTCTTGTTGAGCAGGATGGGCGTGCCGCGCTCCGACGTGCCCAGCGAGACCAATTTCGCGGGGTCGTCGGGATCGTGGGTCACTAAAGTGAGATCGGCCATGTATTCGGGGCCGATGCGGCGCGCGATCTCGTCGTCGGTCATCGGCCGGTGGAGGCCCAGCGCGGCGATCAGCGTCACCTCGCCGCGGTCGACCCCGGCCGCTGCCAGTTCGGCCAGGACGGGTGGCAGCAGTTGGTCGACCGGGGTGGGCCGGCTGTTATCGTCGATCACCAACACGATCTTCTGACCAGGTGCGGCCAGCGCCGACAGACGCGGCATCCCGAATGGTTCCTGCAGCGCTGAGGCGGCAGCCTCGGAGACAGCGGCCACCGGCGGCAGCGGATGGGGCGTCATGTCGCCGGCCAGCCGCCAGTTTTCGGGCAGGGTGAAGGACACGGCATCCTGTCCCCAGGGAAGTTGCACCGTTTTTGTTGGATTCATAGGCTTGGCCTTGTGACAATCATCATGGCGGCGTAGGAGGGACATGCGATAATCAGGATATTATCCTGCCATCACACCCACCGCCAGAACCTACCGGCTACCAGGGAGAAGCACCCCATGACCCCGCCTCGTTTGGCCGCCCAGTTATACACCGTCCGCGAACATACCCAGACCGCCGCCGACTTCACCGTCAGCATGCAAATGATACGGTCCATCGGCTACACCGCCGTGCAGGTCTCGGCCATCGGGCCGATCCCGGACAGTGAGGTCAAGGCCATCACCGACGACCTGGGCCTGACCATCTGCAATACCCACGTCCGGCCCAGCCGCGCTCTGTGGGACGACCTGGACGTCGTGATCGCGCAGCATGAGCTGTGGCAGTGCCGGCACGTCGCCATCGGCAGCATGCCCGCCGAATACCGCGTAGCGGGCGAAGACGGTTTCCGGCGCTTCGCGGCGGAAGCAAACCAGATCGGCGAACGACTGCACGCCGCCGGCCTGACCTTCAGCTATCACAATCACAGCTTCGAATTTGTCCGGTTCGGCCAGCAGATCGGGCTGGACATCATCTACCAGGAAACCGACCCCCGCTACCTGCAAGCCGAACTCGACACTTACTGGATTCAGCACGGCGGCGGCGACCCCGCGGCCTGGATTCGCCGCATGAAGGACCGCATGCCGGTCGTCCACCTCAAGGACATGGTCATCGTGGATGGCGAGCAGGCAATGGCCGAGGTCGGCGCGGGCAACCTCAACTGGCCGGCCATCCTGGGTGCCTGCCAGGAAACCGGCGTCGAGTGGTACGCGGTCGAACAGGACATCTGCCCGGGCGATCCCTTCGAGAGCCTGCGCCTCAGCTACGAGAACCTCAAGGGCATGGGCTTGCGTTGATCCCGGTTCTGGCCCCCGGCGGCAGGGACCGAACCGGCAGAATCGCATCTGTGGGATGGCTGGCCGGCTATTCGCAGTAGGGCTGCATGTGGTACATGGCGCGCTCGGTGCAGGTCAGGTCGCGGAGATAGCGGTTGTCCACCAACCAGTCCCGCAGTTGATCCAGGTCCTGGTCGATGCGCCAGCGGCGAATCTCGCCATCCGACGACGAGGATACCAGCGTGCGCCCGTCGGCGCTGAGCGCCAGGTCCCAGATCGTGGCGGCATGACCGGTATAACGGTTGATCTCCTCACCGGTGAACGCGTCCCACAGCCGGATGGTGCGGTCCTCCGAGCCAGAGATGACAAACCGCCCATCAGGGCCGTACAGCGAGGTCGAGATGAAACTGGTGTGACCTTCCAGGCGGCGGAGTTCTGCGCCCGTCTGCACGCTCCACAACCGCATGGTCGCATCGTCAGAACTGGTGAGCAGCAGTTTGCCGTCCGGGCTGAAAGACACGCTGTTGGCGATGTCGGTGTGGCCGAGCAGTAACCGGACCTGCTCGCCGGTCGCCGCGTCCCACAGGCGGACGCTGTTATCGCCGGAGACCTGCACGCTGTTGCCGGAAGCCGACGCAATCAGGCTGCCATCGGGGCTGAAGGCAACGTCCCAGATCACATCTTGGTGGCCTTCAAAACGGCGAATTTCACGGCCGGTGGCCACCTCCCACAGGCGGACGGTATTGTCCTCGCCGGGGATGCGGCTGGCCGGGTCGCCGGAGCCGCTGATCGCCTGCGCGCCATCCGGGCTGAAGGCCAGCGCCATGACCGCATTGCCGTGGCCTTCGAAGCGGCGTATTGCCTCACCGGTCGCCGCGTCCCACAGAATGATCACCCCGTCCAGGTCGGCGGAGAGCACCAGCCGCTCATCCGGGCTGAAGACGACGGCCGTCACGTCCGTGGTATGACCGCCCCCGCCCTCGCCAAAACGGCGGATCGCCTCACCGGTTGCCGCATCCCACAGGATCACGCGCATCTCGTCATCGCCGGCAACGACCCGGCTGCCATCGGCGCTGATATCAACCGCACGGACGCCGGTGACGCGGTCGGTGGCAAAACTGCCCAGGTAACTGCCGTCAAACAGGTTCCAGACGCGGGCGGTGCTATCGACCGAGGCGGAAAGCGCCCGCCGGCCATCCGGGGAAAAAGCCACGTCAAACACCCAGTCATCATGGCCGACCAGACGGGCCAGCGGCTCGCCGGAGGCCACGTCCCACAGCCGCAGGGTGCGGTCGGCGGAACCGGTCAGGGCGGTCCGGCCGTCCGGGCTGATGGCCGCGCCGATGACAACGTTGGTGTGGCCTACCAGGTCGCGTAGCCGCTGGCCCGTCTCCAGGTCCCACAGCGCCGCCACGGTGGACGAGGAGCCGGAGCCGCCGATGCTCGGTTTGCCCAGGCCGCTGATCAGGAGACGTCCGTCCGGGTCGAAGTCGAGGCTGTTCACCCAGTCGCCGGGCGATTCTAGGCGGCGGACCTCCTGGCCGGTCTCCACATCCCAGATGATGATCAGGCCGGTCGCATCCCCGGAGGCGGCGAAACGGCCATCCGGGCTGAGACGCAGACTCATCACCGGTCCCCGGTGGCCGGCCCCGTCCGACCCAAAAATACGCAGCAACTCGCCCGTCTCCACGTCCCACAGGCGGACCGTGGTATCTTCCGAAGCAGGTAAAAACGGCAGCGGGATGATGGTGATCAGGAAGTTGCCGCTGCACGACAGCAGGCGGCGGCCATCCGGCGTGAAGGCCAGCCGGTTGATCCAATCTCCGTGGCCCAGCAGGCGGCGGATCACCTGGCCGCTGGCGACATCCCACAAGATGATCGAGCGGTCGGCGGAGCTGGAAGCCAGCATCCGTCCATCGGGGCTGAAGACGGCGTCCGTCACCGAGTCGGTGTGGCCGCCGCGCTCCTCATTCAGCCAGTGGACGACGGTGCCCGTGGTGGTCTCCCAGATGCGCACACTGTTGTCGGCCGGCAGGTCCAGCGGGTTGATCCGGCCCGAGGCGGAAGCCGCCAGCGTGCCATCCGGGCTGAAGGCCACGCCGATCAAGGGGGCCTGGTGGTCGTCGAACAGCAGGCGTGTGCCCGGCGCGTAGGCCGCCCGGTAGAGGGTTTGCCGGGCCTGCGGGAGCACAGGTTCTTCCGAGTCCATGGCCGGGACAGCTGACAGGGCCAGCGCCAGGGCCAGGTCGCCGTCGCCGTCATCGAGGGCACGCTGGGCATTTTCGGTAATGGACAGGCTCTGGATTTCGCTCAACCGCGCCTCGGCAATCTGCCGCTGCGCCGAGGCGAAGTAGGTCAGCAGGAGGGCGATCACGGTCGCCATGGCCAGCACGCCCACCAGGCCTAAAAGCCAGGTGCGGGCACGGCGTTCCAGGGCTTGCTCGCGGGCACGGCGCTCGCCTTCCAGGGCTTCCTGTTTTTCGCGTTCGGCGAGGCTGGCGACCAGGAAAGCCTTCTCCTCCGCGGTAAGCTGGAGGGTGGTGGCGGCCGCCCATTCTTCAAACTGGGCCAGGCGCGCGTCTTTCAGCAGGAAGCCGGGGTCCTGGTCGGCCTCGTACCATTCCTGAGCGGCGGCTCCCAGCAGGCGCTGCAACTGGACGCCCACCCGGTTGTCGTCCAGCCACTCGCGCAGGCGCGCCCACTCGCGGATCAGGGCTTCGTGCGCCACCTCGACCGTCGACTCGCGGGTGGCCGGGTCGCGGTCCAGCGTCAGCAGACGATAGCGGGTGAAGGCGTCGAGCACCGCCTCCACCACCGGGAAATCGCGGGCCAGCGAGGCCACTTCCGCCCAGTGCAGGCGGCGGCGGGTGTCTTCCATGCCTTCGCTCAGGCTGATCAGCCGCAGGAACAACTGGCGGGTCATCGCCTGGCCTTCCTCGCCCAGCATGAGGTAGACTTCCTCCGCGCGGCGGGCCAGCGCGCCGGTGACTCCGCCGCTGTCCTGGTAAGCGCGCAGCGAGAGCCGCTGTCCCTCCCGCCGCTCGAAAATCTCGGTCAGGGCATACTGGAGCAGGGGCAGCGCGCCCGGCTGCTCGTTCACGTCGGCGATGATCGCCGTCACCAGGTTCGGCTCCGCCAGCAGGCCGACTCGCTGCGCCGGGCCGACGATAGCCTGCTCCAGCTCCGCCGTGGACAGCGGCAGCACAACCTCGGTCCGCTCGCGGATCAACGCGCCAAAACCCTCGTACAGCAGGGGGCGGTCGTAAAAATCGGCGCGCAGGGTGATCACCGCCCGCAGGCGGCTGTCTGGCGCCGTGACGGCCGTCGTTAGGCTGCGCAGGAAAAACCGGCGGTTGGCATCGGCCAGCACCTGGGTAAACGTTTCCTCGAACTGGTCGATCACCAGCAGCAGCTCGATCTGAGGTTCCGGCGGCAGGATGCGCTCCACCGCCGCCAGGATACCGCGCTCGCCGGCCCGCAGCAGGCCGGTCAGGTCAGCCGCCGGGTTGACGGCCACGCTGAGCAGCGCCGCTTCCAGCTCCCGGAGCGGATTGTCACCAGGCACCATCTCCGCCACGAACCAGTTGCGGGAGCCGGGCAAGGCCCCGTCCCGCAGCGCCGGGACCAGGCCAGCTTTGACCACGCTCGACTTGCCGCTGCCGCTGGGGCCCACCACCGCCAGGAAACGCTGTGCCTTTTCCCCACCCTGAAAGCGCGCCACAAGCTGCGCGATCAAGGTATCGCGCCCGTAAAAATCGACGGCATCCGCCTGCTCAAAGGCCCGCAGTCCCTTATACGGATTCTCCGGCTCCCACATCTGGTCCAGGACCAGCGTGCCGACGCCGACATCGGTCCTCCCATCGTCGCCATTGTCCAGAACCTGGGTTTGATCGCCCACCAGCGGCTGTCGAACCCCCGCAGCCGGCACGGTGATACCGGGAGCAGCCTGGCTCGACAGGATAGCGCGCTGGAAATCGGCGGCCAAGCTGAGGGCGTCGGGGTAA